>VGYZ01000043.1 GCA_016872795.1 Planctomycetota bacterium
GCGCGCGCGGCACCAACCCGCGCGAGCAGTACCTGCCGGTGCGGCTCGAGCCCGCCGACGACGGCGGCATGGACCTCGTGCCCGTGCCGTGGAACGGCTCGGCGGACGTGGTCGGGATCTCGCGCTGCGCGGCGCTCGCGGTGCAGCGCGCCGACTCGCCGCTCGCGCCCGGCGAAGTGCTCGCCTACCGACCGCTCGCCTGAGCGCCGCGCGCCGCGCGAAATGCCTTTCTAGTTGCACGGCGGCGCTCCGCTGCGCCTCATCTGCACAGCCTGCCCATGGAAGCCTCTCGCCCGGTTCGCCTGCTCGGCCTGCTCGCCGCCTTCGCGCTCCTGTGGGCCGCGAGCCCCGGCATCCTCAGCGACAGTGGAGTGTGGCCGCTCGCCGTGCTCGCGGTCGCCTTCTGGGCGCGCTACGCCTCCGCGAGCGGGCCGTGGGCCGCGGGCATCGAGTTTCTGTGCGCCGCGCTCGGCTGGTGCCTCGTGATGAGCTGGGCGGCGAAGGTCGCGACCCAGACCCTGTGGTTCATCGGCCCGGGGCACGGCCTGTATTTCATGGCTCAGGGTTGGGCCCTGCGCACGCTGCGGCGGCGCGTGCCGCTCGCGCTCGCCACTCCGGCGGCGTGGCTCTTGTTCGAGACCCTGCGCGCCTCGCTCGAGCCGCCGTTCGGCGTCTCGTGGATGCGGCTCGGCACGCACCTGCACGACACGCTGTGGATCTCGGGCTCCGCCCGCGTGTGGGGCACTCCGGGCCTGACGCTCGTACTCGCGGCCCTCGGCGGCGCGCTCGCCGACCTGTGGGAGCGCCAGGTCGACGGCGGGGGCAAGGGCACGCGCGCGTGGCCGCTCGCCATCGGACTGCTGCCGCTCGCCGCGGCGATCGTGCTCGCGCGCCTCGTTCCGGCGCCCGCGACCGAGGACGGGCCGCGCGTGCTGCTCGTGCAACCGGGCTTCGAGCAGCGCCGCAAGCAGCAGTCGGACCAGTCGCGCGCGATGATGGACGAGCAGTTCGACCTGACGCGCGAGGGCCTCGTCGCCGCGCGCACGAGCGGAACGCCGGATCCCGATGTGGTCGTGTGGGCCGAGACGATGCTGCGCATCCCGGTCGTGTCCGACGAGCTCGCGCTGGCCTTGGAGCATGGCACGCGACTCGATCCCTGGCGCGGCGCTGGCCTCGACGCAGCCTGGGCTCGCCGCGCCCGCGCCAACGAGCGCGAGTGGATCGAGGGGCTGCTCTTCGGGGCCGGAGGGCGCGCTCCGATCCTGCCCTTGGGGACCGTCTTTCTCTCCGGCGCCGAATACCTGCGGCCGGTCGGCGGGCGCGTGCGCTTCCAGAACGCGGCGCTGATCTGGACCGGAGCGGGCCGCACCCGGGTCGGACCGGCCGCCAAGCGCCACCTCGTGCCCGGGGCCGAGACCATGCTGGGTCTCGAGCACCTCGGCATGGTGCGCGAGGTGATCCTCGAGCTCGCCGGCTACATCCCTGACTTTCTGGGACCGGTGGGGGACGACCCGGTGCTGGCCTTCAGCGCCCGCGACGGACGCAGCTACCGGCTCGGCGCCGCCGTGTGCTTCGACAACGCCTTCGACGATGTCTTCACCGACGCCGTGCGGCGGGCGGATGTCGACTTCCATGTGGTGGTGTCCAACGAGGCTTGGTTCGAGCGCAGTCAAGAGAGCGAGCAGATGCTGGCCTTCTCGCGGCTGGCGGCGCTCTCGACTGGCCGCGCCGTCGTGCGCGCGACCCAGTCCGGCACCTCGATCGTGATCGGGCCCGACGGCCGCGATGTGGCGCGCCTCGTCGATGCCCGCGGCGAGGACGAGATGGTGCGCGGTTACCTGCTCACCAGCGTGCCCGTGCCGACCGCCTCGCGCACGCCCTTCGAGGCCTCCGGCCGGGCGAACGATGTGGCGGAGCGCACGCCCTTCGTGCGGCTCGAGCGGCTGTGGTTCGCGCTCTTCACGGTCTTGCCGGTGCTGGCACTGCTCGCGGCCTTGCGCGGTGGAGGCAAGGGCGGCGGAGGCAAGCCCGCGAGCAAGGGCTCGAAGGGCGGCGGCCAGCGGTTACCCGACGAGGACGAGGGATAGGAGACGGCACGGGCTTGCCCCCTCCGGGCCAGTCCGCGTGGAGAGTGCCAGCGCGATCTTGACCCTCTCGAAGCCGCGCCCCTATACTCCCGCCCCACTGTCCCACCCCCCGTTCGAGCGCTGCCCGATGCGGTCCCACCCTGCTGCGGTTTGCCCCCGCACTCGTGGTCGGCGCCTCGGACAGCCCCGCTGAGCGGACCAACACGCCTGTAACGGAACCCCCGCTTCTTCCGGAGACGTATGAGCACCATCGGTAAGATCCTCCTCGCCCTGAACCTGATCCTTGCCGGCGCCTTCCTCGGGTGGGCCGCGAACAGCCTCAACAAGACCGAGGAGTTGAAGAAGGCCAAGGACGCCGAGATCGCCAAGCTCTCGAGGCAGGCGACCGAGTTGCAGAGCCAGCTCGACTCGGCCACCAGCAGCACGAACACCGAGCGCTCGGCCAAGGACGCCGCCCTCGCCGAGAGCCGTCAGTACAAGAGCGACGCCGAGCGCCTGCAGTCGGACCTCGACGCGGCCAAGCGCGCCAACGAAGGTCTGCGCGGTGACATCGCCAAGATCAGCGAGTCGGTGACGGGCATGGGCAACCAGCTCGAGAAGATCGACCGCGAGAAGACCGCGGCCCTCGAAGCCAAGGCCGAGGCCGAGTCGGCCCGCGGTGCCGCCGAGCGCAAGGCTGAGGCCGCCGAGGCCGCCCAGCGCGACGCCGAGGAAGCCAGGACCGTCGCCGACATGAACATCGCCGGCCTCGAGAAGGCCCTCGCGCATTCGAAGAAGGAGACCGCCGCGGTCCAGACCAAGTACGACACCCTCAAGAGCATCACCGGCGTCGCCGAAGGCGATGTGACCGCCATGCCGCTGATCGAGGCGCAGGTCGTCAAGGTCGACTACAGCCTGAAGCCGGGTCTGGTGGCCCTCAATGTCGGCAAGAACGCCGGCGTCGCCCGCGGCCACACCTTCGAGATCTACGCCGGCACCGAGTACAAGGGTCAGGTCAAGGTCGAGACCGTCACGGACGACACCTGCGCCGCGCTGATCGTACTCTCCAAGGGCAGTGCGAAGATGAACGCGGGCGACCGCGCTTCGACCCGCCTCTAAGCCACGGCTCCCAACCCCAAGAGGTTCCACCATGGCGAAGAGCACCCGTCCCGCGAAGGCCGACAAGAAGGCCGCCGCCAAGTCCGCCAAGACCGCCAGCGTCGAGGTCGTCGAAGAAGCCCAGGGCATGGGCTTCGTCGAAGCCGCCACGATCGTCACCGCTCTGGTGATGATCGCGGCGATCGTGCTCGTCGACCACGAGCTCGGCGCACTCGGTCAAGGTGTCTTCTTCTAGGGCGCCTGCCTCCAAGACGCTTTCCTCCAGGGCGCGGCGCTCGCTCGCTCGGCTTCGGCCCTGAGCACAGCGGCAACCCCAGCGGCCGGTGCGGCTCTGTGGAGTCGCGCCGGCCGCAGTCCTTTCGGCCCGGCCCTCGGAACGGGCTTCCTGCGGTCGGGGTCCGCCGTCTCCGCCGCGCGGTTTCTCCGAGCGACCACGCGCTTTTGCCTCAACGGGTCGCAAAAAAGATCCGAGCGCGCGCGAGCGTTTCGACGCCGAGCATGCCTAGAATTGGGAAAGCCGAGGCGCGTGGACGTGCGAGGGGTCGCCCGTCGTCGACTTCGGCCTTCGCACAGATCATCCCGCTGGTTCACGGGGTCGCGCGCTCGTCGCAGCGGCCCCTTCCAAGAGCGATCCAACCATGGGCAGCGTCTTCAAGCCGATTGAATGGGCCCTCGGCCGTTTCTCGGTCGACATGGGCATCGACCTCGGCACCGCCAACACCCTCGTGTGCGTCCGCGGCCGCGGCATCATCTTGAACGAGCCGAGCGTCGTGGCCGTCAAGAAGGGCACCAACGAGGTGCTGCTCGACGGCATGGCGGTCGGCAGCACGGCCAAGGCCATGCTCGGCAGGACGCCGGGCAACATCGAAGCCATCCGCCCCCTGCGCGACGGCGTGATCGCGGACTTCGAGGTGACCGAGCGCATGCTGCGCTACTTCATCACCAAGGTCCACGAGGGCAAGACGTGGGTCAAACCGCAGGTCGTGATCGCGGTGCCCTACGGCATCACGGCGGTCGAGCGGCGCGCGGTGATCCACTCGGCGGAGCGCGCGGGTGCGCGCCGCGTGTACTTGATCAACGAGACCATGGCGGCGGGCATCGGCTGCGAGCTGCCGGTGACGGACGCGCGCGGCTCGCTGGTGGTCGACATCGGCGGCGGCACGACCGAGATCGCGGTGCTCGCCCTCGCCGGCGAAGTCTCGGCCACCAGCCTGCGCGTCGGCGGCGACGAGCTCGACGAGGCCATCGTCAATCACCTGCGCCGTCACCACAACCTCGCCATCGGCGAGCAGACGGCCGAGAAGATCAAGCTCACGATCGGTTCCGCGTGGCCCATGGCGCAGGAACTGTCGATGGAAGTGAAGGGCCGCGACACGATCCAAGGCCTGCCGCGCAAGACGGTCGTGACCTCGATCGAGATTCGCGAGGCGCTCTCGGAGCCCGTGCGCCAGATCTGCGAGGAGACGCGCCGCGTGCTCGAGGAAGCGCCGCCGGAGCTCTCGGCCGACATCGTCGACACGGGCGTCACGCTCGTCGGCGGTGGCGCGCTGCTGCTCGGCATCGCCGAAGCCATGGCCGAGCACCTCGGCATCCCGGCGCGCATCGGGCCCGATCCGCTGACGGCGGTCGCGCGCGGCACGGGCGTGTTCCTCGAGAAGCTCGATGTCTTCTCGAAGGTGCTCTCGACCGACGACGAGTCCTAGCGCCGTCGCGGCGGCCGCTCCGCCGGACGCCAAAGTTGCGCGAAAATCGCGGGCCTTGCGCGTAGGATCGCCCTCCGTGAGGGGGACGGGAGGGAGATCGCTTTTCCTCGCCGCGCTCGTGGGCTGCGCGTGGCTTGCGCTGCGGCCCAACGCGCGCGTCGAAGGTTGGCTCGATGTGGCGCTCGCGCCGACGCGCGTCGTCGCGGAGCTGTCGGCGCCGCTGCGCGCTGCGCACACCGGCTCGATCTTCGCGGCCGAAGAGCAGCCGAGCGAGCGCGCGGACGCGGACTACGCCCAGCGCCGCGCCCTGTACGAGGCCGAGCGCGAGGCCGCGCTGCCCACGCTCGCCGCGCTCTCGTTCGCGCGACGCTTCGTGCATGTCGAGGTCGTCGGGCGCAGGCCGGGACACTTCGATCAGCTCGAGGTGCGCGTCGATGGCGACAGTTGTCGCGGCCTCGCGCGCGGCATGCCGGTCTGTCACGGCAATGTGTTCGTCGGACGCATCGTCGAGCTCGACACACCGCGCGCGGGTCGCGCTCGGGTCGAGCTCGTCACGGCGCGGGGCTTCGCTGTCGGTGCGCGCATCGACGCCGACGCGACTCACCCCGAGGTGCGCTGCGTCGTCGGCTCTCTCGCCGAGGTTTCGCGCGCGAGCGAAGGTCGGCTGTACCTCGCCGTGTCGACGCCGAGCTCGCGCTCGCCGAGCGCCGCGAGCGCGTGCGTCGATGAGTCGCTCTCGCCCCTCGCGCGCTTCCCCGAACAAGCGCGCGGCTTCCTGCTCGGGGAACCGCAGCCCGATGGGGAAGGCGAGTGGGTGCTGCGACCGTTCGTGGACTTCCGCTCGGGTCTGTTCGAGCTCGTGGTCGCTGCACCGGCGGACATCGAGCGGCCCGCGGATGTGCCGCTGCCCGACGAGCTGTTCGATGGTCACTGGGCAAGCTCGCGCGTGCTCTCGAGTGGCGAACCGAGCGCGGGGCGCGAGGGATTTGAGCTCTCGCTCGGCCGTTGGCAGGGTGCGGCCACGGGAGCGGCGCTGGTGAGCGGTGCGCGCCTCGTCGGTCGCGTCGCGCACGCGGGCGCGCTGACGAGCGATGCCGTGGCGCTCGGCGACCGCGGATTTTCCGTGCCCGTGCTCGCCGCGATCCACGGCGCGCGCGCACCGCTCGTGCTCGGGGAATTCGTGTCGCTCGGACGCGCACGCGACGCGCTCGTTTTCCACTGGGAAGCGCCGCTGGGAATCGCGGCGCGCAACGGCGTCGAACGCGTGCGCGCGAATCTGTTCACGGGTTCGGGCACCGCGCTCGTGCCGCGCGGGCTGCTGCTCGGTGAAGCGTGGCTGCCGACCGGGCCCGGTCCGCACCGCGTGTCGCTGGAGACCGAGACCGGACGCCCATCGCAGGGCGAGCTGTGGGTGCGCGTGCAAGCACCGTCGGAGAGTGGTCCGTGACCGTGCGCCGCGCGCTCGGCTGGTGCCTGCTGCTCGCCTACGCCGTGTGGGCCTGTGCGCTCGACGGCGCGTGGGCGTTCTCCGCGCGCGAGTTCGGCTGGCGCCCCGACCTGCTCGCCGTGCTGCTCATCGCGCTCGCGGCACGCTTGCCCGCCGGTGACCTGCCGTGGCTCGCGCTGTGCTGTGCGATCGCGCGCACATCGGTGTCGATCGACGCACCCGTGACGAACTTCGCGCTCAGCTTCGGCATGGTCGCGCTCGCGCGCATGGCGCGCGGCATCGTCGACGTTCAGGGTGCGTGGCCGCGCTCGTTGCTGTCGGGCCTGTGCGCGGGACTGGGGGTCGTGTGGTGTGCGCTCGCGCAGGACGCCCGACTCTCGGCCGCGCGACTCGATGGCTTCGCGCTGCCGATGGATGTGTCGCTGACGCTCGCGGAGGCCGCGCGACGCGCGCTCTCCACGGCGGTCGCCGCGCTCGCGCTCGGCGCCGTCACCGCGCACTTGCCGGGCCTCGGTCCGCTGTGGAGGAGGGCGACATGGCACGTCGGCGCATCGTCCCGCTGATCGTCGCGCTCCTGCTCGGCACGGCGCTGCTCGTGGCGCGCCTGTACCAGGTGCAGATCGTCGAAGCACGCACATGGACGGCGCAGGCGGCGACCTTGGTGCGTTCCGGCACGGTGCGGCCCTACGAGCGTGGCGCCCTGCTCGACGCGCGCGGTCGCCCGCTTGCGCGCGACGAGCGCACTTATCGCCTGCTGTTCCAGTATCGCGACTTTCGTCGTGGCCATCCGCTCGGGCTCGTGGCGCACGCGCGCACCGCGCTGCTCGGCGAGCCCGTGCCGCTCGCGGACACGCTCGCCAACTTGCCGCAGTGGAGTGCAGAGCTCGCCTCGCTCGACGGCGCGACGCTCGAGCGTTTCGCGCGTGGCGAGCCCATGCAGCTCGGTGCTCGACTCGTGCCGGGCTGCGCGCGGCCGGAGCACGAAGGGCGTCGACTGCGGCGCAGCGACTTGCGCTTCTATCTCGCGCAACTCTTCGGCCTCGACCGGGATCAGGCGCGCACATTCGTGCGTGGGCTGACCGAGGAGCCGGGCACGAGTGCGCTGGAGCTCGCGGCGCGCGCGCGCGGGTTGGCGTCAGTCGACGAGCTGCGCGCACGACTTGCGCAGTCGCAAGTCGACTGTGCCGAAGACTTGACCCGACTCGCGTCTCAGCTCGATGCGGACGCACTCGCAGCCGGAGAGAGCTTGGCTCCGGGGCATCCGGTCGAGCGCCTGATCGAGCGCTTCGAAGGGTGGCGCGCGCAAGTCGAGGACGACACGGCGACGGAGCTCTTCGAGGAGGCCTTCGGATTCGATCCCGGCCGCATCGAGGCGCCGACGCTGCACGCGAGCGTCGATCTCGAGTGGATCGAGGCCCTGCTCGGGTGGGACAGCGAGCGCAGCTTGCAGTGGCTGCTGCGCGCGCGCGAAGCGGCGCGCGAAACGCTGCTCGTGCGGGGACCCGAGCGGATCGTCGCCGAGCTGCAGGTCGGCATCGCCGAGCGCGATGCCGCGGAGCTCGTGCTCGAACGCATGGCGCTCGCGTTTTCTGCCGATCCGGAGCGCACGCTGCTCGAAGGCTGGCGCGCGTGTCCGCAAGCTTGCGTGGTCGGCGCGCTCGACGGGCTGTTCGACATCGAGTTGCCGCTGGCGGAGACGCTCTTGTTCCCGTGGCAGGATCCCGAGGCGCTGGGCGCGGTCGAGCCGGAGAGCGCGTCGTGGGAAACGCTCGCGCGCGCGGAGCTCGGACTCGATGCGGCGCCCGACGAAGTCACGGCGCTCGCGGCGGCCTGGTCGGCGGCGGTGGGGGAGCGCGTGCAGGCCAGCTTCCTGCGCGAGCGACTGCGCGCGCTGTTCAGTCGCTGGGATCACGACCTGCAGCTGGCGATCGAGCGCGAGTTGGGCGCGCTTCTCGCCGCAGTGCGCGGCGCGGGGCGCGAGCGTCTCGTCGCTTCCAAGGGACGGCTCGATCGCGCCGCCGAGCGCGCGCGCTATGTGCTCAAGGATCGCGGGAGTCGGGCGCTCGCGGTCGTGCGCTCTCCGAGCTACGCGACCGTGCACCTGATCTCGCGCCACGCCGATCGCTACGCGGGACTCGAAGTCGTGGAGGTGAACGAGCGCGTGACGCAGTTGGACCCTCGGGGCGGGACATCCGCGCGTGCGCTCGTCGGCAGTGTCGGTGGGCGCGAGTTGCGAGAGGATCTCGCCGAGGGCGAGCTGCGACGGCAGTTCGCCGAGTTGCGCCTGCAGAGCGCTCGCAGCGAGGACGAGACGCGCGAGCTGCGTTTTCTCGCGCGGCGCATCCTGCGCGGCGACGAGCTGCGCGGACGCAGCGGGCTCGAGGCGTACTTCGACCCCGAGCTAGCCGGGCGCAACGGCTATCGCGAGGTGCGCGGGCTCCAGAATCGTCTCGACGGCGTCTACCAGCTCGACTTGCCGCCGGAAGACGGGCTCGATGTGGAGCTGACGCTCGACAGCGAGCTGCAGCGCGCCGCGCTCGAGTGTCTGGCGGGGCCGGAGGGGCCGCCGGATCCCAACGCGCGCGACGCTGCGTGGTTGGCGTCGCCCACGGGCGCGATCGTGCTGCTCGAAACCGATGGCGATGTGCTCGTTGCAGCGTCGTATCCCGATGTTCGTCGCGATCCGAGCGACACACCGTCCCACAAGGACTTGCCGCTCGAGCGCACATGGCGCAAGGCGCCCTTCCAGCCGCCGGGGTCGTCGTTCAAGCCTTTCGTGGCCGCGTGGGGGCTGGCGCACGCCGGGCTCGATCCCATGCAGCCCGAGCCGTGCCAGCCGTTGCCGAGCGGCCGCGGCGCGGGCTACATCGATGTGCGCTGCGCTTCGACGCACGGACACGGCATGCTCGGACTGCGCCAGGCGCTGGCGCAGTCGTGCAACTCGTACTTCGCGCGCCTTGGTGAGCGCATCGACCCCGAGCATTGGCGCGCGCTCGCCGCGGAGTTCGGCTTCGGCGCGCCGACCGGCGTGCGCGCGCTGGGAAGGCGGCCGGGCATCGTCGAACACACGGTGCCTGGCCTGTTCCGCGGCTCGCTGGGAGAGCGCGAGGCGCGCCTCGCGGCCAACGGGCTCTCGGTGGTCGAGGCGACGCCGATGCAGATGGCGCGCGCGGTCGCGGGGCTCGCGACGGGCACGCTCCCCGATCTCAGGATCGCGCGGCGCATCGGCGGGCTCGAGCAGCCGTCGCGCTCGCGCGAGCTCGCCTTGACCGCCTCGGCGCTCGCCTTCGTGCGCGACGCGCTCGACGCGGTTGCGAACGAGCCGCAGGGCTCGGCCTTCGCGGCCCTCAACGCCGGCGAGCTCGGCCTGCGCATGGCGGCGAAGACCGGCAGCGGCGACCTCGACAGTCGCACGGTCGTCACCGCCGACGGTCGCGCGCGCGTGCGCAAGCACACTTGGCTCGTCGGCTGGCTGCCGAGCCAGGCGCCGCGTCATGTCGTGGTCGTGTACTGCGAGGACACGCTGCAGACGGCGAGCAACAGCGCGATCTGGCTGGCGCGCCAGTTTCTGCGCCGGCCCGAGGTACGCGCGACGCTGCTCGCGGAGGGGCTGCGCTGATGGCCGGACCGTCACCGATCGGACGCCAGCCGGACGCGCGCGCGTTCTCGTGGCGGCAAGTGCAGTGGCTGCATGTCGACTGGCATGTGCTCGCGCTGGCGCTCAGCCTGCTGGCGCTCGGTCTGGTGTTCGTCGCGGCGATGGAAAGCGCGGATCGCGAGCTCGGTCGCGACGACATCCACTTCGCAGGTCAAGTTCAGAAGGTGGTGCTGACGCTGCCGGCGCTCGCGCTCGGGCTGCTCCTGCGACCGCGCTGGTTGCGCACTCATGCATGGTGGGTGTACGGGGCCTCGCTCGCCCTGCTCGCCCTCGTTCCGCTGCTCGGAGAGTCGCGCAACAACGCGCGTCGCTGGATTCCGCTGCCCGGTGGCTTCGACCTACAGCCTTCCGAACTCGCCAAGCTCGGGCTCATCGTGGCGCTCGCGCGCGTGCTCTACACCTGTCGGCTCGAGCGCTGGGGCGACTGGGGGCGACCCGCGCTGGTGCTGTGCGTGCCGATGGTCCTCGTCGCGCTGCAGCCCGATCTCGGCACCGCGCTCACATTCGTGCCGATCTCGGTCGGGATGTTCTACGCGGCCGGCGCCTCGGGGAAGCGCATCGCGGGGCTCGCCCTCGCCCTCGTCGCCGTGTTCGCGCTCTGCTATCGCTTCGAGCTGATCCACGACTACCAGCTCCGCCGCGTGCAGACATGGCTCGATTCGATGCGCCCCGAGGAGTTGATCGCCGACCGCAACGGCACGGCGTTTCACACCTACCACGCGCGCGTCGCGATCGGGAACGGTGGCTGGTTCGGGCGCGGGCTCGGCCACGGTGTCTCCAACGAGGCCGCGATCCTGCCCGAGCGCGACTGCGACTCGATTTTTGCGGTGATCGCAGAGGAAGCGGGCTTCGTCGGCACGACCGGGCTGCTCTTGCTCTACGCGCTCTTCATCGCGCTCGTGCTGTGGAGTGCGAGCGCAGTGCGCGAGCGTTTTTCGCGCCTGCTCGTCACCGGCATCGGCCTGTACTTCGCGGCGCACTTCTTCATCAACATCGGCGTCAACCTGGGGCTGATTCCGATGACGGGGCTCACCCTGCCGTTGTTCTCGACCGGCGGCAGCTCCATGTTGGCGTGCTTCGCCGCGCTCGGCTTGGCGTTGGGCCAGAGCGCGCAGCGCGAGGCCGCGCTCGACGCCGACGCCTTCCGCGATTGAAGGGCCCCACGCGCCAAGTCGGCTAGGGCGGTTCATCCGCCGTGCATGTGAGGGCCATCTCACACGCAACATCCGGGGCAATTGCAGCCGCACAGGGCGCTCCCTAGACTCCGGTCGCCGGTGTGACTCCTCATCCAACCCAGAAAGCGCGGGCCCCGTGGGCCTGCCCCCGGCACCCGAGGACCCCACCCCATGGAATACAACGCGATCGGCATGGTCGAGACCAAGGGCCTGATCGGAGCGATCGAGGCCGGTGACGCGATGGTCAAGGCGGCCGAGGTGGCGCTGTTCGGCAAGGTCAATGTGACCGCCGGGCTCAACACGATGTTCGTCTCCGGCGAGGTCGGCGCGGTCAAGGCCGCCACCGACGCGGGCGCGGCCGCCGCACGGCGCGTCGGCGAGCTCGTCAGCGTGCATGTGATTCCGCGCCCCCACGAGCAGCTGTGGAAGGTCCTCCCCGAGCTGAAGCCCGTGAAGAAGGGCGCTTGGGACGGCAAGGCGGACTGAGCCGGCGCTGCGCGCCAAGGTCCGCTAGAGCGTGACGAACCTCGATCCCGACTTGCGCGCCCTGCAAGAGGTGCGCGACTGCGCGGAGCGTGCTTGGCGCGCCTGCGAAGCCGTGCATTCGTTCTCGCAGGAGCAGGTCGACGCGCTGTGCAAGTCGATGGCCGAGGCTGGCGCGCGCGCGGCCTACGACCTCGCCAAGCTGGCGGTCGAGGAGACCGGGATCGGGCGCGTGCACTACAAGGTGCTGAAGAATCTCTTCGGCTCCGAGGGCACGTGGGCCTCGATCAAGGACCTGCGCTCGGTCGGCATCGTGGCGCGCGACGAGCGCTCGGGCATCGTCGAGGTGGCGACGCCCGTGGGCGTGGTGGCGGGCATCATCCCGACCACCAACCCGACCTCGACGGCGCTGTTCAAGTCGCTGATCTCGGTCAAGGGCCGCAACGCGATCGTGATCAGCCCGCACCCGCGCGCGAAGCGCTGCATAGGCGAGACGGCGGAGGTCCTGCGCCGCGCGATCGAGCGCGCGGGCGGCCCGCCGGACCTCGTGCAGTCGCTCTCGAATCCGACGATCGAGTCCACAGGCGCGCTGATGAAGCACAGGCGCGTGTCGGTGATCCTCGCGACTGGCGGCACCGGCCTCGTCAAGGCCGCGTACTCGTCGGGCAAGCCGGCCTACGGCGTCGGCCCCGGCAATGTGCCGTGCTACATCGACCGCTCGGCCGATGTCGCCGCCGCGGCGCGCGCGGTGGTGCAGAGCCAGAGCTTCGACAACGGCACATTCTGCTGCTCGGAACAGGGGCTCGTGATCGACAAGCCGATCCAAGATGCGCTCGTAGCCGAGCTGCGCCGCAACGGGGCGCATGTGTGCGATGAGCACCAGACGCGCCTGCTCGCTGCGCTGTGCAACAAGGACGGGCACATGAACCCCGATGTTGTCGGGCAGGACCCCTACACGCTCGCGGAGTGGGCCGGTTTCTCCGTGCCGCGCGAGACGACGATCCTGCTCGCTTACCAGGGCGGCGTCGGCAAGGAATGGCCGCTTTCGATCGAGATCCTCGCCCCAGTGCTCTCGCTGCATGTGGTCGACGGCTGGCGCGAAGGCTGCCGCATCTCGATGGACCTGCTGCACTTCGACGGGCTCGGGCACACCTGCGCCGTGTGGGCGCGCGACGAGCGCGTGCTCGAGGCGTGGTATCTCGAGAAGCCCGCGAACCGCATCATCGTCAACGGCCCCTCGTCGCAGGGCGCGGTCGGCTACAGCACGAACCTCACCCCGTCGGTCAGTCTCGGCTGCGGTCCGCAGGCGGGGAACATCACCAGCGACAACATCAGCGCGCGGCACCTGCTCAACATCAAGCGCGTCGCGTTCCCGCGGCTCGACTGGGAAGAAATGCAGCGCCGCGACCATGCGCGCGCCGCGCGCATGAGTGGCGAGTCGAACCCGCGCGGCTCGCTCTTGGGCGAGCTTCCGCCCTCGAACGCGAGCGAGAGTCCTGCGCTGGCCGCGAGCGCTCCGGCGAGCAACTGGAGCGGCAACCCTGTGTTCCTGCCGCGCGAAGGCGCGCGCCCCGCGGATCCGGCCAGCACGATTTTTCCCGCGTCGGGTGGGCCTTCCGCCCCGCGCGCGGCCGCACCCGCTCTGCAGCCGACGCCTGTGTACAGCGCGCCGGCGTCGGTTCCGAGCGTGCAGGCTCCGAGTATTCCGAGTTCGAGGGCCCCCGCTCGCGCGCCGAGCTTCACGACACCCAAGGTGCAGGCGGCCGCGAAGTCGCCCGCCGGCTACGCCGCGCCCGTGTCCGCGGCTGCCGCGAACGCCACCCAGAAGGGCGCGCCCGCCTTCACCGCTTCGCGCGGCAGCGGCGCGCACGCCATCGGCGGCACGCTCACGCCGACCGAGATTCAGCGCCTCATGGAGCACGCGGGCGTCGGCTGTCCGCTCGGCCCCTGCAAGGGCTGCTCTCACCACAACGTCGCAACGGGCGCGTGCAATGCCTGAAGTGACAACGCAATTCTCTCTCTCACCTAATTTCGGAACGAATCCAACATGGCAACTGAGAATCTGGTCGCCCTCGGCATGATCGAGACCAAGGGCCTCGTCGGCGCGATCGAAGCGGCTGACGCGATGTGCAAGGCCGCGAAGGTCACCCTTCTAGGCCGCTACGAGAAGTCCGGCGGCGGCCTCGTCACCGTCATGGTGCGCGGCGAAGTCGGCGCGGTGAAGGCCGCGGTCGAGGCGGGTGCCGCCGGTGCACGGCGCGTCGGCGAGCTCGTCGGCACGCATGTGATCCCGCGTCCGGCGATCGACCTCGCGGACTTCCTGCCCCCGGCGGACGAGAAGAAGAAGTGAGCATCAGGCCGCCCGCGCTGCGGGCGGCGTGAGGTCCCATGTCTCGGCGTTCCACTCCGGCGATCGAGTTGCGCGGCGCGGTGGTCATCGACCACATGCAGCCGCAGTTCGCGGCCACGGTCGCGGCTGAGAGCGACGGCTATTTCCCGGTCGTGGGGGAGAGCGCGTTTTGGCTCGAGGCTCGCCCCGGCATCGTGATCAATCGCCTGATGGATGTGGCGCTCAAGCGCTGCCGCGTCACGCCGGGCGCGCTGGTCACGGAGCGCAGCTACGGCACGCTCGAAGTGCACGGCCCCGATCAGGGGCAAGTGCGCGAGGCGGGGCGGCTGATCCTCAAAGCGGCTGGGTTCGGCTACGCGGACGGCCTGCGGCCCAATGTGCTCACCGACGAGATCATCCGGCAGGTCGACAGCCACCATGCGATGCTGATCAATCGCACGCGCAACGGCATGCTGCTGCTCGCGCAGGACACGCTCTACACGCTCGAAGTGAACCCGGCCGTGTGGGTGCTGCTCGCCGCCAACGAGGCCGAGAAGGCCGCTCCGATCCGCATCGTGGGCTTGGGCGCGCACGGCGCGGTCGGTCGCCTGCGGCTCGCAGGCACGGATGCCGAGATCGACGCCGCCGTCGCCGCGGTGCACCGCGCGCTCTCAGGCATCGCCGGCCGCGACAACTCGGGGGTCGACTAGTGTTCCTCGGTCGCGTCGTCGGTGAAGTGTGGGCCACGCGCAAGGCGTCGGACCTCGAAGGCAGGCGCCTGCTCCTGATCGAGGCGCTCGACGAGCGTCGCGAGCCCGGCGCGTCCAAGGTGACGCCCGTGATCGCGGCGGACCCGCTCGGTGCGGCCTTCGGGCAGCGCGTGATCGTCGCTTTCGGCAAGGCCGCGCGCGTCGCCTGCGGCGGCGACGGCGACTTCGCGTTCGAAGCCGCGGTGGTCGGCATCGTCGACGAGCTCGACATGCCGCCCGCGCGTTCGCCGCGCAAGCAGGGGGGCTAGCGATGCTGCTGGGAACCGTCGTCGGTCAGGTCTGGTCGAGCGTCAAGGACCCGTCGCTCTCCGGCTGCCGCTTTCTCCTGATCCAGCCCTACACGCGCGACGGCAAGCAGAGCGCGGAGACTTTGACCGCGGTCGATCCGCTCGGCGCCGGCGTCGGCGAGCGCGTGCTGGTCGTGTTCGGGCGCGCGGCGCGCCATGTGATCGGCAAGGGACACGACATCGGATTCCAGACGGCCGTGGCGGCGATCATCGATCGCGCCGAGTTGTGCGACGGAGCCTCGGTCGGACCGACCGCGGCACAGGATCGGCCTGCAGCGCTCGTGCGCCAAGGGAACAAGGCATGAATCGCAACGATCTCAACCCGGAATTGCGCGATGACATCGCGCTCGAGCCGTGCATCGGCCTGCTCGAGTTGTCCTCGGTGGCGCGCGGCGTCGAAGTCGCCGACGCGGTGCTCAAGGAAGCCGCAGTCGAGATCCTCTTCGCGACGCCGGTCCAGCCGGGCAAGTATGTGCTGCTGTTCACGGGCGCCGTGCTCGATGTGCGCTCGAGCGCGCGCCGCGGAGCCGAGCTCGCCGGTGCCGACCTGGTCGATCAGCTCGTTATTCCGCAGGTACACGAGCAGGTGATCCCGATGCTGCGCCGCAAGGGCGGTCGCATCAGCGGCCAGCTCGATGCCGTCGGCGTGATCGAGACCACCACGGTCGCGAGCGCGATCGTCGCGGCCGATGTGGCACTCAAGACGGCCTCGGTCGACCTGATCGACCTGCGCGTCGCCAACGGGCTCGGTGGCAAGAGCTTCTTCGTGCTCACGGGCTCGCTCAGCGATGTGCGCTCCGCGATCACCGCCGGCGCCGGACAGGCGGGGACCAGCGGGCTGCTCGCGCGCGAGGTCGTGATTCCGCGCCCGCATCCCGAGCTCACGCAGCACCTCTAGGCGCGGCGCGCGAATCCCGTGGTGAACCGGCTGCTCTACACCGAGGCGGATGTGCGCGCGATGCCGCGCGGCGCGCGGCTCGTGCTCGGAGCTGGCGCGCTCGCGACGCCCTCGGCGCTCGACGCGGCCCACGAGCTCGGCATCGCGGTGCTGCGTGGAGAGGCGGCGGCGCCCGGCGAGGGTGCGATGCCGGGCGCCGCGTCGCTCAAGGCGAGCCCCGCAGGCTGCCCTTGCGGCGGCCGCTGCACGCCGGGTGCCTGCACCTGGTCCCAGATGCTCTCCAGCGACGCGACCTACATCGTCGTCGTCTCCGGCGGCCGTGCCACGGTCGCCCGCATGACCCCCTCGGGCCCCGTGCCCATCGCGTGAACCATGACTCGCTTCCTCACCAGTGAAGATGTCCGCCGCGCGAACGCGCATGTGATCGAGGTCGAAGAAGGCACGATCGTCACCGCGCAGGCGCAGGACACGGCGCGCGAAGCCGGCATCGTGATCAAGCACCGCAGCGGTTCGTCGTACGCCGAGCCCGCGCCGAGCCGCGGGCCAGACGCGAGTCTGGCGCAGCGCTCGTTGCCGCACCTGCCCGAGCCGCCGATGGAAGGCGAGCTGCAGAGTTTCACCGGCGTCGTCGTGACGGCGGCCGGCCGCAACCGACCCGGCGTGCTGGCGGAGATCACCGCCGCGATCGCGAGCACGCAGGCGAGCATCCTCGACATCTCGCAGAAGGTCGTCGAGGGCTACTTCCACATCGTGCTGATGGTCGAGCTGCCTCCGGGCTCGGGCTTCGCCCAGATGAAGTCGACGCTCGAGTGCATGGGCGGCCCTGACGACTATGTCGTGCGCGTGATGCACGAGCGCGTGTTCCGCTTCATGCACCGCGTCTAGGCGCGCGTCCCAAGACCACGGATAGCCCGCGACCATGCCGTTCACCGACCGCGAGATCCTCGAGACCGTCCGCATGATCGAGCTCGAGACGCTCGACATCCGCACGATCACGCTCGGCATCAACCTGCTCGACTGCGCCGACCCGGACCCTGAGAGCGCCTGCGAGAAGATCTACACCAAGATCGTGCAGCACGCGCGCAACTTGCAGGCCGTGGGCCGCAGCATCTCGGAGGACTACGGCATCCCGATCGTCAACAAGCGCATCGCGACGACGCCGATCAGCTTCGTCGCGGCTGCGAGCGCGACCGACGATCTCGTTCCCTTCGCCCGCGCGCTCGACGCCGCGGCGAAGGAGTGCGGCGTCGACTTCATCGGCGGCTTCACGGCCTATGTGCACAAGGGCTTCACGCACAGTGACGACGCGCTGTTCCGCTCGATCCCGCGCGCGCTGAAGGAGACGGCGCATGTGTGCTCGTCGGTGTCGCTCGGCACGACCAAGGCCGGCATCAACATGAACGCGGTGGCGCGCTTTTCGGATGTGATCCTCGAGACCGCGCGGCTCACGGCCGATCAGGGCGGCCTCGGCTGCGCCAAGCTGGTGTGCTTCTGCAACGCCGTCGAGGACAACCCGTTCGTCGCGGGCGCGCACATCGGCACGGGCGAGCCGGAGACGGTCGTCAATGTCGGCGTCAGCGGTCCGGGCGTGGTGCGCGCCGCGATCGCGAAGCTCGGGCCTGAGCCCGACTTGCTCGCCGTCGCGGAAATCGTCAAGCGCACGGCTTTCAAGATCACGCGCATGGGCGAGCTCGTCGGCCGCGAGGCCGCGCGCCGCCTCGACACGACCTTCGGCATCGTCGACATCAGCCTCGCGCCGACTCCGGCGGCGGGGGACTCCGTGTCCGACATCCTCGAGCTGATCGGCGTCGATCGCACGGGCGCTCCCGGCACGACGGCGGCGCTCGCTCTGCTCACCGATGCCGTGAAGAAGGGCGGCGCGATGGCGAGCTCGTCGGTCGGCGGTCTCTCGGGCGCGTTCATTCCAGTCAGCGAGGACGCTGGCATGATCGAGGCCGTGCGCGTGGGCGCCCTGAGCCTCGCCAAGCTCGAGGCCATGACGAGCGTGTGTTCGGTCGGCCTCGACATGGTGGCTGTGCCCGGCGACACGAGCGCGGCCACGCTCACGGGCATCATCGCCGACGAGATGGCGATCGGCATGGTCAACGCCAAGACGACCGCGGTGCGCATCATTCCGGTGCCCGGCAAGGGTCCGGGCGAGACGGTGGAGTGGGGTGGTCTGCTCGGCACCGCGATCGTGCAGGACCCCGGCAAGTTCTCCTGCGGCGTCCTGCATCGCCGCGGCGGCCGCATCCCCGCACCGATCCAGAGCTACAAGAACTAGAGCTACGAGAACTGGGGTCGCGCGGGGCGCTCGGCCGGCCCCTGGAAAAAAATTCCAGGCGGGGGGCCGCCTCGCCGGCGCGTGCCGTTTTCGAGCCTGAGTCGGGCTCGTTGCGCGGGGTCGCGGCGCGCGCATGCTCGCGCTCAAGGGCGCGGGAAGCAACTCCGACAACTCGGCAGCGATCCGCACCCCTCGGGATTTGCTGCGCGAGACCCCACCGTGAGCGAGCCGATCCTCTTCGTCGACGACACGCCCAAGACGCTCGACCTGCTCGTGTGCATGTTCGCGGGCACCTTCGATGTGCATGCGGCGCGCTCGCCCGAAGAGGCCCTCTCGCTGTGCGAATCGCGCGGGCCATTCGCGGTCGTCCTGAGCGACTACCAAATGCCGGGGACGCGCGGCAGCGAGCTGCTCGCGCGCATCCACGCGCGCTCGCCTCAGACCGTGTCGATGCTGCTCACGGGCATGGCGGAACTGGACATGGCCGTCGAAGCGCTGCACCAAGGCGGCGTGTTCCGCCTCCTCGAGAAGCCCTGCTCGCGCGCGAGTCTCGCTGCGGCGATCGACGACGCCCTCGCTGAACATCGTCGACGGGTGGCGGAGAATGAGCGCGTCGAGGCCGAGGCGAGCTCGCGCGCGACGCTGCAGCAGCAGAACGGCCACCTCGAGCATCGGATCCACGCGCAGATGCGCGCGCTCTCGCGCCTGCAGCACTTCGTGGGCGACCTAAACTCGTGCGAGACGCTCGAGCGCGTCGCCGAGGCCACGGCTCAGGCGGCCTGCGAGGTGTGCGGGCTCGGCTGGACGCGCGTCGAGTTCCGCGTGCTGCCGCGCGGAATGAGTGGCGTGATCGAGAGCACCCGCGGCGAGCGCTCCGGGCTCGCGTCGGAGCGCGTGGCGTTCGCGACCGCCGAAGGCGAGCTGGGCGCGCTCGAGTGTTCGAGTGCGGACACGACGGGTCGCGCGCTCGACGCCACGGACCACGAATTGCTCGCGTCGATCGCCGCCTCGGCTTCCGTGGCCGCGCGCAATGTGCTGCGACGCTGCGAGCGCGACGAGGCCCAGCAGGCGACGATCTTCGCGCTCGCCAAGCTCGCGGAGCAGCGCGACAACGAGACTGGCCGCCACCTCGAGCGCGTCAGCGCCTACTGCCGCATGCTCTCCATCGGTCTGCGCGAGGACGGGCACTTTCGCGCGGAGCTCACGGACGCGTGGATCGCGGTGCTCGAGAAGTCCGCGCCGCTGCACGACATCGGCAAGGTCGGGATCCCCGACCAGATTCTGCTCAAGCCGGGCAAGCTCGACCCAGAGGAGTGGGAAACGATGCGGCAGCACACCACGATCGGCGCGGACACGCTGCGCAGCGTGATCGCCAGCGCCGGCGAGCAGCCGTTCCTCATGACGAGCCTCGAGATCGCGTGGTGCCACCACGAGCGCTGGGACGGCGGCGGCTATCCACGCGGGATCCGCGGCGACGCGATCCCGCTCTCGGCCCGCATCCTCGCGCTCGCCGATGTGTACGACGCGCTGACGAGCGAGCGTCCCTACAAGCCGGCGTGGACGCACGCGGCTGCGATCGAAGCCATCGCGCGCGGCTCGGGCACGCACTTCGATCCGCGTGTCGTCTCCGCGTTCCTCGGCCGCGGCCTCGAGTTCGACCGCGTGCGCGCGCAGCTTGCCGACGATGTCGAGACGGGCGCGCCGATCCTGCAACTCGCGTTGCCCTTCCCGCGCACGGCCGCAGGCTGAGGCGCGCGGGCGCGCGCTCTGCTACGCTGTGCGCTTGGGGATGCCGACCTGGAAGCGCACGTTCGCCGCCGTCTGGCTCGCGAACACCGTCACGGCGATCGGGATGATGGCATTCCTGCCTTTTTTCCCGAGCCAGCTCGAGCACCTCGGGCTCACGGATCGCGGCGAGATCGCCACTTGGGCAGGCGTGCTGTACGGCGCGGCCCCGCTGTTCGCGGCGCTCTCGAGCCCGCTGTGGGGCGCGCTCGGTGACCGGGTGGGACGGCGCGTGATGATCTTGCGCTCGATGCTCGCGATCACGCTGTTCGTGGGCGCCATGAGCTTCGCGACGAGCCCGTGGGAGTTGCTCGCGCTGCGCATCGCGCAGGGTCTGTTCTCGGGCTTCGTCGCGCCCAGCATCACGCTGGTGAGCGTGCAGGCGCCGGCCGAGGCGCAGTCGCGCGTCAGCGGCTGGCTGCAGACATCGATGGTGCTCGGCGCGATCCTCGGGCCGCTTGCGGGCGAACTCCTGCGCGCGGAGCTGGGCGTCGGCGAGGTGTACCTCGGCGTCGCGGTGCTCTCTCTCGTAGCGGCGCTGCTGGTCCTCTGCTTTGCGCGCGAGGATGCGAGCTCGCAGCGCAGCGATGGTCGGCGACTCGAGCCCCTCGGCGCGCTGCGGACGCTCGTGCGCGACATCGGGGAGTTGCGCGGGAACGCGGCGCTGCGCGCGTCGATGCTGTTGCTTTTCTGCCTGCAGTTCGGCATGGGCGCCACCAATCCGCTGCTCGAGCTGCATGTGCGCGACGTCGAGACATGGCTGGGCTGGATGAAGCCCTCGACGGCGGCGCTGTTCTTCTCGATGTCGGCGGCCAACCTCGTCTCGATGCCGCTGTGGGGGCGGCTGGGGGATCGGCGCGGTGCCTACCGGACGCTGCGGATCTGCGCGGCGCTGTGCGCGGTGGCCCTGCTCGCGCAGGGGCTGGCCTCCAGCTACGAGGCGCTGCTCCTCGCCCGCGTGCTGTTCGGGGCGGCCATGGCGGGCTCGGCTCCGCTCGCCTTCGGGGTCGCCGCGGCCGAGTCTTCCGCCTCCCAGCGCGGGGGCGCCATCGGCGTCGTGTTCGCGGCCCGGGCCTTCGCCATCGCGGTGGCGTCGATGGCCGGCGGGGCGATCAGCGTGTTGGTCGGCGTGCGCGGGCTGTTCCTCGGCTCGGCCGGGCTGCTGGCGCTGTGTCTCGTCGTGCTGCGGCCGCCGCGGAGTGGGGGCGACAGGGGAGTTATCCACAATATGTAGGGCGCGGTGGACAGATTGGCCCCTAGGGATAGGATCGCGCGCCCCCTGAAGGAGACCCCCATGCAGCGCCCGCTCCGCATCTACTTCGTCGGTGCCCACTCGACCGGAAAGACCACGCTCGCCCGCTGGGTGCGCGACCAATACGGTCTGCCGATGATCTCGGAGGTGGCGCGCGGCGTGCTCGCCGAGATGGAGGAGCACCTCGACGCCATGCGCTCGCGGCTCGATGTGGTCGACCGCTACCAGAGCGAGGTCTTCGAGCGACAGATCATGTCGGAGTCCCAGCAAAAGGGCTCGTTCGTCTCTGACCGCGCCTTCTGCAACCTCGCTTATGCCGCGCAGCACGCGCGCGTGCTCAACAAGCTCGCCACCGATCCGCGGCTGGGGAACTACATCGACTCGGTCAAGGACGGGCTGGTGTTCTTCCTGCGCCCGCACCGCGAGCTGCTCGCCGAGGACGGCGTGCGCGCCGGCGTCGCGTGGGAAGAAGTCGTGCGCATCGACGGCATGGTCAAGCTGATGCTCGAGATGTTCGCCATCCCGTACATCCCGGTCGACTGCCTCCCGATGCAGGAGCGCGTGCGGCTTCTGGAGCGCGTCTTCTCGCTAGCGGGCCTCGAACCGGCGCGCGGCGAGCTCGTTCCGCACGATGCGGGCGCCCTGCGGCGCCTGCGCGAGTCGAATGGGGACCTCGCGACCAAGGCTTCGGGCGCGTCCAACGGCAATGGCGCCCGCCACGAGCCGAGCCGCGGCCACTAGCCCGAGACTCCCCCCTCAGGCCCAAAACCACGCCGGGCCTTGCGTGCCGCTGGCCTCGGTCGCCATAAACCTCCCTCCTCGAGCCGCGCCTCCCCCTGAGCGGCTTGCGAGGTTGCACGGTCCCCCGCAGTCCCACCACAAGGAAGCCAAGCGTCCCCATGTTCCAACAGTTGATTCACTTCGCTCTGCTCGCCACCGCCCACGCCGCAGAGGCGGCGCCCGCGCCCGCCGCGAGTCTCGCCGTCACCCCGCTCGCGCAGGATGCCCCGGCCGCCCCCGCGCCCAAGTGGACGGGCAATGTCTCGGCCGGCTTCGTGATGACGGATGGCAACTCGCAGATGCGTCAGGCCAACGCCAGCGCGGACGCGACGCTCAAGCGCGAGAAGGACGCCTTCACGCTCGGTTTCCTGTGGGTCTACGCGGAGAACAACAATGTCGGCGGCGGCTGGGTCCTGACCGACCGCAAGACCTTCGGCCGCGGCAAGTACGACTACTTCTTCGCCGAGAAGACCTACGCCTACGGGCTGGTCACGGCGGAAAACGACCTGCAGCAGGACATCAGCCTGCGCTGGACCGCCGGTGCCGGGGTCGGTCACCAGTACATCGACACCGACGCGTGGAAGTTCGCGGTCGAAGCCGGTCTCGCCTACATCGACACGGACTACAAGACCGCGACGGACACCGACGACTGGACGGTGCGCGGCTCGACGAATGTCGCCTACAAGGCGAGCGACACATGGAGCTTCGCGCACATCCTCGAAGCGTACCCGTCCTTCGAGGACACCGAAGATGTGTACGGCCGCTCGCAGTTCACCGCGGATGCGAAGCTCAGCGAGAACATGCTCGCGTCGTTCAAGTGGGTGCTCGACTACGACAACACGCCGGTGTCCGGCAACGATCGCGTCGACAACCGTTACCTGCTCTCCGTCGGCTGGAAGTTCTGAGAGATCAAGGAGCCACTCCCATGGGAATGATGCAGGAATTCCGCGACTTCGCGGTCAAGGGCAACGCGATCGACCTCGCGGTCGGTGTCGTGATCGGCGCCGCCTTCGGCAAGATCGTCAACTCGATCGTCAACGACATGCTGATGCCGATCGTCGGCCTGCTCACGGGCGGGGTCGACTTCAAGGGGCGCTTCCTCGCGCTCGACGGCGAGGACTACGAGAGCTTCGAGAAGGCGATCGCGGCGCGTGCGCCGGTGCTCGGCTACGGCAACCTGCTGCAGTCGCTGCTCGAGTTCGTGATCGTCGCTTTCGCGATCTTCCTCCTGGTGCGCTCGATCAATCGCATGCGCACCATCGGCGAAGCGAAGAAGTAGCGCGCGCGAGCGTTCGATCTTGCGAGGGCGTGCGGCCGCGGCCGTGCGCCCTCGCGGCTTTTTTTGAGCGGGCGCGACTACTGCGGCAGGGCCGCGACCAGCGCGTCGCGCTGGGCCTCGGCTAGCACGCGGCGCAGGTTCGCACCACCGATGCGACTGGGTCGCAGGGCGGTGTTGTGCTCGCTGAACAGCTCGAGCTCGCGCGTGCCAAACCACAGCTCGGGCGATGGCGAGTCCGAGGGTTGCGCGCGCCACGCATGGTGCGCGTCCCTCGCACAGCCCTCCAGACGGTTGAGCTCGCTCGCGAGAGCCGCGAGGTCGGGGCGCGGCAGCGGCGAGCGGCTCGGCAGGTCGAACCACGAGAGCGTGCTGATCGCGAAGCGCGCCAGCGTGCCCGCTGCGGTTTCCTGCAGGAACAGAACGCGGTCCTGCGGAGTCGAGCCGAACAGTGCGTGGCGACCCGGTGCGCCCGCGGCGAACTGGCTCGGCTTGGCGGTCCAGACCGTCCAGTCGAGGTGCACGAGGTCGTCGCGCAGGCAGGCGCCGAGCTCGGAGCGCTCGGCGCTCGCGCGCGCGACGCGCTCGCCCCACAGCGCGCGCCACGGCTCGAGATCGTCCTCGAGCAGCGTCGGCAGGAGCTCGAGCAGGCGCTCGGTGGCGAGCTGGTGGCGCGCGAGCGAGTCGCGCCCCGCAAGCTCGGCTGCGATGGGGGAGCGCGCGGGATCCGCGTAGGCGGCGACGATCGCGTCGACGGCGAGGGCGCGCTCACTCGGGAAGGCGAACAGGTCGCCAGCGCGCGCGACATCGAGCAATTCTTGTTCGAGTTCGAGCGCGCGCTGCGGGTAGCGCACCGCGAACAGCGCGCACAGTCCATCCGTGTCGTAGTGGTTGTTGGCGAGCGCCACACAGCCGCGGGCGAGCTCCGCGCGCTGCGCCGGGGCGAGGTGCGCGAAGAGCAGCGCCGATCCCGTCGAGAGGTCGTGGCGCAGCTCCCTCGGCGTGCGATTTCCCGGCCAGTGGCTCAGGTTGAGCCCCGGCGAATCGAAGGAGCCGTCGACCGAGATCACGGGCTCGCGCGGCGCTTCGCTCACGATGCGGACGGGAAGCTCCATGGCGCGCGCTCGCGTCGCGCCGCTCAGTGCACGTCGGCGGGCTCGAGGTTCGGCTGCTGTTGCACGAGCTCTTGCCACTTCTTCAGACGGCGCAGGTTGTCGGCGGAGTCGCGCTTGGCGATTTCGCGGACGGCGCGCTCGTCGGCCGAAATGTCGGTGCGCGCGAGCGCCTCGACGGCGCGCACATTCGCCTGCGTGTACAGGTACTCCACGCGGTCGTACTCGCGCTTTAGGTAGTAGTGCAGCATGACCGCCGTGTCGTTGAGGAAGTTGGGGTCCTTGGGGTCGATCTCGAGCGAGCGTTCGTAGGCGGCGAAGGAGCGAGCCCACAGGTCCGCGAGCAACTCGGGGTCGGGCTTCGCGCCGCGCTTGCCGCGCAGGGCGTCGCCTTGGTCGCGCAGGAACAGCCCGAGGTTGTTCCAGTGGCGCGAGACATCGGGCTCGAGGCGCGTGAAGAGGTCACAGATCATGGCCGCGTCCTCGTTGCGCGGGGGACCCTTCTGCTTCTCGGCGTCCGCGCACCATGCGACGAGACCGTTCAGCACGCCCGTGTTGCGGCCGAGGTCGCCGGCGAGCGTCTGCACGAGGCCTTCGGGATCGGCGCGGCGGAAGTTGTAGAGCGCTTCGATCGCCTGCGCGTAGCGCTGCTGGGAAAATGCCGCGCGGTACACATAGTACCACGAATTCGCGAAGGCCGGCCACAGCCGCACGGCGTTGCGGAACGACGCTTCGCACTCGGGCCACTTGGCGTTTTCGAACTGCGCGAAGCCGGTCCACCACGAGACGGTCGCATTGCGCGCGTCGTTCTCGCCCGCGCGCGCCGCGAAGCGCTTCGAGCCGTCCTCGCACATGCCGAGGAATCTGGTCGAGCCGAGCACATTGTAGGCCTGAGGGAAGTTGACGCGCGCAGGGTCCCAGGCGACGGCGGAAGCGAAGCTCGCCGCGGCGGAGGTCATGTCCGACTTCCAGCCGTGCAGGTTGCCGAGTTGCATGTGCACTTCGGCGAGCAGCGCTTGGCGCGGCAGCTGCGTCGGCGTGCCGAGCAGGTTGACCGCGCGCTCGAAGGATGCATAGGTCGACTTCCACAGCGTCTCCTTCGCGGCGGTGTCCTGCTCGGCGACATAGCGGGAGAACCCGATGCGCCCGAGGATCACATGCACATCGGGATTCTGGCGGTCGAAGGCGAGCGCCTTCTCGGCAGCCTCGCGACCGGCTTCGAGGTCCTGGCTGTACCACGCCGCCTCGGCGAGGGCGGTCCACGCGTCTTGAAAGCGCGCGGCATCCGTCTTGACGGCGAGCTTGAGGCTGCGCGCCGCATCCTCGAACTGGCTCTGCGTGTACTGACCGGCGCGGTTGTTGGCGATCGCGTCCTTGGCCTGACCGAGGAACGCCATGCCGAACAGGTAGTCGACGAGTCCGGCGGGAGCCCCCGCTGACTTGAGCGCTTCGATCTCGAGCAAGGCGTCGTCGAAGCGCAGCGCCGCGATCCAGCCGCGCGTCTTCCACGCGCGCGTCGTCGGGTTCGGAGCTTGCTCGCAAGCGGCATCGAACTCGACCTGCGCCTCGGCCAGCTTGCCTTGGGCGAGCAGCGCGCGGCCCTTTTCGATGCGCGCGTCGGCGCTCTCTTGAGACAGGCTCGAGCGTGCCGCGAGGTGCGCGTCGGGGGTCGACGGAAGCAGCGAGAGGGAGAGCAGCAGGAGGGTGGTGTGCATGGCAGGCAAGGACGACTAGTCGCGGGTGGAGAGCGCCAGCTTGCAGCGTGGCACATAGATTTCGCGGACGGACGGTCGCGCGCCCGGGCCGATGGAGAGCGCGCGCTCGAAGTAGTCGAGCGCGCGGCGAGGGTCACGGACGACATCGCGCTCCAAATAGTAGATGCCCATGTATTCGTGCGCGTCGCCCCAGGCCTGACGCAGGCGATTGCGGGCGCCCTCGTCCAAGTCCGCAGAGGCGAGCTGCCGTTCGCCGAGTTGGATGGCGGCGTTCAGCAGCCCGCGTGCGACATCGAAGTCGATGTGCAGGTACTCGATCGCGATCAGCGCGGCGTCCGCCATGGCGCGGATGTCCGTCGGCGCGAGGCGGCTCGCGTCGAGCAGGCTGCGGTAGGCGTGCTCGAACTGCTTGCGTGAGCGCTTGCGCAGGTCTTCGGCGCGGATGCGGAACTCCGTCTGGAGCCGAGGGCCGATCGGGAGCGAGGCATCGATGCCCGAGCGTTCCTGCAGTGCGAGCAGGCGGCGCGGCTCGCGGATGCGTCCGTCGGCCGCGAGCGCGAGCTCCTCGGACTCCGCGTGCGAGCGTTCGGCCACGGCGCGGTACACGCGTCCGCAGTCGAGCGCCCACGCTACGACATCGGGCTCGTAGCGGTGCAGTTCGAGCAGCACGCTGGCCGCCTCCGCGAGCGTTCCGCGGCGTTCGAGCTCGGCGGCCACCGCCGCGAGCCCCGCGACGCCGGAACGAACGCTCGGCGGGTGCGCGCTCGCCATCGCGCCGCGCTCGAGCTTCTCCATCGAGCGAAAGCTCTCCGCCGCGGCGGTGGGATCACCCTCTTCGAGGTGCGTCCAGCCGATGCCGGCGCGGCAGGCCGCTTCA
>VGYZ01000044.1 GCA_016872795.1 Planctomycetota bacterium
CGATCAGTTGGAACGAAGCACGGATGCGGTCGGCGGACATCTGGGTCATGGTGGTGGCTCCTTGGAGTCCGCACTTCGTCCGCGGCGCAGCTCGACCGCGCCAGGAAATCTCATTCTTGAAACACGAGCGGCTCCAAGGGCTGCGGAGCGAGCAGTTCCTTCCCACCGGCGGTCCGCCGCGCACGGGATGGAAAGCGACAGGGCCGGGGTGCCCCGGCCCTGTCGGTGTCGACTGCGACGCCGCGAGTGCGTCGAGAGTGCGCGAATCAGACCGGGTGGTAGGCCGTGGCGCGGGCCTGACCCGAGGTGCGAATGCGCTTCTGCTCGATGAGTTTCTTCATCGGCACGCGCATCGACTTCGTGTCGGTGCCGAGCGCGTTGGCGATCAACTCGCCGCGCAGGCCGGGGTTCTTGATGACATATTCCAGAATCTGGTCAGGGCGAATGTTCGTGTTGAGGGCCACCGAGTTCGCGCGACGGGACGAGCCTTCGCCGGACGACGAGCTGACCATTGCCGCGCCCGCGGATGTCAGCGAGAGGCAGGCGACCAGCGTGGCGCGCGCCTCGCCGAGTTCCTTGCGAATGGCGGCTTCCGAGCATGCCCCCATGCCCTTGTCGACGGCCTTGAGTGCGGCGCGAATGTGCTTGACGGCCGGATTCGCCTTGAGGCGCTTCTCTTCGGCCTTCTTCTTGATGTTCTGGATCTTGCGCTCGAGAGCGGCAATCTGATCTTCCGGAGTCATTCGTATCATGGCGTTTCGATAACCTAGTGCAAGTGTCTGGAGAGAGTGGAGAGTGAAAAACTCAGTTCGCGAACGACGAGAGGATAGGCACGAATCGTACGAAGTCAATCCGAAAACCGAGTGCGAGTTGGGGCGGAGAGAACATCCGCCCGATCCGCCCGACCGTGCTCCGGGGCGCTTTTTCAGGACTTCGGACGGGCGCGGGAGCGGCCTGCGCCGTAAGGTACTCGGCTCAATCGCCAGATCCACCGTCCCCTGCCCGCCGCCTCGCTCATGAAACTCGCAGCCCTCCTCACCGATCGGCCCCCCCAAGCATGACGCGCATCTATGTTGGCAACCTGTCCCGAGAGACCACCGAAGCCGAGCTCGGAGCGGCGCTGGGCGAGGGCGGCCGCACCGTGGCCAAGGTGATCCTCAAGCGCGACGGCGAGAGCGGCGCCTCGCGCGGCTTCGCCTTCGTCGACATGGGCAGCGCCGAAGAGGCCGCGGGCGCGATCGCTGCGCTCCACGGCAAGCAGCTCGGCGGCCGCACGATCAAGGTCGCGGCGGCCAAGGAGCTGCCGGGTCCGCGCACGAGCTGGCGCGAAGCCGCTGGCGAGACGGGCGGCGGCCGCGGTCGGCCGCGCTGAAGCGTCAGCGAGTGTGCGCGCGCGCGGCCCAGCGCAGCTTCGCGGGTGCGGCGCGCGGATTGTCCCGGCGCTCGGCCGAGCTCGGCCGTAGGACCTCGTCGCACAGAGCGTCGAAGTGGCCGGCGGCGAGCCCGCGCTCGAAGGCCTTCTTCACGCGGCGATCCTCGCCCGAGTGGAATGTGAGGAAGGCGACGCGACCGCCGGGGCGCAGCACATCGGGCAGCTGACGGAGCAGCGCGTCGAGCACGCCGAACTCGTCGTTGACCTCGATGCGCAGCGCTTGAAACACGCGGCGCACGCTCCGCTCGGCTTCCTCGGCCTCGAGATGCGGCGGCAGCGAGGCACGCACGGCTTCGGCGAGCGTGAGCGTCGTCCGCAGCTGGCCGCGGCGGCGTGCGAGAGCGCGTGCGATGCGCTCGGCGTGAGGTTCGTCGGAGTGCTCGATGAACACGGCGGCGAGACGAGCTTCGTCGGTGCGCTCGAGCCACTGCGCTGCGGAGAATCCGCGCGAGGGATTCATCCGCATGTCGAGCGGACCGTCGTGCTTGAAGGTGAAGCCTCGCGTGGGATCGTCGATCTGCATCGACGACACGCCGAGGTCGGCGAACACGAAATCGACGCCGTCGCTCCAGCCGACCTCGTGCAGCGTCGGACCGAGCGCAGCGAAGTTGGTGCGGCGCACGCGCAGGCGAGGCTCGACGAAGCCGAGCGCTCGAAGGCGCGCCTGCGTGCGCGGAAGTTGCAGCGGATCGACATCGAGCGCCAGCAGCTCGCCCGAAGGCGGCATCGCGCGCAGGAAGCGCTCGGAGTGGCCGCCGAAGCCCAAGGTGCAGTCGACGCCGCGCACGGCGTGCGACACATCGAGCACGGCGAGCGCTCCGTCGACGAGGATCGGAATGTGCTGGCCCGCCGGGGTCTGGCCGCGCGAGCGCACATGCTCGACCAGCTCGGGATAGCGCTGCGGATCGAGCTCCTTGTACTTCTCCTCGAAGCGGCGCGGGTGCGTGCCCTTGTAGCGCGGCCGGCGGCGGTGCGCGGGTTCGGGCGGAGGCTCGGGTTCGCTCATGGCCTGCATGTTCGCTCCCTTTGCCGTGCGCGCGCCACAGGAGCCCGCGGAGCTCGCCGAGTCACCGCCGTGGCGCGGGTCCGCCCGACGAACGGCGGACGGCCGTCGCGGTGCCCGGAGCGTGCGTCCTGCGCGTGCTCACGCCGCTCGTGAGGACTTCGGTCCTCGCGGGCGTCGTGCGCGTTCACGGCCGTGGCGGCGGTCAGATCCCCGCGCCGAAGCCGCCCCCGTGGTGGCCGTGCGACGAGGTGGAAGGGTGCGGATGCGAGGAGTGAGTCGGCGACGGGCGCGGGGCGTGGTGCGGCTTGTGGCCAGCACCGCCGGGCGAACGCGCCGGAGCCGGACGCTGCGCGGGCTTGGGCGCCGGGCGTCGCGGGGCCTGCGGAGGACGGGGGGAGTGCGGAGGCCGCGAGGCGCGCGAGCGCGGCGGGCCCTGCTGCGGGCGCGGAGTGCGCGCGTGACCGCTGTCGCCGTCGAGCTTGCCGGCGATCGGAATCGAGCGGCGAATCGTGCGCTCGATGTCGAGCAGGTAGGCGCGTTCCTCACCGTCGCACAAGGAGATCGCGATGCCGCTCGCCCCCGCGCGGCCCGTGCGACCGATGCGGTGCACATACTGCTCGGGCACATTCGGGATCTCGTAGTTCACGACATGCGAGAGGCCATCGATGTCGAGGCCGCGCGCGGCGATGTCGGTCGCGACGAGGATGCGCGTGCGACCTTCGCGGAAGGCGTCGAGCGTGCGCTCGCGCTGGCCCTGCGACTTGTTGCCGTGGATCGCCTGCGCGGCGATGCCGTCCTGCACGAGACGCTTGGCGACGCGATCCGCGCCGCGCTTGGTGCGCGTGAAGATGAGCGCGCGCTCGACCTCGGGCTTCGAGAGCAGCTTGGTGAGCAAGCCTGCCTTCGCGGCGCGCGAGACGAAGTAGACCGACTGATCGACGAGCTCGGCCGTCGTCGCCGGCGGAGTGATCGCGACCTTCGCGGGGTTCGAGAGGATGCCCTCGGCGAGCTTGGCGATCACCGGCGGCATCGTGGCCGAGAACAACAGCGTCTGGCGCTGCTTGGGCACGGCCGAGAGGATGCGGCGGACATCGGGGATGAAACCCATGTCGAGCATCTGGTCGGCCTCGTCGAGGACGAGCACTTCGACGCGCTCGAGGCGCACATGGCCCTGCGCCTTGAGGTCGAGCAGGCGACCCGGCGTGGCGACGAGCACTTCGACGCCGCGCGAGAGCGTGGCGACCTGACTGCCCTGGCCGACGCCGCCGAAGATCACCGCGACGGAGACCTGCATGCGCGCGCCGTAGGTCGTGAAGCTGTCGGCGACCTGCGCCGCGAGCTCGCGCGTCGGCACGACGACGAGCACGCGCGGCGTGCGCGGCTCGGCACGGCGACGGGACTTCGAGAGGTGCTGGAGGATCGGGAGCGCGAAGGCGGCGGTCTTGCCGGTGCCGGTCTTGGCGCACCCGAGCAGGTCGCGGCCTGCGAGCAGCAGCGGGATCGACTGGAGCTGAATCGGGGTCGGCTCGACATAGCCCTCGTCCGCGACGGCGCGCAGGAGAGGCTCGATCAGGCCGAGAGACTGGAAGTTGGTCATGGAGCGTGGGTACGACGCGGCCATGGGCCGCGCCTTGCGGGTGTTGAGAGCGCGGGCTCGCCGCGCGTCCGGTTTCGGTGTTGTCTCGCGCCTCGGGCACCCGCGCCGTCGCGCTCGCGCTCAGGCGCGGGCGGGAGGTCTGCAGCGGGCCCCGGCACGGCACGCGAACCGGGAGGGCTTCCTTCTTCGAGGGCCGCGGATCCATCCGTGGCCGTTCCCCGCGACTTGCAACTCCGCGGGTGGAAGCGTTGTGCCGCGCGGTATCCGCCGCGACGGCTCGACGGCAAAGGTTGTAGGCGAGACGGGCCGCGGGCGCGAGCTTTTATCGGCAAATCGCGCGCGAACGCCCGTGACGGGGTCGCCAAGGCCGTTCGCGCGCGCCGTCGCTCGTTCAGCGCAGGCGCTCGTAGAAGCGCCAGCGCGTGCGGAAGTCGCGCTCGAGCGGCGTGGCGGCGAGGCGCGCTCGCACCATCTCGATCGGCATGTTGCCGCCCTGCAGGATCGCGTCGTGGAACGCGCGCGCGTCCATGCGGCCCGAGATCACGAGCTCGCGATGGAGCTCGCGCAGCTGCAGCGCGCCGATCATGTACGCGATCTGGTACAGCGGCCCGTAGGAACCGTTGAACGAGCGCCGCACTTCGCCCGCGGCGTTCTCGCGCTCGTGGCCGACGCGCTCGACCAAGAAATCGATGCACTGCTCCGGCGTCCACAGCCCGAGGTGGAACGAGAGCGAGAAGCGGATGCGCGCGCAGCGATGCGTGCGCCAGAAGAGCATTCCCATGCGGTTTTCCGGGCTTTTCTGGAAGCCGCGCTCCCACATCAGGAGCTCCCACCACAGCGCCCAGCCTTCGGTCCAAAAGGGCGAGGCGAACGCCGCGCGATGCGTCGCGTGGCGGCTCGTCATGAACTGCTGCAGGTGATGGCCGGGGATGAGCTCGTGGTGCACGGTCGCGCGCGAGAAGTGGCGGTTGTTGCCGCGCAGGCTCATCGACTTCTTGCCATGGTCCATGCCATCGGTCGGGAACGACACGCTGATGACCTCGCCGCCGGTGAAGAACGGGTTCACGAGCTGACGCTCGGGCGTCATCATCTCCATGCGCCATGTTTCCTTCGCGAGCGCAGGCACCGTCACGAGGCCCTGCTCCTCGACCCAGCGCGTGGCTTCCTCCGCGAGCTCGCGAATCAGCGCGGGCTGCTCGCCGGGAGCGACATGATCCTGCTTCACGCGCTCGAGCGCCGCACGCCAGTCGTCGCCCAGGCCCATGTCGGCCGCGGCCTTCGCGAGCTCGGCTTCGCACCACGCGAGCTCGAAGTCGGCGATTTGGAGCAGCTCTTCCGGCGTGTACGGGATCAGCGCGCCGCGCAGCTCCGCACTCAGCGCCTCGCGACCGATCGGATCGCCGACGATGGTCTCGCTGTCGCCGTTTGCGAGCCCCGCGATCTCGTTGCGCAGCCAGCGTGCATGCCCGTCGAGCGCGTCGCGCAGCTTGTCCGCGGGCTGCTTCACCCACCAGCCGAAGAGCGGGTCGTAGCCATCGCGCTCCCCCACCCACCGATCGAGCGCAGCGCGCAGGCTCTCGAGGTCGCGCGAGGCGCGCACGACGACGGAGCGCTTCTCTTGCCGCGCGGCGGCTGCCAGATCCTTCTTGGCGCTCTCGACCTCGGCCAGCAGCGCGTCGAACTCAGCCGCGACCTTTTCGGCATCGATCGACTCGAGACGCTGGCCGGGCTCGAGCACGGCGAGCAGTCGAGGCAGGTAGGGCGCGAGCGCGAGCGTCTGGGCGCGGCGCGCGGCGCGCTGCTCCAGCAGCGCCAGCTCGTTCTCGAGCTCCGTGCGCAGCAGCACATAGTCGACGCGGTCCTCCTGAGAGAGCGCCTCGAAGTCGAGCGTGGAGAGCGATGCGAGCTCGCTCTCGAAGAAGGCGCGCATGCGGGCGGAGCCGAGCTCGGAGAGCGGCATGCTCCAGTAGCGGCGCAGCGCGTCACGGTCCTCGACGAAGCGGGTGACTCGCTCGGGGAGCTTCGCAGTGGTCGCCGCTTGAAGCGGAGCACTCGCGCGGGCCGGGGCGGGAGCGAGCAGGGAGAGCAACGCAAGGGTGATCGACGGCAGGCGCATGGATGGAGAATACGGCTCGAGCGAGGCGGCGCGAGCGCGCGCAACGGCCTGCCGTGATCCCCCCGCAGGCACCCGCACCCCCGTTCCCGGAGCGACACACAAGGAGCTGACGACCCGCGATTCCGCGCCCTCGGGGAGTTGGCCGTAGACTGCGGCCCCCGCGGCCACGCACAATGCGCCCATGGATCCCGTCGTCTACTCCATTCTGCATGTCGCCGCGGCGTTCGTGCTCGTCGCCAGTACCTTCTCCGCCTTCGCCAACCCGGTGCCCGAGCGCAAAGGGCTCGTGCTCGCCGTCAACGGCATCGCGGCGCTCGTCGCCGTCGTCGCCGGCTTCGGCCTGCATGCGAAGCTCGGCGTCGAGGGCTTCCCCGGCTGGCTCATCGTCAAGCTCGTCGCGTGGCTCGTCCTCGCGGGCACCACGGGCATGGCGTTCCGCAAGCCCGGTCTCGCCAGCGCGCTCGCGCTCGTGTCGGCCGTCGCTGTGATCGCCGCCGTGTACTGCGTGTACACCAAGTCTTTCTGAGAGCCGCGTGACGAGCTGGACGCTGGCGCTCGGCCTCGCGTTCGCGCTCGCACTCCCGGTGCACGCGCAGAAGCCGTCGAAAGACGGCAGCGACACCTATTTCCAAAAGGGCGAGATCCACGACCTGCGGCTCGTGCTCGCGCCCGAGGCGGAGCAGGCGTTGCGCGACGCCCCGCGCGCCTACGCGCCCTTCGAGCTGTGGGTCGACGGCAGGCGCTTCGCATCCGGCGGCGGAGTGAAGCTCAAGGGCGCGGCGGGTAGCTACCGCGACTACGACGATCGTCCGGCGCTGACCGTCAAGCTCGACAAGTTCGACGGAACGACGCTCTTTCACGGACTCGAGAAGTTCCACCTCAACAACGCCGCGCAGGATCCGAGCCTCGTCTCCGACTGGCTCGGTTCCGAGATCTTTCGCGCGGCGGGCTATCCCGCGGTGCGCGTCACCCACGCGCGCGTGCGCCTCAACGAGCGCGACATGGGTCTGTATGTGCTGAAGGAGGGCTTCGACAAGCGCTTCCTCGCACGCTGGTTTGCGGACAGCAAGGGCAACCTCTACGACGGAGGTTTCTGTCAGGACCTCGACGCTCCGCTCGAGCTCGACAACGGCGACGGGCCAAGTGACGGCAGCGACGCGTCCGCGATCGGCGCGGCCTGCGGCGAGAGTGACATGGTCAAGCGCTGGAGAGCCATCGAACCACTCGTGGAGATTCCAGCGTTCGTGCGCTTCATGGCGCTCGAGCAACTATGCGGGCACTGGGACGGCTACACAACCAACGCGAACAACTATCGCCTGTACTTCGTGCCCGGCGGCAAGGCGCGCTTCCTTCCGCACGGCATGGACCAGCTCTTCGGTGACCCGCTGGCTTCGACGCTCGACATGCCGACCTCGCTGCTCGGGGGCTCGGTGATGAAGCGGCCCGAGTGGCGCAAGCTGTATCGCAAGGAGCTGAAAGAGCTGCTGCCGCGCATCGAGCCAAAAGCGCTCGCGCGAAAGCTCGATCCCGTGCAGGACCGCATTCAAGCTGCGCTGAAGAAAGTCGAGGGCGATGCCGCGGCCGTCCAGCGCGAGCACTATCAGGCGCTCGTCGAGCGCATCGCCGAGAGGCACAACTTCCTGACCGACGAGGTGAATGCGCCGGAGCCCAAGCCGCTCGTTTTCAAGCCGGGCGTGGCCGTCACGATCAAGGGCTGGCGTACGCACTCGGAGGTCGAAGATGCCCGCCTCGAGTCGGAGACGGATGACGGCGTCGAGTGGTACATCGTCGAGTGCGGCCCGAGCGGCCGCTGCATCGCCGGATTCCGCAAGGGAGTGCTCCTCGGTCGCGGTCACTACAAGTTCACCACGACGGTCAAGGCCGATGGAGTCGAGGCGCTCGTCGAGGACGGTGCGCCTTCGCGAGGAGCCGCACTGCGCATCAGCGGGTCCACAGCCGAGAGCTTCCTCGAGGGCAGTGGCACGCGCGAGCTCTCGTTCGAGTTCGAAGTGGCCGAGGAGCAGGGCGATGTCGACCTCGTGCTCGAACTGCGCGCCACCGCCGGCCGCATCCGTCTCCGCCAAGACTCCCTCAAGCTCGTGAAACTCGGCAGCAAGTGAGCGCGCTGCACGGCCGTTACTAGGATCCCGTACATGGAACAGCTCTCGCGTGCGTTCGCCAGTGACACGGATGTCGAGCTCGGCGCTGCTTTCGTGCGGCTCGTGGGCTCGCTGCTGCTCGGGCTGGCCGTCGCGTGGATCCATGCACGGGCTCGCGTGCGCTCCGGCCGACCTGCGGACAGCGCGCTCGCCGGAACGCTGGTGCTGCTGACCGTGCTGCTGTGCCTGACGGCACTCGTCGTGGGCGACAATGTGGCGCGCGCGTTCAGCATCGTCGGAGCGCTCTCGATCGTTCGCTTCCGCACCGTCGTCGACGACACGCGCGACACGGCGTTCGTCGTGTTCGCCGTGGCGATCGGCCTCGCGGCTGGCGCCGGCTTCTTCTGGTTGCCTTTGCTCGCCCTGCCCGTGGGAGCGGCCGCCTCGATGTGCTTCGTGCGCAGCTCGCACACGCTCGCGATTCGCGCCACGGCGGGCTTCGCGGACTGGTCGAAGGTCGAGGCGGTGCTCGAGGACCGTGCCGCGCAGTTCACCTGCAAGGGCGTGGGCACGCGCCGCGGCGGCGTCGAGCAGGATCGCTTCTACGACATCGTCGTGCGCTCGCAGGCCGAGCTGCCGCAGCTCCTCGACGCCCTCCACGCCGTCGAAGGCGTGCTCGCCATCGAGCTCGATCGCTGACCGGATGGACGCGCCCGCGCGGGGCATCTAGTCTCGCTCGAGCGCCGCATCGTGCGGCCTGGACGAAACCATGCTCCACGCGCTCCTCGCCATCGCGTTCCTGTCCCCGGTTCCGCTCGCGCAGAAGAGCGATCTCGAATACGCGCGTGTACTCGAGCGCTCGCTCGACTCGGTGTACATGCTCGGGATCGTGCGCCGCAGCCAGGCAGGTCCCGAGGCCTTCGAGTTCGTCGGGACAGGCTGGGTCATCGCCGACGGAAAGCTCGCGACGAACGCGCACATCGCGGAGGCGTTGCTCGCCAAGGCGCACGAGGGCCGGCTTGCGGCCAAGCGCTCGTGGAGCGATCGCGACGAGCTCGCGCTGCGGCCCGCCGGCATCCGCATCCACCCGGCCTACGCACCGTGGAATGCGCGGCTGAAGCGCGTCGTCGTGCGCGCCGAGAGCGATCCGGCCGCGGCGCGCTCGATGAACTTCATCCCCGTCGCCGATGTGGCGATCTGCGAGGTCGAGTCCGGAGCGACCGCCGCTCCGCTGCCCATCGCGGATCCGGCAAGCGTGCAGCCTGCGCTCTCGGAGCCCGTCGTCTACCTCGGTTTCCCGCACGAGAACATCTCGGGCTTCCCCACCGCGCACGCCGTTCCCGGCCACATCACGGCCAAGACGGACTTCTTCTTCCAGCGCTCGCCGTGGCCGGATTCCTTCCTGATCCACTGGTGCGGCCCCGTCGTGGGCGGAGCTAGCGGCAGTCCGATGCTCAATCGCGCTGGTCAGGTGATCGGCCTGATCTCCGCGGCGGAGAACAACCTCTCGGCGAAAGGGGAACGCACGAGCTTCGGCTTCGCGTACGGGCAGCGCGTCGATCTCGCGCGCGAGCTGCTGCGCGATGACTTCCAGAGTGTGCAGCGGACGCGCGACGAGAGCTGGTCGCGCCGCATCGCTGGACTGCTGATTCCACCCGACGAATTCCTCGCGCAGGCAGCGGCCGTGCGCGCGCAGGAGGACGGCGTTCCGTTCCTCGACGCATCGAACGCCGTCTTGCAGACCTCGCTGCGCGTTTCGCAGCAACGACCGGGCAGCCTGACGGTCCAACTCGAGTCCGGCTTTCGCTATGGCTTCCTGGCGGCGGCCCGCGATGGCAGCGACATCGACGCGCGAGTGAGCGCGCAGGACACGGACCTGACCCTCGGCGAGGACAGCGAGTCCGACTACTACCCGATCGTCTGGATCGGACCCTTCGACGAGCCGCTCTCCGTGCGTCTGGACTTGGGCGCGGCCGAGCTGCTGCTCGGCGAGACCGACTGCGCCGTGCATGTCTATCGCTACCAGCCGCAGCTCGCGGCCCTCGCGCGGCCGGACGAAAACGGCAGCTTCTTCCGCTTGCGAGTGCAGCACGCCGCGACGCAGGATTCCGCGACCTCGTGGCGCTTCGCGGTCCAGCCCGGCGCTTCGTTGATGTTCTCCGCGAGCTCACCCGACGGCTACGACATCGACCTGTTCGCCAGCCTCGACGGCGAGATCGTGGCCTCGGACGAGAGCCCCGACGCGGTCCCGGTGCTGTTCCTCGAAACGAAGCGCTCGGGCACGCTCGAGGTGCGCCTGCGCATTCCGCAGGGAATGCCCGCGGGAACGAGCGTCGACCTGAGCGGGATCTTGCTCGCGGGTCCCAAGCCGCGCGCGTTCACCGAGGCGCGCCAACACTCGGGCGACTTCGCTCCCGAAGCACTCTCCGCGATGCTCGACGGACTGCTCGAGCCCATCTGGGACGCCGCCGGAGTCGTCGGCACGACGCGCTTCGAACGCGTCGTCGCGCTCGACCTCTCCATGGACTTCACCTTCGACATCCCCGCGGGCGCCCTCGGTGTCTTCACCGCGCTCGCACCGCTCGGCGACGACATCGACCTGCAGATCGAGCGCGATGGCGAGCTCGTGTTCGAGGACTCCGAGCCCGATGCGAACCCGCTCGGCGTCATCGAGGCCGCGACCACGCCGCAGCGTGTCGTCGTGCGCCTGTGGCATCTCGATCCGGAGACGAGCGTGAGTCAGGTGATCGTCCGCTATTGCGTCATCGACTGAGGCGCCGCGACCGGCGACTCCTCGAGCGTGCGTGCGTGCCGCGTCCGATGCTGCGTCGAGAGTCCGGCTCCCGTGAAGGCGGGCGAGCTGCAGCGACTCAGCGCTTGGAGGGATCTCCGCCTGGATTCCAGGCCGGCGTGAGCGTGCCGTTGGCGAGCGCGCGCACTCCGGGCAGCGATGCACGCACCGCCTCGGCCATGTGATCGAGGTCGAGGCGCTCGAGCTCGTCGTCGACGCCGTGGTAGTCCTTGTGGTTTTCTGGATCGAAGGTCGAGAGCGTCTGGGCGACCACTCCGCGCCGCGCGAAAGCGTAGTTGTCGGAGCGCTGGAAGAAGTTCTGACGCGGACGCGGATCGGCGACGACGGGAACCCCGAGCTCGCGCAGGCGCGCGCCGAGGTTGGAGCGCTCGTCGCCCGTGAGCCACAGCTTGCCCGCACCGCCGACGAGCGCGTCGGGACGGCCCACCATCTCGTAGTTCAGGTTGCAGACCGTCTTGTCGAGGGCGAACAGCGGATGCTCGATGTACCACTCGGTCCCGATCAGCCCGATCTCCTCCGCCGTCGCGAGCAGGAACACGAGCGAGCGCACAGGCTTGGGTCCAGACGCGAGCGCCTCGGCGAGCTCGACCACGGCCGCGCATCCCGAGGCGTCGTCGTCGGCTCCGTTGCGGATCGCATCCTCGCCGGGCTTCGTCTCGCCGCGCAGCAGACCGACATGGTCGTAGTGCGCGCTGAACACGATCGCCTCCTCGGCCAGCGCCGGGTTTTCCGGCGTCCCGACGCCGCGCACGATGCCGAGCACATTGAACGCCGGCACGCGCGCCTTCTCGACGCTCCCGTGCACGCGCACCGCCTTGATCTTGCCCGCGCGAAACAGCGCAAGCACCTCGCCGTGGACGCGCAGCTGTCCTGTCGGCTGCTCTTCCGGCGTGCCCGCGCTCGTCTGCTGGCGAGGCGGCGTCGTCGTCGCGCTCACGCCCGGCTTGTCACTCCCCGGCGAGATCACGAGCCCGAAGCCGACACCCTTCGAAGCGGACAGCCAGCGACGCCGGTCCTGCATCGAGCCGTCGAGGAACAGCGCGACCTCGTCGTCTTGGAACGCGATCATCTCGTCGTCCTTCGTCACGACGCGCGCTCGCAGGCGCCGGGTCGCCGGCGCACCCGCGTGCCAGTCGAAGTCGATGCCCGCGACGCACTCGCGCTCCTTGCCGTCCTCGGTCCAAACCGAGAGTCGCGGCACTTCGCGGAATGTCGTGCGCGTGATCGGCACCTGCTGCAGCCATGTGCCCTTGTCGCCCGCGGGCGCGACACCCGCGCGGGCCAGCGCATCCGCGAGGAACTTCGCGGCCTTCTCGAGGCCCGGGCTTCCGGTGTCGCGTCCCTCGAGCTCATCGCTCGCGAGATACGCGACCGTGCGCTCGATGTCGGCACGCGTGACCGCGGGATCCACTCGGCCGGCCTTGTCGCCGGCGACGCACAGCAGCAACGCGAGAGCCAGCAGCATTCGATGCAGGCTACTGCGCGCTCCGCGACCCCGCGATGCCAGAGCGGTGCGAGGCGCGTTTGGTGCTGCGCGCGCGTCGCGCGCGTTCGAGTTGGCGAAGTGGGCCCACCCACGAGCACGCAAGACAGGGACACGCGAGTGAGCGTGGCTTGCGCGGGACGGACGGCTTCGGCGGGAAACTTCGTCTCGACTTCGGGAATCGCGCGCGCGGGCCGAAAATGCGCTGGACGGCCGGTGCCCGTCGTAGCTTCAATCTTCGCCTCGAACTACGAGTTGCGAAGGCTCGTGTTCGAACCGGCGGCCGAGGGCGTGTGGGAATCCTGAGTCCCGCGCGCTCGCAGCCGCCGCGGACCGAATCGGCTCCCGCCTTCCTGAGCGGCAGGAGTCAGCTTCCGTGCCGTAAGCGCGGGGCCGCTTCCTGAGGGCGGCTCCGCGCTTTTTTATCCGCTCTCGCTCGCGACGCTCGCCGACGGCACCTCGTGCCGCGCCGATCACGGCGTGTGGGAGAGCTGATCTGGTGTGAGTGGAGCCGGAGGTTGGCCCAGCGGGGCGAGGCGCAAGTCGAGCTCGGCGCCGCCGGACTTGTTGATCCAGTCGAGGCGCAGGGCGTGGCGGCCGCGGGCGAGGGCGATGCCGCCGCGTTTTTCGAGCGTGCCGTGGAGGCCGTCGTTGTCGACGACGAGCGCTCCGTCGATCCAGAGCTTGCTGCCGTCGTCGCTCGCGAGCGCAAAGATGTAGTACTCGTCGGCGGGGACTTCGATCCAGCCGCTCGTGCGCGTGCCGATGCGCTCCTCGCGCGGCGGCGGGCCGAGCTGCGGGAGCACGGCGGACTCGCGCTCGGTGAGCACGGAGAAGTCCGGCACCTTGTCCCAGTCGCCCGCGAAGACCTGCTGACGCAGGCCGGGGCGCGTGGCGCCGGTCTCGCTCGCGGCGTGCGGCTCGACGCGCCGGAACGCGCGCTCGACGATCGGCGTCACGGGCTCGCCCTTGTGAAAGCCGCGCACGCGCAGCGTGACGCTGGAGAGGAGCTCGAGCGCGCCCGACCAGCTCGACGAGCGCAGCAGCGGCTCGCTGCCATCGAGCGTGAAGCGCAGGTCGAGCCCTTCCGGGAGCTCCGCGAGATCCACGGTCAGGCGCGACACGAACTCGTCGGACTCCGCGGCGATGCGCGGCGCGCGGTACACGACCGGCGCACCGACGATGCGCAGCGTCACGACGCTGCAGTCGCTGTCCGGCAGAGTCGGCGGCAGCGCGAGCACGAGCTCGGATCCACGCCGCTCGGCGTGCAGCGCGAGGCGCGGGCCTGAGAGAAAACCAGCGGAGAGCGGCTCGTTGCCGATGCCGGGCAGCACGAGCTCGCCGGACTGCGGACGCTCGAACACATGCAGGTAAAGCAGCGTGTCGTCGCCGTCGCGGCGCATGGTGACGCGTCCCCACGGAAGCGAGCCGAAGGGGCTCGCGCTCGTACCGTGAATCGCGCCCGCGTGCTTGCGCATCCACGCGCCGATCGCCGCCAGGCGTTCGACGGCCTCCGGCGGGAAGGTGCCATCGGCGCGCGGCCCGACATTGAGCAGGTAGTTGCCGCCCTTCGAGGCGACATCGACGAGCATGCGAATGCAGTCGCGCGAGCTCTTCCAGTTCGCGTCGGCCGCATTGAAGCCCCAGTGGTCGTTCATCGTCATGCAGGTCTCCCAGTCGACGCCGGGCATGCCGGTCGGGGGGATTTCCTGCTCGGGCGTGCCGAAGTCGCCGACCGCTTCGCGCGAGCTCGAGAAGCCCGCCATGCCGCCGCGGTGCACATCGACGCGATTGTTGACGAGCATCCACGGGTCGAGGCTGCGGCACAGCTCGAACAGCTCGACGCCCTGCTCGTGCGTCCATGTGCTCTCCCACTCGCCGTCGAACCACATCACCGCCGGCTGGTAGCGCTCGACGAGCTCCGTCACCTGCCCGCGCAAATACGCGCGGAAACGCGCGAAGTCCGCGCCCTCGCTCGAGCGCGTCTCCCACGGACGCCGCGGCAGGTAGTCGGGGTGCTGCCAGTCCATGATCGAGTGGTAGGTCGCGAAGCGCACGCCATGGCGATCGCAGGCGGCCTTCAGCTCGCCGAGCAGATCGCGCTTCGACTTCGTGCTCCCCATGTCCCACTCGCTCCAGCGCGAGTCGTACAGCGCGAAGCCATCGTGGTGCTTGCTCGTGATCACGAGGTACTTCATGCCTGCGCCGGCCGCCGTGCGCGCCCACGCGTCCGCATCGAAGTTCACGGGATCGAACTGCGGCAGGAAGCGCTCGTACTCCGCGAGCGGAATGCGCGCCGAGTCGCGGATCCACTCGCCGTACCCCGTGTGCTCGCCCCACTTGCCCGCCGGAATCGCGTACAGCCCCCAGTGGATGAACATCCCAAAGCGCGCCTCGCGCCACCACGCCATGCGCTCGTCTTGACTCGCCGGCGCGGCCGGCACATCCGCGCCCTCGCCGCTCGGCGGCACGCACTGGTCCGGCCCGCGATATGTCCCCTGCGGCTCGCTCCTGCACGCCACGAGCATCGCCGCCACCACCACCGCCAGCACCCGCCGTCGCTCGCTCCCCATGCTCCGCCTCCTAGTTCCGTTGCGCGCGAGCCTACCGTCTCGAACGCTGCGGCGCTGCGGATCGCAACGACTCAACGCGTTGAGCGAGATGGCTCAACGCATCGAGCAGGTCCCGGCGCTACTCCAGCGGGATGCCGGTGCGCTGTGCGATGTCGCGCAGTTCTTGGACGACGGGGAGGACGAGCGGGATGCCGGTGCGCGAGCGCTCGCGTTCGGCGTCGCGCTCGGGATCGCCGGGGATCAGCGGGCCGTTCGTGCCGGGCGCGGGCTTGGTGGCGCGGAAGGTGCGGATCAGGTCGTCGATCTGGCGCTTGAACTCGGTGGGATCGATGAAGCCCGCGATCTGCATGGCGCCGAAGAAGTGGCCGATGCCCTTGCCGACGGAGCGCGCGGGAACCTCTTGGCGCAGCGCGAAGGGCGGCGTGAAGGGGCCCCAGTTGGCGCCGGAGAGCACGGCGACGAGCACATCGACCAGCATGCCGAGCGCGTAGCCCTTGTGGCCGCCGTGCTCGCGATCGGAGCCCAGCGGCAGCAGCGCTCCGCCGTCGATCATGCCCTGCGGGTCGGTGGTGACTTGGCCGTGGCGATCGATGGCCCAGCCGTGCGGAATGCGCTCGCCCCTGCGCTTGGCGATCTCGATCTTGCCGTAGGCGACCGCGGGCGTCGCGAGGTCGATCACGATCGGCGGCTCCTCGAGGCCGGGGAACGCGATCGCGATCGGGTTCGTGCCGAGCATGCGCTCGGCGCCGAACAGCGGCGCGACGAGCTTGGTCGAGTTCGTCATCGACCAGCCGATCAGGTCCCGCTCGAGCGCCTTGAGCGGGTAGTAGCCGGCGATGCCGTAGTGGTTGGTGTGGCACACGCTCACCCAGCCCGAGCCGACGGCCGCGGCCTTCTCCATCGCGAGCTCGTTGGCCCACGGGCCGACGACGAGGCCGAGGCCGTTGTCGCCGTCGACCGTCGCGGTGCTCGCCGTCTGCCGCACGATTTTCGGCTGCGGGCGCGGATTGATGCGCCCGAGCTCGAGCATGTCGAAGTAGGTGTGCAGGCGCGCGACGCCGTGCGAGTCGATGCCGCGCAGATCGGCGGCGGACAGTACCTCCGCGGCGAGCTCGGCGTCGCGGCGCGGCACACCGAAGTGCTGGAACACGCGCGCGCTGAACTCGCGCAGGCGCTCGGGAGCGAAGTGCAGGGTCTCGACCATGGCTAGAAGAGCGGTTGGGCGTGCGTCGCGATGTGCTCGCCGATCGCGAGCGAGGCCGTGGCTGCGGGCGAAGGCGCGTTGAGGACATGCACGACGCGGCCCTCGCGCTGGATCAGGAAGTCGTCGACGAGGCTGCCGTCGGGTGCGAGCGCCTGCGCGCGCACGCCCGCATCGGCGACGACGAGCTGCTCCTCGCGAATGTCGGGCACGAGCCGCTGCAGCGCCTTGGTGAAGGCGCGCTTGGAGAGCGAGCGCCACATCTCGCCCACGCCCGCGCGCCAGTGCTTCGCGGCGAGCTTCCAGAAGCCCGCGTAGCCGAGCGCGTCGGCGAGCTCCGTCACGCGGATGTCGTCCCAGTGATAGCCCTCGCGCGCGAGCGCGAGCACCGCGTTCGGGCCGCACTCGACGCCGCCGAGCGCCATGCGCGTGAAGTGCACGCCGAGGAACGGGAAGCTCGGGTCCGGCACGGGATAGATCAGGTTGCGCACGAGGTGCCACGCGGAGGGCACGAGCTCGAAGTACTCGCCGCGGAACGGCACGATGCGCGCGGGGCGGCGCGCGCCGGAGAGCTGCAACACGCGATCGCTGTGCAGGCCGGCGCAGTTGATCGCGACCGTGGCCTCGACCTCGCCCGCCGTGCTCGCCACGACGACCGAACCCGCGCGCGACGCGAGTCCCGTCGCTCGCGCGCCGAACACGATCTCGCCGCCCGCCATGCGAATGTCGGCCGCGAGCGCGCGGCACATGCCGCGATAGTCGACGATGCCCGTCACCGGCACATGCAGCGCGCGCACGCCGGCGCAGTGCGGCTCGAGCTCGCGCAGGCGCTCGGGCCCGAGTTCCTCGTTCGGCACGCCGTTCGCGCGCGCGCGCTCGGCGATCTTCGCGAGCTGCGGCAGCTCGGCCTCGCTCGTCGCCACCACGACCTTGCCGCAGGTCTCGAAGCGCACATCGCGCTCGCGGCAGAAGCTCTCGAGCAGCTCCTTCCCGCGCAGGCAGGTGCGCGCCTTCATCGAACCCGGCTTGTAGTAGATGCCGGAGTGGATCACGCCGGAGTTGCGGCCGGTCTGGTGCAGCGCGAGCTCCGCTTCCTTCTCGAGCACCACGACGCGCGCACCGCTGCGCGCGCGCGCCAGGGTCCACGCGGTCGCCAGCCCGACGATCCCGCCCCCCACGACCACCACATCCGCCGTTCGCATGCTGCGCCAGACGGTAGCAGGTCGCGCGAGCGCGCTCGAAAATGCGGCACGCGCTTTCATTCCTGCGTCCGCGCGCGCCCGAACGCACCGCCGATGCCAGCGCAGTGTCGCCGGAGCGACACGCGAAGCACTCACGCGCGCATCCGCAGCTCAACCACTTCCCCGCTCGCATCGGAAGTTCGCGCCGCCGCGCTCGCGACGCCACCCACGACCTCTCCGCATTCTGGACTTTCGCTCAGGCCGCGCTCCGCCGCCGTCCGATTGCAGTTCTGTCATGGGCACTCACCCGCCCGGGACACGACAACCGTTCACCGCCGTGGCGCGCGAGCGCCCCGGACCGACGCCAAGGACCTGCGGAGCTGGGAATCGCCGCAAGCCCCCAAGCGCAAGGCGCCGTGCCCCACGGCGGCGAACCCTCGTCGAAGCGCTGAACAGGGCTCTGCCTCGAGGGCGCAGCCGTGCGCGCTCGCTCAAAGGTCGGCGAGGGTGCGTTGGCGTTGGGTGCCGAGGCCGGAGATGCCGAGGTGCATGGTCTGGCCGGGGCGGAGGTAGATGGGGTCGGGTTTTTGGCCGAGGCCGACGCCGGGGGGCGTGCCGGTGGAGATGACATCGCCGGGGTGGAGCGTGAAGAACTGGCTCAGGTAGGAGACGAGGAAGGCGCAGGTGTAGACCATCGTGCGCGTGTTGCCGCGCTGGTAGCGATGGCCGTCGACTTCGAGCCACAGGTCGAGGGACTGCGGGTCGGGGACCTCGTCGCGCGTGACGAGGTAGGGTCCGATGGGGCCGAAGGTGTCGCAGCCCTTGCCCTTGTCCCACTGACCGAGGCGCTCGAGCTGGTACTCGCGCTCGGACAGGTCGTTGATCACGCAGAAGCCGGCAACATGCTCGAGCGCGCGCTCGGGCGTGACATACTTGGCGCGCGAGCCGATCACGAGGCCGAGCTCGACTTCCCAGTCGGTCTTCTTCGAGCCACGCGGGATCACGACATCGTCGTTGGGGCCGATGATCGCGCTCGTCGCCTTCATGAACACCACGGGCTCGGCGGGCACCTGCGCGCCGGTCTCGGCGGCGTGGTCGGCGTAGTTGAGGCCGATGCAGATGAACTTGCCGGTGCCGGCGACGCACGGGCCGAAGCGCGCGCCCTGCGGCACGAGCGGGAGCTTGGCGAGGTCGAGGCGCGCGAGGCGCGCGAGGGACGCGGGCGAGAGCGCGTCGCCGCGCAGGTCGTCGAGCACGCCGACGAGCGAACGACGGACGCCGGAGGCATCGAGAATGCCGGGCTGCTCGCGGCCGGGCTCGCCGAAACGGAAGAGCTTCATGTGCGTGGGTTGCCCTAGTTGCTCCAGCCGCCGTCGATCACATGGATCGCGCCGGTGGTGTAGGCGGACTCGTCGGAGGCGAGGTACACGACGAGCGCCGCGATCTCGTCGCTGTCGCCAACGCGGCCGAGCGGCTGGCGCGCGATGAACGCGGCGCGCGCGGCGACCGGATCGCCTTGGGCGGCGATGCGCTCGTCGAGCGACGGGGTCTGGACCGTGCCGGGGCAGACCGCGTTGCAGCGAATGCCCTTGGAGACGAAGTCGGCGGCGACGCTCTTGGTGAGGCCGATCACGGCCGCCTTGGTCGTGCCGTAGGCGCAGCGATTGGGCGCGCCCTTCACGGAGCTCGCGACCGAGGACATGTTCACGATCGAGCCCTTGCCGCGCGCGAGCATGCCGGGCAGCACGGCGCGCAGCGTGCGGAACATCGAGGTGACATTGAGGTCGAGCGCGGTGGCCCACTGCTCGGGCGTGCAGTCGAGCACCGTCCCGTGGTGCACGAAGCCGGCGCAGTTGAAGAGCACATCGAACGGCCCGCGCGCGGCGATCGCGGCGACGGCGGCGTCGTCGCGCACATCGAGCCGTGCGAGCGCGATGCGCGCGTCACTCTCCGCGAGGCGCGCGAGCAGCGCCTCGTCGATGTCCGTCGCGAGCACCTGCGCACCCTCGCGCGCGAACGCGAGCGCGGTCGCGCGCCCGATGCCCTGTCCTGCGGCCGTGACCAGCGCGCGCTTGCCTGCGAGGCGCCCCATGACTAGCGCCGCACCTTGTCGCCGCCCGCGAGCCGCGCGGACCACAGCGGACCCGAGGGATAGGCGAATTGCTCGAGCGAGGCGGCCTTCATCGTGATGCCGTAGCCCGGCGCGGTCGGGACCGTGTAGTGGCCATTGCGCACGACGGAGGGGTTCTCGAAGTGCTCGTGCAAGTGGCTGACGAACTCCGCGACGCGGCCGTCGTGCGAGCCGGCGATGCAGATGTCGTCGATCATGATGAGGTGATTGACATACTCGCACAGGCCGACGCCGCCGGCGTGCGGGCACACGACGACATCGAAACGCTTGGCGAGCAGCAGCACGGCGAGCACCTCGTTTACACCGCCGAGGCGGCACGAGTCGATCTGGCAGAAGCGGATCGCGTTCGCCTGCAAGAGCTGCTTGAACAGCACGCGGTTCTGGCACTGCTCGCCGGTCGCGACGCCGATCGGCGCGATGGCGCGCGCGATCGCGGCGTGGCCGAGCACATCGTCGGGCGAGGTCGGCTCCTCGATCCACCACGGGTCGAAGCGCGCGAGCGCGCGCATGTTTTCGATCGCCTCGCCGACATCCCAACGCTGGTTGGCGTCGAACATGAGCTTGCGCTGCGGTCCGATCTCCGCGCGCACGATCGCCGCGCGTCGCAGGTCGTCCGCGAGGTCCGCGCCGACCTTGATCTTGAAGTGGTTCCAGCCTTCCGCGATGCCCGCGCGGCACAGCGCGCGAATCTTCTCGTCGGAGTAGCCGAGCCAGCCGGCGGACGTGGTGTAGGCGGGATAGCCGCGCGCGCGCATCTGTGCCTCGCGCTCCGCCTTGCGCGGCGCGTTGGCGCGCAGGATGTCGAGCGCGTGCTCGCGCGAGAGCGCATCGGAGATGTAGCGGAAGTCGATCGTCGAGACGAGCTGCTCGGGACTCATGTCGACCACGAGCTTCCACAGGGGCTTGCGCTCGGCCTTCGCGTACAAGTCCCAAGTGGCGTTCACGATCGCCGCCGTGGCGAGGTGGATCACGCCCTTCTCGGGCCCGATCCAGCGCAGCTGCGACTCGCTCGTGATCGAGCGCCAGAACGCGGCGAAGTCGTTGACGATGCCGTCGAGCGTGCGGCCGACGACGAGCGGAGCGAGCGCTTGAGCAGCAGCGACGCACAGATCGTTGCCGCGACCGATGGTGAACGTGAGCCCGTGGCCTTCGAGGCCGTCGACATTCGTGCGCAGGATCACATACGCGGCCGAGTAGTCCGGATCGGGGTGCATCGCATCCGAGCCGTCGTTGTGGTCCGATGTCGGGAAGCGGATGTCGCGGGCCTCGAGGGCCGTGATGCGGATCGAAGTCATGCGGGGGGCGTCCACGAGAGACCGTAGAACTCGGCGGCGGTCGCGCCGAAGAGCGCGCGTCGCTCGCCGGCGTGCAGACCGGCGAACAGGGCGTGGGCGCTCTCGTACCAGCGAGAATAGCCGCCGGCCAGATCGACGACAGGCCAGTCGCTGCCCCACATCGTGCGCTGCGGAGTGAAAATTTCGACCAGCTCGTGCGCGAACGGCGCGAGGTCCGCGTCGCTCCAGTCGGGTGACGCTTCCGTCACGAGGCCGGAGAGCTTGCAGCACAGGCGCGGATGCGCGGCGAGCGCGCGCAAGTCCGCGCTCCACGCCGCGCGCGCGGGCCAGCGCAAACCCGCTGAAATCACGGGTTTTGCGCCGTGATCGACGACCACGCGCAGGTCGGGCCAGCGCTCGACCAAGCGCACGAGGTGCGGCAGGTGCGGCGGCTGCACGAGCGCGTCGAAGGCCAGGTTCAGCTCGACGAGCGCGCGGAACGCGGGCGCGAGCTTGTCTCGCAACATCCAGCGCACATCCGGGATGTCCTGCAACATCGGACGCACGCCGACGAGCTTGGGGTTGCGCGCGAGTCGCGCGAGCGTGTCGGGCGCGTCCGGCGCCTCGAAGTCCACCCAGCCGACGACGCCGAGGATCGTCGCGTCTTCGGCCGCGAGCGCGAGCATGAACTCGGTCTCGGCGATGCTGTCGGCGGCCTGCACCAGCACGCTGCCGTCGATCCCGTGGCGCGCGCGCAGCGGCGCGAGGTCCTGCGGACCGAAGTCGCGGTAGAGCGGCGCGAGCTCGGGGCGCAGCCAGCGATAGTCGCCGCGTGCGAGCTTCCAGAAGTGCTGGTGAGCGTCGATGCGCGGACTCATGACGCATCTCCTTGCGGCACGGGGGCGCCGCGCGCTGCGTCGGCTGCGTAGAGCGCCTCGATCACGGCCATCGTGCGCCACGCGCTGTCGACCGAGTTCTCGAGCTCGCTCGACTCGCCGCTCGCGAAGCACTGCAGCGCGCACATCGGGCCACGGAATGCGTCGGGAAACCAGTTGCCGACGAGCGGCACTTCGCTCCAGTCCGCGCCCTCGAGCGCGATCTCGAGCGAGTCGGGGCGACCGCGCGGATAGTCGAGGTTGACGCCCATCACGACGCGCGCGGCACCGCGCGTGCCCTCCAGGCGCAGCTCCGAGCGCTGGTGGCGCGGGCCGTGCATGTGGTGATGGTGGATCGAGAGTGCGCAGCGCACATCGTCGCCATAGTCGAGGATCGCGGTGGTGCGCGAGCTCGCGATGCGCGGCGCGGACGGGTGCTTCACCGTGCGGCCCTGCGCGTAGAGCGGCTCGCCGAGCAACGCGCGGATCGTGTCGATGTAGTGAATCGAGTGCAGCGGCAGCTCCATGCGCGGCAGGCCTTCGAGGAACGGCCAGAGCTCCCACGGCATGCGGCAGTTGACGAGCACTTCGAGCTCGATCGGGCGGCCGAGGAGTCCGCGCGCGAGCGCGTCGCGCAGCGCGAGGAACGCGGGACTGAAGCGCAGCTGCAGGTTCACGGCCGCGGTGATGTTGCGCGCGCGACAAGCCGCGCGAATGCGCGTCGCTTCCGCGAGATCGAGGCCGAGCGGCTTTTGCAGCAACGCCGCGGAGCCCGCGGGCAAGCGCTCGACGACGCGCTGCAACTCGGACGGCGGCACGGCGATGTCGAAGATCGCGCTCGGCGTTGCCACGGCCTCCTCGAAGCTCGCGAACGCGCGCGGCAGGCCGAAGCGCTCGACCGCGGAGCGCGCGCGCTCGTGGAGCGGATCGAACACGCCGGCGACGGGCAGGCCCGCGGCGCGATACGCCGGCAAGTGTGCGTCGTGCACGATGCCGCCGGCGCCGATGCAGACGATGGGGCGCGGGTTCGACGGCGCGAGCGAGCGCTGGCGCAGCTCGCTTCTCCACCGCTCCGAGCCCCTATCCATGACCCTAGCCCGGTGCAGCTCCGCTGCGGCCGCCGAGCGACGCCGTCAATGTGGCGGCCGTGCGCCCGAGCAGCCCGCGCGCGCGGGCGAGGGCCTCGCGGTCGGATGCATCGAGCCGCTCGATGAACGGCACGGTCAGCGCCGCCACGGCCGAGCTCCGGTGGTCGAGCACCGGGAACGAGATATCGCGAATGCCGCGGATGCGCGTGCTCTCCATTTCCTCGAAGCCGCGCTCGCGAATCGCATCGAGGGTGCGCGCCATGGCTTCGAGGTCGAGGCGCTCGCCGTCCGAGCGCGCGCGAGACATCAGCCGCTGGCGATCCTCGGGCGTCTGGAATGCGAGCAGGACGCGGCCGGACGCCGTCGAGGCGAGGCTGATCACCGAGCCGACGCGCACCGCGAAGCCGATGTGGCCGGGGTTGTCGACCTGCGCGACGATCACGCCGTGGCCGCCTTCGATGACCCCGAGGTGGCAGGACTGCTCGATGGAGCCCGCGAGCTCGCGCATGGCCGGCAACGCGTTGCCGAGCATCTTTTCCAACGGCGAGTTGCGGTTCGCGAGCTCGAACAGCTTGAGCGTCAGGATGTAGCGGTCGCTCGGACGCTGGATCGAGAGGTAGCCCCGCTCGACCAGACAGTTGAGCATGCGGAAGATCTCCCCCACCGTGCGGTTGAGGGCGCGGGCGATCTCGGACTGGGAGAGGCCCTCGGAACGGGCGGCGAGGAGCTCGAGGATCTCGAGGCCCTTCTCCAGCGCGGGGGCGCGGTAGCGACCGCTGTCCTTTTCCTTGACATTCATCGGGGGGGAGTGGCTCATGGGAGAGGTAGGAGCGTTCAATTTCACAGGCTCTTCGTGACTTTTGCAATTGAAAGCCCAAAAGGTGTCGCGGAATATCCCATTCGGAGGCTCCGCCATGCTCACCCGACGAATCTGTCTGTCCCTCTCCCTGTGCCTCGGCTTGGCAGCCTGCGGTGGCGAGCCCGCGGCGCCCTCCGCCGACGGCCAGCCGCGCTTCGCGGTGGTTCCGAAGGGCACGACCCATGTGTTCTGGAAGGCGGTCGAGGCCGGCGCGAAGTCGGGCGGCGAGGCGATCGGAGCCGAGGTGCTCTGGAAGGGTCCGCTGCAGGAGAACGATCGCGCGCAGCAGATCGCGCTGGTGCAGCAGCTGCTCTCCGAGGGCCTCGACGGGCTGGCGCTGGCCCCGCTCGACCACGCGGCGCTCGTGCCGGTCGTGGCGCAGGCGCGCGGACGCGGCATTCCGGTCGTGATCTTCGACTCGGACCTCGATGGCACGCCGGGCGCGGACTTCGCGAGCTTCGTGGCGACGGACAATCGCGCGGGCGGGCGACTGGCGGGCGAAAAGCTCGCTGCACTGCTCGGCGGCAAGGGCAAGGCCGTTCTGCTGCGCTACCAAGTCGGCTCGGCGAGCACGGAGGCGCGTGAGCAGGGCTTCCTCGATACAGCGCGCGCGGCGGGCATCGAAATCGCGATCGACAATCGCTTCGCGGGCGCGACCGTGGGCGAGGCCAAGACGACGGCGCTCAACATGCTCGACGCGCTGCGCGAGGCGCAGGGCGTGTTCTGCTCGAACGAGCCGACGACCGCGGGCATGCTGCTCGCGCTCGAACAGGCGGGACTCGCCGGCAAGCTGCGCTTCGTCGGCTTCGATGCCTCGCCGCCGCTCGTCGCGGCGCTGGGCGACGGGCGCATCGACGCGCTGGTGGTGCAGGATCCGCGGCGCATGGGCCGCATCGCGGTCGAGACGCTCGACAAGGTGCGGCGCGGCGAGAGCGTGCCGGCTTCGATCGACACGGGCGCGGTGCTGGCGACACGCGAAAACATGGGCGCGAGTGAGATCGCGCCGCTGCTGCAGTAGCGCGGGCCCGCTATTCTCGCGGCGTGGTCGTGCGGCTCGCGATGGCGGGGATCGAGAAGCGCTACGGGGCGACCGTGGCGCTCGCGGGTGTCTCGCTCGAGGCGCGCGCGGGCGAGGTGCTCGCGCTCGTCGGCGAGAACGGCGCGGGGAAGTCGACGCTGATGAAGGTGCTCGCGGGAGCGCTTTCCCCCGACGCGGGCGAGATGCGGCTCGACGGTGCGGAGTATCGGCCGCGCGGGCCCGACGCGGCGCGGCTTGCGGGCGTGGCGATGATCCATCAGGAGCTCGCGCTCGCGCCGCACATGTCGGTGGCGGAGAATGTGCTGCTCGGTTGCGAGCCGCGGCGCGGGCCGTTCGTGCAGCGAGCGGAGCTGCGGCGGCGCGCGCGGGCGGCGCTCGCGGAAGTCGGGCGCGGCGAGCTCGATCTCGAATTGCCCGTCGGTCGGCTCGGGCCCGCGGACGCACAGCTCGTGGAGATCGCGCGCGCGGTCGCGCTCGAGGCACGCGTGCTCGTGCTCGACGAGCCGACATCGAGCCTCGGAGCGGAAGATGTCGCGCGGCTCTTCGCGCTGGTGCGCAAGCTGCGCGAGCGCGGTGCGGCGATCGTGTACATCTCGCACGCCCTCGAAGAAGTGATCGAGCTCGCGGATCGAGCGGTGGTGCTGCGCGATGGCGCCAGCGTGGCGACATTCGGGCGCGCGGAGCTCTCAGCCGAGAAGCTCGTGGCCGCCATGGTCGGTCGCGAGGTCTCGGAGCTCTATCCGCGCTCGCCAGCGAAGTCGGGTGAAGTCGTCGCGCGCGTGAGCGGACTGCGCGGGCTCGGCAAGCTGCGCGAAGCGGCGCTCGAGCTGCGGCGCGGCGAGGTGCTCGGCATTGCAGGACTCGTCGGAGCGGGACGCACGGAGCTGCTGCGCGCGTTGTTCGGGCTCGAGCGCGTCGTCGCGGGCGAGCTGCGCGTGCTCGCGCTCGAAGGAGCGCGCGGGCCGAGCGAGCGCTGGCGTCAGGGCGTCGGGTTCGCGAGCGAGGATCGCAAGCGCGAGGGGCTCGCCCTCGGGCTCTCGATCGCCGACAACCTGTGCTTGCCGCGCCTCGATCGGCACGCGCACGGCGGCTGGATTCGAGGCGAAAGCGTGGAATCTGCCACGCGGGACTGGATCTCGCGCCTCGGTATCCGCTGCGCGGGGCCGTCACAACCCGTGGGTCGGTTGTCGGGTGGAAACCAACAGAAAGTCGCGCTCGCGCGGCTCTTGCACTGCGACGCCGACATCTTGCTGCTCGACGAGCCGACGCGCGGCGTCGATGTCGCGGCCAAGGCGGAGATCTACCGGCTGATCGACGAGCTCGCACGCGGTGCGCGGCCGCGCGCGGTACTGATGGTGTCGAGCTACTTGCCCGAGCTGTTCGGCACCTGCGACCGCATCGCGGTCATGGCGCGCGGCTCGCTCGGGGTCGCGCGCGCTGTCCGGGAAACCAACGAACACGATGTGATGCTCGAAGCTGCGGGAGGAACGCGATGAGCGCGCGCGAACTGTTGCGCCGCTTGGGGCCGGCCCTCGGGCTGGTCGCGACTTGGATTCTGTTCGCCGCGCTGTGCGGCGCGAAGTTCACGAGCTGGAACAACCACGAGCTGATGCTGCTGCAGACCGCGGTGGTCGGCACGGCGGCGGTCGGCGCGACATGGATCATCGTCGCGGGCGGCATCGACCTCTCCGTCGGCTCGACGATCGCGCTCGGCACGATGGTGGTGGCGCTGCTCGTGCGAGCGGGCGCTCCGGCGTGGCTCGCGGCGCTCGCGGGCGTCGCGACCGGCGCGCTCATCGGCGCGAGCATCGGAGCGCTCGTCGTGGGCGAGCTCGGCCGCGTCGCCGGTGCCGCGCTCGGAATCGGCACGGGAGCGTGGCTCGCGCGCGAGCACGGCCCGTGGAGCGGCGTCGCTGCGGGCGTCGGCGTGGCGCTCGGCGCGAGCGTCGTGCTGCGACGCGTGCTCGGGCGCGTCGAGCTCTCGCCGTTCATCGTGACGCTCGGCCTGTGGGGCGCGCTGCGCGGGCTCGCCAAGGGACTTGGGCAAAACCAGCCGGTGTACGCCGAGGGCACGCAGGCGATGACGACGATGGAAGGCTTGCGCGGACTGATGACGACCGGCGGAGC
>VGYZ01000045.1 GCA_016872795.1 Planctomycetota bacterium
AGCGTCCACGGATTGCGCGGACAGGTCGGATCGATCAGGTAGCGCGCGTCGAGATACGGACCGATGGCGACGCGGCCACGCTCGAGCTCGACCTGCGAGAGTCGACGATCGCCGTCTGAGTCGATCTCGAGGCACTCGATCAGAGACAGCGCCTGCATCGAGAGCTCGAGCCCGGCGGCGCCGTCGATGACGGTGAGGCGCGAGCTCGACTGCGAATCAGGATGAACGCCCGACCCCAGCACGAGAACGAATGGTGCCAGCCCCGCGAACATCGCTCAGCGTCCCCCACCCGCCGCTTGCGCGAGGAGCGCCTTGGCGCGCGCGTTCTGCGGATCGATGTCGAGCAGCGCGCGCAGGTTGCGCACTGCGTCCTCGCGCCGCCCCTGCTTCAGGAACAGCTCGCACACGTCGACGACATAGCCGCGCGACTGCGAGTCGAGCGCCTGTGCTCGCAGCAAGTACGGCTCGGCCTCGAGCAGCCGATTCGCAGCGAGGTAGGCCTTGCCGATCCCGTTCTCGACCATCGATGCGGGCACCGAGGCGCGGCGCGCGCGCTCGAAGAGCTCCAGCGTCGCGGGCAAGCCGGAGCGTTGCGTCGCCTGCGCCAGCGCGTCGAGCGTGTCCTGCGCGCCGGTGCGCTCGAGCACCACGGCCTTGAACATGTGCGACTCCGCATCGCGCGCGCGACCGGCCGCCAGCAACGCGCGTCCGAGTCCGGCCTCGACACGCGCGCGTGGAAGGCCCGCCACCTTCTCCGCTCGCTCCCACAGCGCCACGCGTTCCTGCGGGCGCCCGAGCTGCGCATACAGACCGTCGAGATCGGTGTAGAGCTGCACGACGTCGGGACGACGTGCAATCCCGCGTTCATAGAGCTCCGCGAGCTCCGCCCACGCACCTCGGCCTCCGAGCGGCCCGCGCAGCGCGGTGAGACACAGACTCGGATCCGGCAGCCAGAACTCGAGTCGACCGCGCCAGCGCGGATCCTCCGGCTCGGGCTGCCACTCGACAGCGGTGCGCCACACGCGCTCCGCCTCGTCCATTCGGCCCTGCATCTGATACAGGAGCCCGAGCGTGTGCCGCGCGAACTCGTTGCCGCGCCCGGGATGCGCGTCGACCGAGCGCTGCTCGACCTCGATCGCCTCGGCCCAGGCCTGTCGCCGGTAGAGCATCACGGCGAGGTTGTGCAGCACGAAGTAGTTGTCGGGATCCGCGGCGACGGCGCGCTGGAAGAGCGCCTCCGAGCTCGACCACACGCGCACTTGCGCGCGCGTGAAGAACCCCAGTACCAGCGCGAAAGGCGCCAGCGACGCGAGGAGAACCAGCGGCGCGCGCGCAGCGGACGCCTGCCGCCGGTCGAGCCACACGAGCAACGCGCCCGCGCCGAGGAACACGAGCGGAATCGCTCCGAGCTGCGCGTAACGGTCTGCGACCTTCTGTGCGCCGCTCTGGAGAATGCCGAGCACGGGCGACACCAGCACGGCGTACAAAAACCACGCCGCGAACAGCGCAGGCGCGCGGCGACGCAGCAGGAATGTCAGGACCGTGATCGCCACCACGCTCGCGATCGCCGCGAGGTGCAGAGCACTCCGCGGGTCGAAGTCGAGCTCGAGCAGGTAGTGACACCCCAAGTTCGACGGCCAGAGCGTCTTGAGCACATAGAAGCACAGCCCGTAGCTCGCTTGCGCGAGCCTGTGCAGCACGCCGTGCTCGTCGAGCGTCACCGTGGCCGCGATCTCGCGCTGCGCCGCGGCGGCCTGGAAAGCCGTCAACGCCGCGAGCGGTACGAACCAGAGCTTCTCGACGAGCAGCGCGCGCCACGAAGTGCTCGCCAATCTCCGCATCGGAAACACATCGAGCGCGAGCAGCACGACGGGCAGCGTCATGCCCCACGCCTTCGAGAGCAGCGACAGCGCGTAGGTCGCGAGCGCGAGCGCCAGCCACGCACCCCGCCGCGCCCCGACGCGGCACATGCGCAGGTACGCCGCCACGCTCGCGAACAGGAACAGCGCGCTCAAGAGGTCGCGGCGTTCCGTCAGCCACACCACATTCTCGACGCGCAGCGGATGAATAGCCCACGCGAGCGTCGCCAGCGCGGCACAGCCGTGCAGCGCGAGCTCGCCCGAGCGCCCGCCCCCTGTCGCCTCACCTCGCTCGCCCTGCGCGCGCACGCGCCCCGTGCACCAGCGCAGGAGCTCCAGCGCCAGCCACCAGAAGGTGAGGACCGACAGCGCGTGAATCCCGAGGCTCGTGCGGTGGTAGCTCGGCGCATCGAGCCCGGCGCGCGCGTAGTCCCAGCCGAAGGTCGTCCATGTCAGCGGATGCCAGTGCCCGTAGTGGTAGCCCTTCCAGCCCCACATCCAGCGCAGCTGCTCGTCGCCCAGCCCGCGGTAGAGGAAGTTGAGCTCGAAGTTGGCGTCGTCGTCGAGCGCCACGAACGGGTAATCGATGCACGGCCAGAACACCGCCAGCGCGATCGCGACGAGCGCGAGCGGAAACGCCAGTCGCAGGCCGATCGGCAACCCGGAGGGGTCGGAGGCGGGGCGGGACATCGGGGGGGAAGAGTAGCGCGCGAGCGAGCGGGGTTCCCGTCCCGCGCGCGCTTACGGAACGAACGACAGCGAGAGCGCGTTGGTGAAGTTCTGCTGCGAGCCGCAGGGCTGCGCGCCGTCGCGGTACCACACCTGGAAGTGCCATGTCGTCCCGGCCGTGATCAGGCCGGAAGAACCCGCGACGAGCCCGCCGCGCGCGAAGCTGCCGCTCGCGCCGCCCTGCGCCACGGGGAAGCGCCGGTTGAGACCCGCGAGGCAGCGCAGGCCATCGCCGAGCGCGCCGCCTGCACCGCCGTTCTTCTGCACGCTGCCCATGTAGAGGATGCCCGACTTGTTCGGCGGCAGCTGCGTCACAAAGAGCAGCGCGTTGTCGGCCGAGACGCTCGCTCCGCCGATGCTCTCGAGGCGCGCGCCGACGCCGGTCGAGTTGCTGCAGCCTTCGCCCGCGGCGCCGAAGTTGGCGCACGGGCACGGGGCCGCGCTGCCGTCGCCGGAGCAGAACACGCTGCCCGCCACGACCTCGCAGCTGTCGGGAATGCCGTTGGCGTTGAGATCGACTTGGCTCCCGCTCGCGAGTTCGCACACATCGCCCGCGCCGTCGCCGTCGCAGTCGGACTGGCTCGCGTTCGCGACTGCGGGGCAGTTGTCACACGTGTCTCCCACGCCGTCCACATCGGCATCGCCCTGCGCGACATTCGCGAGAGACGGACAGTTGTCGATGCAATCCGGCACCGAATCGAAGTCCGTGTCGACATCCGGGACACCGCAGCCGCAGGAACCAGCCTCAACCTTGTTCGGATCGCTCGGGCAACCATCGGAAACCACCGTGACCGTGTCGACGAGCGCTCCGCTCCCAGTCGTCACCGTGAGCGCGAGCACATACACGCCCGGCGCGCTGAATGTCGCGCTCGGCGCAAGCGCGCTCGCATCCGAGAACATGACGCTGCCCGGGCCGGAGACCGTCGACCACGCCGCGGGCTCGGGCAGCGAACGCACGAGGCAGGTGTGCGCCGAGCAATCCGGCACGATGGAACTCACGGGAATCACCGCGCCCGTCGCGAGGTCGATTCGCGCGAGCTGCGTGAAGTCAAGGTTCCCGTTGAGCTTGCCCGCGTAGGAGCCGTACAGCTCGCCACCGAAGAACTGGATGTCCTCGAACTGGCGATTCACGGCCATCTGCACCAGTACGGACTGCGTGACGGCGCCCGTGGTCGGGTTCAGGAGCAGCAAACGCGAGGTGTAGTTGTCGAGCGCGTAGAGCGTGTCGCTCGGCTGGTGGTATTCGAGCGACTTCACCTGCTGGTAGCCCGCGAGCGTGCCGCTGCCGATGGCGGAAATCGCGCCTGTCGTGCGCTGGATCTTCAGCAGTTGCTTGCGGAGCAGGTCGACGGCGAACAGCCGATCGCCGACGGGATCATGCGCCAGCGACATCACATTCGACCAGGTCGTCGACCAGCCCGTCGCATTGACGGGCGTGGCGAGCCCCGTGAACGGATTCACCGTGTAGAGCCGGCGCCCCATGACATCGCTGCCATAGATCACGCCGCCGACATCGATCCAGTCCGACGGCCAGCCGAAGATCGTGCCGCTCGCGGTCTGCACCACCGCAGCACCGACGAGCCCCGATCCCTCGACCCAGCGCAGCAGCGCGTTCTCGGTCGCGTTGTTGCCATCGCCGGTCCACCACTCGAGCGGCGCACGATTCCCGACCGAGCCCGAAAGCTGCGCCGCGCTGGGGTAGTTGAGCGCCTGATCGACTCCGGCATAGACCGACACCTGCGCCAGCGCGGGCGCACCCAAGGCGCCGAGGGCAAGCAAGAGGCCGGAGGTGCGCATCCTTCGATATTGTACGAGCAAGCGGGCCGAAGCGGGGGGGCGGGAGTGCGCGCGGGCCCGTGCAGGCCGTAGGAAGCACTAGACGGAGTCGGGGCCATCCGAGGTTCCTTGGCAAACGAGTCCGGGGCCGGGGCCGGACGCCCCTGACCCCTAAAATTCGTCCGGCCGAGGCCTTACTTCGCGAAGGCGGCGTCGAAGGCCACGCTGGAGCGCGGGAAGTCGAGCTTGCGGACGAAGGCCGCCGCATCGGTGGCCCCGAACTCGCGGTCCATGGCCATGTCCTCCCACTCGACCGAGAGCGGGCCGTGGTAGACCGCGTGGTTGAGCACGCGCACGATGCTCTCGAAGTCGATGCGGCCGCGGCCCGGGGAGCGGAAGTCCCAGAAGCGCCCGTCGCTGCCGAAGTCCGTGTGGCCGCCGAACACGCCGGCCGGGGTCGGGCGGTCCGACCACCACACGTCCTTGACGTGCACATTCCACACGCGCGCGCCGAACTCGCGCAGGAAGCCCAAGTAATCGACGCCTTGGTAGCCGAAGTGGCTCGGATCGAAGTTGAAACCAAAGCGCGGATGCTGGCCGAGGGCCGCGAGCGCGCGGCGCGTGCTCGGCAGGTCGAAGGCGATCTCCGTCGGGTGCACCTCGAGCGCGAAGCTCACATCGACCTTGTCATAGGCGTCGAGGATCGGTTTCCACAGCTGCGCGAACTCCCGGAATCCGTCGTCGATCTGCGACGGCAGGTTGGGCGGGAAGGAGTAGATCAGGTGCCAGATCGGGCTGCCGGTGAAGCCGACGACCACCGTGCGACCCGAGCGCGCAAGCTGCGCCTTCACGCCGGAGGGAGCCGCGTCGAAGAACTTCCGCGCGGCCTTGCCCGTGTCGATCATCTCCTGCTGGGCGCGCTTGCGCACGCCGGCCGGATTGCCGTCGCCCCAGATCTCCGGGGGCAGGATCGACCTGTGGCGCTCGTCGATGCGATCGGCGACCGCCTGTCCGACGAGGTGATTGGAAATGGCGAAGCTCTGGACGCCGCAGTCGGCGAGCAGCTCCCACTTCTTCTTGCAGTAGTCCTGCTCCTTGAGCGCGCGCTGGACCTCGAAGTGATCGCCCCAGCAGGCGAGCTCGAGACCGTCGTAGCCGAAGGACTTGGCCTTCTTCGCGAGCGTCTCGAGCGACAGGTCGGCCCACTGGCCGGTGAACAGGCAGAGCGGACGGGGCATCGCGTTGTCTCCGTGAGTCTCGGGCGTTGCGTGGGGTTACTTGATCTGCGCGAGCGCGATGGCGTGGCGCTCGCGCGCGGACAAGAGCGCTGCTTCGAGGACGCGCTGCGTCTCGTACGCGTCGGCGAAGTCTGGCAGCGGCACCTCGGGGGCGACATTGGCGAGCGTGCGCAGCACATCGGCCGCCATGTTCGTGAAGCCATGCTCGTAGCCGATCACATGCGCGTCGGGCCACCACGCGGCGGCGTAGGGATGGTTGCCGCCGGAGGTGCACATGATGCGCTTCCAGCCGCCGGTGCGCTTGTCACCGCCTTCGCACAGCTCGAGCACATTCATGTCCTCGAAACTGAAGCGCAACGAACCTCTCTCGCCGTTCAGCTCGATGCCGTTGTCGTTCTGGTGTCCGATCGCGAGCCGAGTGGCCTCGAAGCTCGCCGTCGCGCCGCCGGAGAAGCTCGCCAGAAACGCGACGACATCGTCGACATCGCTCTTGCCCTTCTTCCCCTTCTGACCGGCGATCGGCCGCTCGTGCACGAATGTGCGCTCGATTGCGCCGTGGATCACGCTCACCTCCTCGCCGACGAGAAAGCGCGCCATATCGACGATGTGCGCGTTGAGATCCCCGTGGGCGCCCGAGCCCGCGACCTTGCGCTGGAAGCGCCACGACATCGGCGTGTCCGGACCACCCCAGTCCTGCAGGTAGCGCGCGCGTACATGCAGGATGCGGCCGAGCTTGCCTTCGCGCACGAGCTTGTAGGCGAGGGCCACCGCCGGGCAGCGCCGATAGTTGAACCACACGAATGTGTGCACGCCCTTCTTGGCAGCCTTCTTCGCGGCGCCGGCCATCGCGCGCGCGTCGGACAGAGTGCCGGCGAGCGGCTTCTCGCACGCCACATGCTTGCCGACCTCGAGCATGGCGAGCGACTGCTCCATGTGCACATCGTTGGGCGTGCCGATGTCGACGAGCTCGACTGCGTCCTCGCGCGCGATGCGTTTCCAGTCCGTGGTCGAGTTGAGCCAGCCCCAGCGCCGCGCGAAAGGCGCGAGCCCCTCTGCGTCGCGCGCCGCGATCGTGTGCAGCACCGGCTGCAGCTCGAGGTCGAAGAACTTCGTGACCTGCGACCACGCATTGGAATGCGCGCGGCCCATGAAGCGCTGGCCGATGAGGGCGATCGGGAACGGACGGGACATGGAGGTTCCTGTGGGACGGCGCCCCTTCGCAGGGGCGCGCAACGGTCTACGGACACAAGAGTAACGAGGAAAGCGCTGTCAAGTCAGCCGCCGCGTTTGCCAGATCGATGCAGGTGGGCGACCATGGTGCACATGCCAGTGCGCCTTGTCCTAGCGGCCGCGCTTGTCCTCGCAACGGTGCCCGCCCAAGAGCGACGGCCGGGGCCGTCCCAGCAACCGAGCTTCCAGGCGCCGCTCGCGTCGCAGTTCATCAGTTGCACCCCGACCACGATCCGGCTCTCGAACGGCCGGCAGCTCGACTCGAAGAACCCGATCGCCGACGCGCTCGCGCGCTGCGGCCCGGGCAGCACGATCACGCTCGCGGACGGCAGCTATCCGTCGTTCGGTGTGGGCTTCGCTAAGAAGAGCGACTGGAATGCGCCCATCGGCGGCGGCACGCGCGGGCAGCCGATCGTCGTGCGCGCGCTGGGCAACGGCGCGCGCGTGGTGCCGCGCACGAGCGGCGACACGATCACCATCGCGCAGGAACTCAACTGCGGCTGGATCACCTTCGAGGGGCTCACCATCGAGTGCGGCTACCGGGCGGGGATCATGTTCTACAAGCTCGCGGACCAGCGCCGCCACGAGGGCTTCAAGTTCCTCGACTGCCACTTGGTCGGCGGCTTCGACCACGCCAAGGGCGAGGGCGCGAACTCCAAGTGGGGCGTGTGGGGCAACTGCCTCGCGGACTTCGAGTTCCGCGGCGTGCGCGGCCGCGCCAGCGTGCGCGACATTCGCCACGAGCACGGCTTCTACCTGCAGAACCTGGTCGGCGATGTGACCATCGAGAATGTCGACGGCGCACGCCTCGGCCGCACCTTCCTGCAGGTCGTCGCACGCCCCGACTGGGGCCCGCCGGGCACGGGCACGCTCACGGTGCGCAACTGCTCGATCGAGGATCCGTGCATCGCGCGCGGCGACGACTACAAGGGTGGCAGCGCGCTGACGCTCTCGGGCCGCCACACCGGTCGCGCGATCTTCGAGAACAACCGCTACCGCTCGGGCTTCAACCCCGCGCTGACCAAGCTCACGCGCGAAGGCGTGCCCTTCGGCACCGGTGCGTTCGTGGCGTGGGACGCGGGCGGCGAGCCCAATGGCACGCTGATCCTGCGCAACAACGACTTCCAGATCGCGCCGGGCTGCGGCGACCGGCCGCTGGTCGCCATCGGTGGTTGCCGCGATGTGCAGGTCGTCGAGCGCAACCGCTTGGTCGCGGGCAACTCGAGTGCGCTCGAGATCGATCCCGTCACGCCCAAGGGCTTCGGCTCGAGCAAGTGCGGCAAGGTGACGATCGACCCCGCGCTCGACTGCAAGGGCACGATCAAGCTGCAAGGCTCCGTGGCCACGACGGAGCAGCTCGCCGCGCTCGCCCCGCAGCGCAAGTAGCGCGCGCCGCGACGCTCCGCAGCAAGGCCGCGAGCCGCGCGCTCCCTTGCGGAAAGCGCGCGGCTCGCTGGAATCAAGCGGAACGCTGACGAGCGCTCAGCGGTTGAGGTTGATCTTCGAGAGCTCGACGAAGTGCGCCGCGCGCGCGCCGTTCTTGGTGCCCTTGTGCTTCGAGGCGATGCTCTCGGCCTTCTTCACATTGCCGCCGTCAAAGGGCTTGTCCTTGGCGACCTTGGCCGCGAACGAGGCCCACGCCTTGGCGGCCTCGCGCTCGGCCGCGAGCTCCGGAGCCGCGAGCTTCGTCGCAGCATCCGCAACCTTCGGGGCGAGCTCCGCGACGCCCTTGCACGACTTCTGCAGCGCACCGAGGAGCTCGTCGGCCTCGGCGAGCTCCCCCGCCGCGAGCATGCGCTCGAAGCGCGCAAGACGCGCCTGCGTGCGCGCGACCATCTCGGCCCGCGCCTTGGCGCCGTCGTCGCCGCCGACCTTGTCGCACTCCGCGAGCGCGCCACCGAGATCGCCCTTGGCGAACGAGGCCCACGCCTTCTTGAGCGTCGCGGGCGCGCCAGCGGGCGCGTCCTTCGACTTCTTCACCTCGGCCGCGATCGTCTCCTCGAGCTCCTTGCCCAAATCGCCGGGATAGCCCTGCAAGAGGATCGTCCCATCGACGCCGATCAGCGCCACCTCAGGCAGGCCGCGACCCACGGTCGGGATCACGCGCTCGTTGGTCCAGATCGCGTTGTTCCCCATCCACTTCATCTTCCAGGCGAACGCCTCGTAGGTGTTCTTCTCGGTGTTCTGACACTCGACGAAGATCACCTGCACATCGTCCCCGAACTGCTCCTGCACCTTGATGGAGGCCGGCACGGACCCCCCGACGCAGCCGGGTCAGTTCTTGCCCCAGAAGTCGATCAGGATCGGCTTCCCGCGCAGGTCGGCCATGCCCTGCACGCCCGCGGCGTTGATGGCGCTCTCGCGGAACTTGAACTCGACCTTCTCGCCTTCGGCGACGGGCATGCTCGCGGCGAGCCACGCGGCGCCAACGAGGGAGAGCGGGGCGAGCGCGAAGCGCCAGCGGGACATCTGCATGGGGAACGGTTCCTGAACTGCGGACTTGGAAGCGCTCGGAGAGCGCGAGCTGCGCCACCCCGATGACCTGAACGCTAGCCCCCCGCGCGCGGCACCGCAAGGCAAGCCCTGTTCAAGGCCGGTTCGAGCCCTCGCGATGGCCGAGCGCGGATAGGTCGAAGCCCAGATCCGCCACACGCACGGAGCCGAGGAATGGAGCGGCGGACGCGCCTGCGAAGCCCAGCTTGCGAGCCGCGAAGGTCACCGTCAAATCCGCTCGGAAGCACGCTCCAACTGCGACCCCCTCGTCGCAGTTGAGACCCGAGGGCACGTCCAGAGCGAGCTTGAAGGGCCGCCCGGCGCCATTCATGGCCGCGATCACGGAGCTCGGCTCCGCGCGAGGCGCACCGCGCAGGCCCGTTCCCAGCAGGCCATCGACGAGCGCGTCGCAGTGCTCCCATGCGAAGGCGGCGGACGCGAGGCTCCCCGCGTCGGACAGCGGGCAAACGCGAATCCCGAGCCGCAACGCGATCGCATGGTTCGTGCGCGCGTCCACCGTCGTCGGCGCGCCGGTGGCCCAGCACTCGACCGCGTGTCCCGCGCGCTGCACATGCCGCGCGAGCACATAGCCGTCGCCTCCGTTGTTCCCCGTGCCGCAGACGACTGCCACCCGCCACGGCGCAGGCGCGCGCCGACCTGCGAAGAGCTGCTGCCGCAGCGCCGCGAGCAGCAGCTCCGCCGCTTGCCGCCCCGCATTCTCCATCAACACGACGCCCGGAATCCCGAGCTCGGCGATCGCACGCGCGTCGAGCGCCCGCAGTTCCTCGCGCGAGAGATGCAACGGTCGGTCCATGGTGCCTCCTTGCTAGCCTGCTCTCGAGCCTACTCGATGCGCGCTCTCGCAGTCCTCCTGCTCGCTCTCTGCGTCGCCTGCGGGCGCGGCGACGATCGCCCGGACGTCCTCGTGATCGTCGCGGACTCGCTCGCAGCGAGCCATGTCTCGAGTCACGGCCACGCCCGCCCGACGACTCCGTGCTTCGACACCTTCGCCGCGCGCCACGTGCGGCTGGCGGAGGCGAGCGCAGCGGCCGCGTGGACCCTGCCCAGCGTCGCCTCGCTGTTCACCTCGCAGCTGCAGGAGGTCCACGGCGCGCGCGACGACGAGTTGCGCTTGCGCGACGACCTGCCGACGCTCGCGGAGCGCTTCCGCGACGCCGGCTGGAGCACGCACGCGATCGTGCAGACTCCCGTGCTCGGTTCGCGCACCGGAGTCGACCGTGGCTTCGCGACCTACGAGGTGCTCGACTTCTCTCTCGCGAGCTTCGAGCGCGCACTCGCGCTCGCGCGGCAAGCGCTCGATGCACCGCAGGCGCCGCACTTGGTGTACCTGCATGTCGCGCCGCCGCACATGCCCTATCAAGCTCCGCCGCCATTCCGCGGCCGATTCAGCGCGGATTCGCAAGCTCTCGCACATGTCGATGGCTCGATCGCGAGCGCGCGCGCCGTGCACCGCGCGCGGCTCGCCCCGGACCATCCAGCGGTCGCGCGCCTCGCCGCGCTCTACGACGAACACATCGCATTCGTCGACGCGCGCCTCGGCGAGCTGGTGGACGCGCTGCAGGCCCGCGCGACGCCGCGGCCGCTCGTGGTCGTCTGGACCTCCGACCACGGGGAGGCCTTCATGGAGCACGGCGAGCAGGGCCACAACTCGAGCGTGTACGAGGAAATGCTGCATGTGCCGCTGGCCGTCGCTGCGCCGGGGCTGGGAGCGCGCGTCGAGTCGACACCCGTGAGCCTGTTGGACCTCGCTCCGACTTTGCTCGAGCTGTGCGACCTGCCCGCACTACCACAGGCCGCCGGACGCTCGCTCGTGCCGCTCTTGCGCAACGAGCCGTTCGACGCGAATCGCGCGTTGCTCGCGAGTTCGAGGCACTACGAAACCAAGCCCGAGCGCTGGCAGGTCGCCGTGCGCTCGGGTCGCTTCAAGCTGCACGCTTGGCCCGCGCTCGGCCGCTCCGAGTTGCGCGACCTAGAGCTCGATCCCGGCGAGCGCGATGACTGCGGCTCCGCGCATCCGGACATGCGCGCGCGACTCGAGCGCGAAGTCGAGCACCTGCAGCGCGAGCTCGCGACTACTTTGGATCGTGGCGAGCTGTCCGAGTCCGACCGGCGCACGCTGCGCGAGCTCGGCTACGCGGACGACGAGCGCTAGTCACCCGCGGGCTTGCGGCGGTACAGGATGTAGTCGGGCTTCCAGCCGTCGACGAGCAGGTCGAGGCGCGGCTCGAGTTCGACGGCGTCCCGCGTCAGGCCGTAGGTCGAGAAGCGCGCGACGGGCTCGTAGCGCGCCGCGACCGGATCCTCGCGGAAGGGCAGCATGCGTGCACGGTTGACGACGACGAGCGCGTAGTCCGGGAGCTCCGCTCGCAGCGCATCGACCTGCCGCTCGTAGGCGCGTGCCGCAGGCCACACGAGCGCCTCGCTGTCGAGAATGCGCGTGCCGCTGTACCAGCCGATCGCGCCGATGTCCGTGGCGAGGATCGTCGGCTGGCGACCGAGCGTGTCCTGCTCCTTGCACCACCCGTCCATGGCGGAATAGACCGAGTCCGTCACGCGGTCGCGCTGCACGAGCGCGAGGCCGAGGCTGCCCGCGAGCGCGAGCAACGCTGCGCAGATAACGGCCGCGCGTCCCACTTGCATGCGCAGCGCGGCAGCGCGTCCGCGCAAGGCGACCGACAGCGCAGCGTCCGCTCCTTCTCCGAATGCCACGCACCACGCGAGCAGCGGCAGGTAGAAGTACCAGCCCCAAGTCTTGGCTCCCGCCGCCGTGTACGCGGCGAGCATGCCGAAGCCGACGATCACAACCGAACGCAGCGAGTGCCGCAGCGCGAGCACGAGACCCGCGACCACGAGCGGCAGCCCGAGCCACATCTCCGGCGACGGCCAAAGCCCGCGCTCCAGCACCAGCAGCGCGCGAGAGAACTCCCAGCCGAGCCCGTGCGTCGAAGCCTTGGCCTGCACGGACTGCGGGATCGGATCTCCGTAGTAGCTGCGCAGGATCGTGAAGGCCGCAATGCCCACCACGGCGACGGGCAGGAGAAAGCGCCGCGCACGAGCGAGTGTGCGGAGCTCGAACATCGCCAGTACGGCGAGAACGAGCACGCCCTCGGGTCGCGTCGTGCACGCCAGTCCCGCGCACAGACCCGCGAGCGCGGGCCGCTCGTTGCGCAGCGCATGAAGCGCTTTGACGCACAAGAGCGCGAACAGCGGCGCCTCCATGCCGCCGACGCTGATGCGTCCGATCACGGGCAGTGCGGCGAACGCGAGCACGGCGAAGCTCGTCGCCAGCGGACGCGCTGCGCCGAGGCGCGCGAGGAGGTACGCGGTCACGCCATCGCACGCGACATTGATCGCCAGCGCCGCGAGCGGAATCGAAAAGCCCAGGAGTGCCGGCAGCGCGAGCAGCGCTGCGTACAAGGGGGTCGTCGTGCCGAGCACGGGCTCCCACGGCGCGCCGGGGTTGAACACCATCCCGTCCCCCGCCGCGAGGTGGCGCGCGTAGCGGAAGGTGATGAACGCGTCGTCGTAGATCGGAAAGGCCTGCACCTGCAGGACGCGGCAAGCCATGGCGCACAACGCGAGCCACAGCGCCGCGCCGCGCCCGAGCGCGGACGAACGCTCCTCATTTGCTGCTGCGACGGTGTCCTGCGAGCTCGCCATGGTCGGCACGGCCGAGCCGCGCCGTGGGCGAGTCTACGGAGTGCCGCAGCCGGTCCAAGAGCCTCGCCGCGCGCTTCGCAGGGACGCCACCGGCATCAGTCGATCCACTGCAAGGTCACGCTGCGCTCGAGCACGTCACCGCTCCGGCGCACCTTCAGCACGACCACATCCCCCGCCTCGTGCGCGTCGAGCGCGTCGAACAGGTTCTGCTGGGAACGAATCGGCTGGCCGTCGATCTCGACGATCTCGTCGACCGCGACCGAACGCCCGGACTGACTCGCGGAGCGCAGGCCCGCGGCCTCCGCGGCGCCCCCCTCGGCCACGCGCTCGATGCCGACGCCGTCTAGCCCAAGGCGCGCGCCCAGCCCCGGATCGAGCAACACCACACCAAGTCCCGGGCGGCGCACGCGTCCGCGCTCGATCAGCTCAGGCACGACGCGCGCCACCGTGTCGACCGGCACCGCGAAGCCGATGCCCGCGTAGGCGCCCGACGGGCTCACGATCGCGGTGTTCACGCCGATCAGCCGCCCGCGCGAGTCGAGCAGCGGCCCGCCGGAGTTGCCGGGATTGATGGCCGCATCCGTTTGGATCACGCCTGCGATCTTGTGCTCGCTCACGGAACGGATCTCGCGTCCGAGCCCGCTGATGATGCCCGTGGTCAGCGTCTGGTCGAGTCCGAACGGATTGCCGATCGCGAACACGCTTTGGCCGACCTGCAAGTCGCCGCTCGAGCCCACCGCGATCGGTCGCGCCGCGAGTGCGCGCGGCTCGACGAGTCGCAGCACGGCGAGATCGCGGTGCGGCGCGCTGCCGATCACCTCGGCCTCGTACTCGGTTTCGTCGCCGACGAAGCGCACGAAGTAGCGCGACTCGCGCGCCTGCTGCTCGATCACATGGAAGTTGGTGACGATGTGCCCGCGTTCGTCCCACATAAAGCCCGTGCCGGTGCCGACCGGCATCTCGACGGCATTGCGCAGGAACCGCTGCATGCGCGCCTTGTTGGTGATGTGCACCACGGCCGCGGAGTTGCGGCGGAAGAGCTCGATCGTCGCCTGCTCCTCGGCGCGCAGGTCGGCGAGGCGCTCGGGCGAAGGCACGGCGAGGCCGGCCGGGGGCTCGAAGCTCGCCGCGGCCTGCCCCGGAGGTGCTAGGCGCCACAGCGCGAGCGCGCACAGGCCGAGGCCCAAGGCGGCGAACAGCGGTCGGACGAAGCGGCTGGATTGGGGGTTGGAAGCACTCATGGGGGTCGGGTACGGAGCCGGTCGGGATCGAGTTGGTGGCCGCCCCAATCTGGGCAACCGCAGGCCCAACTCCAAGTCAATATCCCAAGGCGCCGGCGCAGTTCCGATCCGAACAGCCTGAGCGCCCCGCGCCATACGCTTGGGGGTGCGCCACCCCCTTACCCCGCGCGCGCTACTTCCCGGCCGACTCGCGCAGCCGCTCGCCCGCCTCGCGCGCCTCGTTGCGGATGTCGTCGAGCACGCGCTGCCAGTCGTCCTTGCTCGCCCGCCGCAGCTCCTTCACGCTCTCGCGCGCCCGCTGCATGTGCTCCTCGAACTCGCGCTCGAGCTTCTCGCGCGCCTCGCTGGCCTTGGCGCCGACCTTCTCACGCCCGCGCTCGAACTCTCGCCCGAGTTTCTCCAGCGCGCTGTCGATGTCATCGGCCACCGACTGGTCTCGCTCGTCGAAGCGCTGCCGCGCGCGCTCGATCGCGCGATCGGAGTCCTCGACCAGTTGGTCGAACTCATCGCCGAGCCGCTCGGCCGCGCGGTCGAGCTTCTCGCCCGCGCGCTCGAACAAGCCCCGGTCCTGCGCATCCTCGCCGCAAGATGCACACAAGGGGAAAAGCGCGAAAACAGTCGCAAGCGTGCGGAAATGGAGCGCGGGCATGGGTGCACAGGCTATCGTCCTCTCCCGCCGCGAGCGAGCCGACCCGTGATCGTCCTGGTCGACAACTACGATTCCTTCACCTTCAACCTCGCCCAGGCGATGCAGGCGCGCGGAGTCGAGGTGCGGGTCGTGCGCAACGACGCTCTCGATGCACCGTCCGTGCTTGCGCTCGGCGCCCGCGGTCTCATGCTCGGCCCCGGTCCCGGCAAGCCGCGCGACGCACGGCTGTGCCACGCGCTGCTGGCGCAGGCTCCCGCGCAGCTCCCCATCCTCGGCGTCTGCCTCGGTCATCAAGTGCTGTGCGAGCACTACGGCGGCGTCGTCGACCCCGACCCGCGACCCGTACACGGCCGATCGAGCGAGGTCCGGCACTGCGCCGCGGGCTGGCTCGCGGGACTGCCCAATCCGCTGGTCGTCGGCCGCTACCACTCGCTCGCCGCGCGGCGCGAACCGTGGCCCGCCGCGCTCGCGCTCGAAGGCGCGACCGCCGACGGAGTGCCCATGATCGTGCGCCACCGCGAGCTCCCGCGCTTGGGCGTGCAGTTCCATCCCGAGTCGATCCTCTCCCCCGCCGGCCCCGAGCTTCTCGCGGCCTTCCTGCGCATCTGCGGCGAGACGCCCAGCGCGCACGCACCGCGCATCCTGCGGCCCTCGTCGCGCGGCGACTCCAGTCCCTGAAGGTCTTCGCGGATTCCGCTCACGACACCGCAAGGGTGCAGTCGATAGGCTAGAACGGCAACGATGGATTTCAGCCTCAACAGCGAGCCCGTCAAGTACGCGCTGATCGCGCTCACGGTGCCCCTCTGGTGGCCGTTCGTGCGCGAACTGTGGAGGGAGCTGAACGACTCGCTGCGCGACGAGGGCGGCATCCTCGGCCAGCAGCTGAGCCCCACCGAGCTCGAGCACATGAACAAGGCCCGAGATCGCCGCGAGCCGGCGCTGGTCAGCGAGAAGTGGGACGAGCACGAGCGCGGCAACGCGCTGGAGTCCAAGGGCTCACGTCGCGGTGCGCGCGCGAGCGCGCCGTCGCCAGCGCGGCCGCAACGGCACGGCTTCCGCTGATCGCACTCACGGATAGACGAACACGCGCAGCGCCGCGGAGAGCGCCGCACCGTGCACACTGCCGGGATCCTCGTACCAGACCTGAAAGTACAGCGTCTGCCCCGCGAGCCACGGCTCGATGGGAATGTTGCGCAGCGCATGACCGAGGAAGTCGGTCTTGAGGCGCGGATAGCGCTTGAGTGGCGGCGCCAGGTACAAGCGCCCACCGAGGTAGGGTTGAGTCAGCGCCTGCAGGCTGCTCACCACCTGAGACCACACGAGCGGCAGGCCGTTGTCGATCCCGACCTTGAAGCCGCTCTCCGAGCCGGACGCATAGCTTTCCCAGCGCACCTGCGCGCGAGCGCCGAGGGAGTTGACCGACGCCGCGCCGAACGCGATCGGTGTAACCTCCAGCGCGAGCCTCGCGACGAAGCCTTGGCTCAGCGCGAGCACATTCCACGAGGGCTGGAACGCTCCTGACGATACAGGCAGTCCCGGGCCGTGGGTAACACCGCCGAAGATCGGCTCACCGCTCGCATCGACCACGAGCGCGTGCAGCCGATCCGCTTGGCGCGAACCGAAGTATGTGCAGTAGTCCAGCGCGTCGAGCGTCGAGGGCAGGCGCGCGAGAAACACCTCGCGCTGCATGCCGAGCACCGACAGATTCGGCGTCGGGCTCCACGCTCCCAGCGTGGTCGGCAGGTCCTCGCTCAGGCTGTCACCGCCGAGCACGACGCGTCCGAGAGCGTCGAAGGCGAGCGCGCTCACGCGATCCGAGTCGAGGCCGCCGAGGAAGCTCGCACGCAGGAGCGCATCGCCCTGCGGCGAGAACCGGGCGAAGAAGCCCTCCGAATCCCCGTCGAAGCTCGCGTCGAGCGGCTGCTCGAGCGGAAAATCCGCGCTGCGCGCCTCGCCGACGCACAGCACGCTGCCGCTGGGCTCGAGCGCGAGATCGAGCACGCTCTCTTCGCCGCTGCCGCCTAGATATGTCGCAAACAAGAGCTGGCTACCCTGCGGGTCGAAGCGCGCGACCCAGGCATCCGAGGGCAGGGCAAAGGTGCGATTGAACGCGCCCGCACTCGTCGGGAAGAGTGCCGAGTACGCACTGCCGGAGAGCGCGACGCCGTCGTTCGCATCGACCGCGACGCGCTCCGCGAACTCGTCCCCGGCACCACCGAGATAGGTGCACCACACGCGCGCAGCACCATCGGCCCGCAGGCGCGCGACGAACGCATCCCCGAAGAAGGGTCCGCCGTTGTAGCTCGCATCGTAGGCGCCGGAATTCGTGGGCAAACCGCCGCGTGTCCCGCCGCACAGCACGACATCGTCGTTGGCGAGGAGCTCGAGCTCGCCGAACCGCTCGGCGAGCGCACCGCCCAAATATGTAGACCACTCGAGCGCGGTGCCCGAGCCCTCGAGGCGCGCCACGAACGCATCCTGCGTGCCGCCGAACCCGGGCTGAAGTGAACCGGCGGTGGTCGGAAAATCCACGGAGAGCGTCGTGCCGCCGACGACGACCGAACCACCGCGCGTCACGCGCACCGACGCGATCGAGTCATCGGCGCTCCCGCCGAGCAATGTGGACCACAGAAGCGTGGAACCGTCGCTCGAAAGGCACGCGACGAAACCGTCGGAGCCGCCGTTGTAGAACGGATCGAACGCGCCCAGCGTCGTCGGAAAATCGAGCGAGTAGGTGGTGCCTGCCGCAAACACCACGCCGTAGGGCCCCTGCGCGATGCAGCGCACTTCCTGCTCGTACTCCCCCGTCAGGTAGGTGGAGAAACGCAGCATCGGATCGATGCACGCGGGCCCGTTGGTCGGCGCGAGCACGAATCCGAACCGGTCGGAGCCGCGCAGCTCGAAGCGACACTCGAGTGCGCGAGGGTCGCCCGGGACCCAGGCGGTCGGCGCGGGCTGCACGAGTGGCCCTGCGGCAGTCTCGATCACGAGCTCCCCCTCCGGTCCGAGCCACAGTGCCTCGTGGCCGCGCACGCGTGCCTCGAACTCTCGCACGCACGCCCCGTCGCGCAGCTCGAGGTCGTACTCGAAGCCGCCGCCGCCTTCGCGCAGCAGCAGGTCGATGCCCGGCGCAACCTCGCGCCAGCGCACGCGTCCGTGAACGCGATCGGCTGCGAGCCGTACGCCACCCTTCGAGCGCGCGATGCCGCGACAGCGTTCGCCCTCTCCCTCCGGCAAGCTGGCGCCGAAATCGAGCGCGATCGCCGCGCCCACGCGCGGCTCGCTCACCAAGGCGAGCCCGAGCCCGCCCGGTCGCGCGCACGCGAACACGCCGCCCGCTCGAGCGACGAGGCAACCCTCAGGCGCGCGTCCGAGCGCCGGCTCGAACACGAGTTCCCCCACGCAGCCGAGCCCCGTGAGCAACGCCCCGACGAACATGACCTCGATCCTAGCAGCAACCCGTCAGGGAGTCCGTTCCCGCTGGCGAGCCCGCCGTGCTGCGCGGGGCGTGGGCCCGTCCCACGGGGTTCAGGACTTGGAGTCCGCCCGCACGATCCGCAAGATCCTGTGGATGCACACCTCCAGCGCGTTCCTCGCCCTGTTCCTGCTCACGGGCGCTTGTGCGGCACCCGCGCCACGCCGCGCCGTCGTCTCAACCGCCGCTCCCGCACCCATCGGTCCCTACTCGCAGGCGATTCGCGCGGGTGAGCAACTCTACCTCTGCGGTCAGATCGGCACGGACCCGCGCACCGGCGAGCTCGCGAGCGGCATCGAGGCGCAGACGCGCCAAGCGCTTGCGAACCTCGCCGCGGTGCTCGCTGCCGACCGCCTCGGTCTCGCGGATGTCGTGTCCGTGACCGTCTACCTCGTGGACCTCGGCGAGTTCGCCACGATGAACGCGGTCTATGCGGAGGCGTTCCCCGCTCCAGCGCCAGCCCGCGCCACTGTAGGCGTCGCGGCGCTTCCCAAGGGTGCGCGCGTCGAAATCAGCGCGATCGCCGTGCACGCGCCTCGAAGCTCGCTCTCGATCACTGGCCCGGTGCGACGCACGAGCCGGGCGCCGGACGCTACATGCGCGAGTTCGCGCGAGCGCTCGTCGCGCTGCCCAGCGACTCGCTCGACATCACATTGGTCGAGTGGGGTCGCGGCGCGCGCGTGCGCGGCGCACTCGAGTCGGAGGCGCTGCCCGCGCACGCACGCCTGCGACGCGTCGCCCTGCCGCGTAGCTCTCTCCCGACGGCGACGCGCTTGCAGCTCGGATTCGAGCGCCTTGCGCCGGGGGCTGAGCTCGTGCACGCCGTCGCGCTGCCCTTCGAGTTCCCCGCGCCTCGCCGCGCGCGACTCTCGCTCGCGGTTGCTGCGCGACCCGCCAGCTTCGACTCCCTGCGAAACGCCAGCGTGCTCGTCACCTTCAGCGAGCACGCACGCTCCGAGCTCGCGCGCGCGAACTTCGATCCGGCGCGCACGCTCGTCGTTCCCGTCGGCTGCGAGCACTTCGTCGCGCCGCGCACGGCTCGCGGAGCACTGCCGCGCGTGCTCGCTCTCGGCCGCATCGACGAGGACCGCTCCCCGCTCACCCTTCTGGCCGCGCTCGAGCGCTTGCACGACGCTGGGAAGCCCGTCGAGCTCACCTTCCTCGGCCGGGTGGGCGATGCGTACGACGAGCTCCGCGCCCGCACCGCGCGCAGCCGCATCTCGTCGCGCGTGCGCTTCGACTCCCGGCCCGACGACGCCAAGGTACGCTGCGCGCTCGCGAGCCACGATGTGTTGGTGCAGCTCGCGCGAGAGGACTGGACTCCGGTCACGCCGCTCGAAGGCCTCGCCTGCGGGCTGGAGCTCGTCGCCTCGCGCCTGAGCGCCTACGAAGAGGCGCTGCGCGCGCTCCCACAGTGGGTCGCGGCGACTCCGAGCGCCGATGAGCTTGGCAGCGCCCTCGCGCGAGCCCTCGAACTCACGCACGCGCCGTCCCGCGCCAGCGCCGCCCGCGCGCACGCCGCCGAGTTCGGCTGGTCGAGCAACGCGGCATTGACGCTGGCGGGCTGGCGCTCCATCCTCGGACTGCGATGAGCGCCCCCCTCTTCCACCTCGCCTTCCCCGTGACCGACATCGAGGTCACGCGCCGCTTCTTCGTCGACACGCTCGGCTGCAAGGTCGGCCGCAGCGCGCCGCGCTGGATCGACTTCGACTTCCACGGTCACCAGATCTCGGCGCACTTGATCGATGGCGCGCTCGCGCGCGCCGAGACCAACCCGGTCGACGACGACAACGTGCCCGTGCGCCACTTCGGTCTGATCCTCGAGTGGAGCGCATGGCACGCCCTCGCCGAGCGCCTGCGCGCGAGCGGCGCGCAGTTCCTGATCGAGCCCCACATTCGCTTCCGGGGCGAGGTCGGCGAGCAGGCCACGATGTTCCTGTGCGACCCGAGCGGCAACGCACTCGAGTTCAAGGCGTTCCAAGACCCCGCGCGCGTCTTCGCGACCTAGGACGATCCCGCAAGACCGACCCACCCGAACACACGAGTGGACTTCGAGAGCCCGCGCGGCGATCGCAGCCCAAGTCTTGGCGGCCCTCCTCGGGATCGCGGGCGCGCTCCCGCGGTCCTATGAATGTCGTCCGCCTCACCCATCCGATCTCCTCCTCCCCTTTTCAACGCGAGCCCGTCCAGAGGCTTGTTCTCTCCATGTTCAAGTTCGCCCTGCTTGGCACCGCCCTCCTCGCCGTCCCCTTCGCCTTCCGCGCCGCGGCCGTACCCGCTCCCGACATCTCTCTACCCACTCGCGCCGCGCAGTGGAAGGTCGACGCCGGTCACTCCAGCGTCCTGTTCCGCGTCGTGCACGTCGTGGCCCCGTTCTGGGGTCGCTTCGACAAGCTCGATGGCACGGTCGTCTGGGACGCGGCGCAACCCGAGGCCTCATCGGTCGAGCTCACGATCGACGCCATGAGCGTCAACACCAACGACGGCAAGCGCGACGACCACCTGCGCGGCCCCGACTTCTTCAGCTCCAAGGAGTTCCCCAAGCTGACCTTCAAGAGCACCAAGGTCGTCTCGAAGGGCGAAGGCAAGCTCGAGGCCACCGGCGAATTCACCATGCGCGGCGTCACCAAGACGATCAGCGTGCCGATCGAACCGACCGGCGAGGGCGAGTCGCCCTTCAAGGACACGCGCGCCGGCTTCGAGGCCACCTTCCTCATCCGCCGCAGCGACTACGGCGTGAAGGCCTACATCCCCACGATCGCGGACGAGGTCCGCATCGTGGTCGCGCTCGAATGCGTCAAGGGCTGAGCCGCGCGCGTGCATCGGCTCCGCCGCGCGCCTAGGGCACGCGCAGGCGCACGGTCCCCTCGCGTCCCTCTTTGAGCTCGACGAGGGCGCTCGCGGGCTGGTCCTCTCCGGGGAACGCGCGGTCGAGCGCGACCCGATAACGACCGCCCGCAAAGCCCGTGAAGCGCGCCCGTGAGCGCCCGTCGAGCCGCGCCGAGCGCGGCCCATTGCGCACCTGCTTGCCCTTCTCGTCGGCCACGCGCTGGGCGGTCACCTGCGCGCGCACCACGCGACCATCGTTCGCTTCGACCTCGACCAGCAGGATCGCGCCCTGCTTGAGCGTGAAATCGACGCCCGCCTTGAGCTCGTCGGCCACGAGCTGGAACGGCGCGCAGCGCGCGCCCTGATAGTCGGGATGATCCGCCGCGACCTGCAGCTCGAGGCCGTGCGGCACGCCGCGCAGCGCGTAGTTTCCCAGTGCATCCGTCACGATGCGCGTGTTGCCGCCGAGCGAATTCCAGTTGCCCTGCTCCGAGTTGCGAGCATCCCGGCGCACCTCGCCGAGCGCGATGCGCGCGCCCTCGATGGCGCGGCCGCGCGCGTCGCGCACGCTGCCCGTGATCGCGGAACCCGAGAGCAAGAAATCGTGTTCGCGATCGGTGCCGTCGAAGTCGAAGCGCTCTTTATCCGGCACGAGCCGCGTGGCGTGGTTCACCGTGACATCCCACAGGCCGGCGCCCAGACGCTGCACCGAGTAGCGCCCCTGCGCATCGCTGCGCACGATCACCTCGCGCACATTGTTCCAACGTCCCTGCCCACCGCCGGAGGGCTGCAGCAGGATCGTCGCGCCCGCGAGCGGACGTCCCGCGTCGAGCACGCGCCCGCGCACATCGCCGCGCGACGTGGCCACCAGCGTGATCTCCGCGCTCTGCGCCGGCGACACATTCACGGTGAGCTTGGTCGCGTCGCGCTCGTTCGGGCTGCGCGGACCGCCGACGCGGTCCTCGAGCAGCGAAAAGACCGTCGAACCCGGAGTGAGGCGCGCGAACTTCGCGACACCTTCGGCGCCGGTGAGCTGGATGCGCCAACCCGAGCGCATGCTCTCCGCCGGCAAGCCCAGATCGGGCACGCGCCATGTCGCGTTCACGGCCACGCCGGCGACCGGAGCGCCCTTCTCATCGATCACCCGCACGCGAGCTTCGGCCCCGGGGTTGATGTACAGCGCGAGAGCCTCGCCCCCGCGCGGGCCGAAGCGCACTTCGACGAGCTCGGAGGCCGGCCAGTCACGGTGCGTCGCGCACGCGAGCCCCGTCGCTCCCAAGCTCGCGTACAGCGTCGCGTAGCCCTGCGCGTCCGACTCGCGAGAGCGCACGCGAACCTGCTCGAGCGGCCGCGGCGGGTTGGTCGCGAGTTGTTCGTTCGTGCGTGAACCATCGTCGCCCGTGCGCAGCTCGGCCATCACGCGCGCGCCGCCGATCGGCTCCCCCGTGTCGGCCGAAAGCACGCGCACGCGCAGCTCTCCGAGCGGTTCCATCGACACGCGCCCGGCATCCGTCGTCGACGCCGCGGCGAGCGCGACCGGAGTCACGCGCGTCGGTCGATAGGCCTCGTGCGTGACGACGAGCGAGACGCTCTCGCCGCTCTTCGGCAGCTGCGCGGAAGTCTCGCTCCACACGCCGTCGCCATCGTCGCGCGTGGTCGAGAGCAAGCTGGAGTCCCGTCCGCCCTCGCTGCGCGCCACGAGCTTGCCGTCGAGACCGGAGACGGGCGCTCCGGTGAGCGCGTCGCAGGGCCGGTAGAGCAACACCGAGAACGGCTGCAGCTCGAAGTCGACGCGCGAGCCATCGGTCAGGATGTCGCGTGTGCTGCCGGCGACCTCGGTGCCGCCGCTGTCGTCCTTCGTGCGATGCCAAACGACGCTGACGCGATAGGGCTCGTCCTTGCGCAGACCGCCGAGCTCGAAGCTGCCGTCGGCGCGGCAACGCACGCGGCGCCAGTTGTTGTCCGGCTCGCCCGGCGCGCGCTCTTGGGAACCGGTGTAGCTCGCCTGCACGGAAAACGCGTCGAACGCCGGAGTGCGCGCGCCCGAGGGCACTCTCACGGCGCCGCGCAACCACGCCGCGGCGGCGAGTTCGATTCGCACGCCCTGCACGACTTCGCCGCTCGCGCTGTCCTCCCCGCGCGCGACGGCATCGGGGAATCCGGCGTGGTGCGCGAGCACGACCCATGGCCCGGGAGCGAGGCCCCGCAGGTCGAAGCGCCCGAGCTCATCGCTCTCTCCGAGCACGATGCCGGTGTCACCCGCGCGCTCGCCAAAGCTCGGCGAGCGAGAATCGAACGGCCGCAGCAAGACCGCACCCGCCACGGGTGCGCCGGAAGCGTCCACCACATTGCCGACGAGGCGCACACCGAGTTGCAGCACGAGCTCGCCGACATCGGTGTCGACGCTCTCCACCACCACGACGCTGTCGACATCGAGCGGCGCGGCCGCGCTCGCGCGCACGGCGAGACGCGTGACGCCCACGGCGGCGTCTTCGATCAGAAAGCGCCCATCCGCATCGGTGCGCGCCTCCCGGCGCTTGCGCCAGCTCTCGCCCCACATGTCCGCTTCGAGCGGGAGCGACGGACCCTGAGCGGTGAGCGCCGCGTACACGCGCGCACCCTCGACCGGCAGCGCGCTCGAGTCGACCACGCGCCCGCGCAGCTTCGTAGCGGCCTTCGGCGCTGGAGGCGGCGGCGTGACCGCCGCCTCGGCGCGCTCGATGTCGGAGACTTCGCCCTCGCTCGCAACGCTCGGCGCCGCGAGATCCGGCTCCGCGATCGGCTCATCGAGGAACACCGGCTCCGCCGCGTCCTCGTCCGTGTCGACCGCGGCTTGGGGCGACGCGGTCGCATCGCCGCCACTCCAGCGCCAGCCCGCGAGCGCGAGCCCGAACACGGCGAACAGCGAGAATAGCAGGACGAACGGACTCTTCATGGGCGATGCGAACTGCGACGGCGACCGAGCCCGGGGGCTCCGATCGCCGTCTGACGATACGCACGAGCACTCCCGCTTGGGAGCCTGTGCTGCAGGTCTTACGCCAGCGTCTTGAGCGCCGCCTTGACGGCCTCCATGTCGCGGGCTGCGCCGGTCTTCTCGGCCGCGTTGGCGGCGCAGAAGGCCACCTTGCCGTGCTTGTCGACGATCACCGTCGCGCGCATGCTGATGAAGCCCGCGGGGTGGACCAGACCGTACTTGGCGGCCACTTCGAGCTTGACATCCGCGAGCAGGTCGTGCGCGAGCTTGAACTGGTTGCGCCACGCCTTGTGCGACCATGTGGAGTCGCGGGAGACGCCGACCACCACCGTGTTCGGGGCGTTGAGCGTCATGTCGCCCGCGACCGAGCAGTTCTCCTTCTCGCAGGTCGGGCTCCAGTCGAGCGGGTAGAACATCAGCACGACATTCTTGCCCTTGTGAGCCGCGAGGCTCCATTCCTTCTCGTCTTGGGTCTTGAGGGTGAATTCCGGGGCAGCGTCGCCAACCTTGAGCGCCATGGGAGGTCGTCTTTCCTTCGGGGGTGACTTCGGGGGTGTCGATGGTGGGAGTGCGGGGAGTGGAGGCGCCGCACGACCCACCGGCGCGGCACCCACGATCAGGGCCAACAGTCTAGGTCGCGGCGGCGCCGCTTGCGAGGCGCGAGTCGAGCCAGCGAGCGAGGGTGAAGTCGAGCTCCGTCAGGCCAGAAGCGGAGTGGGTCCAGAGGCGGATCGAGAGCTCGCCCCAGCGCACGAGCAGTTCGGGGTGGTGGTCGGCGCGGTCGGCGAGCTCGCCAGCGAGCACGGCGAGCGCGAGGGCCGCGGAGAAGTCGCGCGTGCGGATGCGGCGCACGAGAGCGGTGCCCTCCAGCGACCAGTCGGAATGCAAGGTCGCGAGGCGCGCGCGGGCCTCGTCGAGCGAGAGCGGCGGGCGATCCTTCGGCCACGGAGCGAGGCGGTGCGGCTGCGGGTCCATGCGCACATGGTGACGCACCTCTAGACTGCGCGCCATGGCCCCCACTCCGATGATCGCGCTCACGATCGCAGGCTCGGATCCCTCCGGCGGCGCTGGCATCCAAGCCGACCTGAAGACCTTCTCGGCCCTCGGCGTGTACGGCGCCGCGGCGATCACGAGCCTGACCGCGCAGAACACCCGCGAAGTGCGCGCGATCCAGACGCCGCCCTGTGAGTTCGTGGCGCACGAGCTCGACTGCGTGTTCGAGGATCTCGAGGTCGCGGCGACCAAGATCGGCATGCTGTCGAGTTCCACTCTGATCCGCACCGTGGCGGAGCGTCTGCGTGCGCACGGAGCGCGCCACATCGTCCTCGATCCTGTGATGGTCGCGAAGTCAGGGGCGAAGCTGCTCGCGGACGAATCGGTCGCTGCGCTGCGCAGCGAGCTCTTCCCGCTCGCGAGCGTGCTCACTCCGAACCTGCCCGAGGCGGCCGTGCTGCTCGACACGGACGAAGCCAGCGTTCTGCGCGCACCCGAGCGCGCGTGCGAGCAGCTCGTCGCCCTCGGAGCGCGCGCCGTGGTGCTCAAGGGCGGCCACGCCCATGGTGCGACCTCCGACGACCTGTGGTTCGACGGAGCGCACTGCGTGCGCCTCTCCGCCGTACGCACGCCGAGCCGCAACACGCACGGCACCGGCTGCACATTTTCCGCAGCCATCGCGGCGTTGCTTGCGCGCGGCGAGAGCCCGCTCGCGGCCGTCGAAGGCGCGAAGCGCTATGTGAGCGCCGCCATCGCGGGCTCGGCCGACTGGCAACTCGGCCACGGGCACGGCCCCGTCCACCACTTCCACGCGCTGTGGAGCGCAGGAGTGCGCCCATGATCTCGCTCGAGCTCCTGATGCTGGGAGGTGGCCTCCTCGACGCGCTCCCGAGCGGACCGACCACGCCGCCGCGCGCAGCCGGAGACTGGCTGATCGACGGGGGCGCCGCGAAGGCGAGCGTGTGGAAGAGCGACGCGCGCACCGTGACCCTCTCGAACGGCCTCGTTGCGCGCACATGGCGTGTCGAGCCGGATGTCGCCTGCATCGGCTTCGATGACCTCATGGCGGATCGCGCGCTCCTGCGCGCGGTTGAGCCCGAGCTGCGCGCTTCGATCGACGGCGCCGAAGTGCGCGCGGGTGGCCTCGCCGGACAGCTCGATCGCGCCTACTTGCGCCCCTCCGACCTCGAACGACTCGCGCTCGATCCCGCGGCGCGGCATTGCACGGCCGTGCGCGTCGCGGAGATTCCAGCGCGCTTGGAGTGGAAGCGCCTGCGCCACGCCTCGGACCTGCCGTGGCCTCCGCCCGGCAAGCGCCTGACATTCGCATTTTCCGGGGATGTCGAGCTCGAGGTGCACTACGACCTCTACGACGGGCTGCCGCTCGTCTCGAAG
>VGYZ01000046.1 GCA_016872795.1 Planctomycetota bacterium
TGGCTGCTCGGCACCGGCGCGCCGTTGCGGCGCGAGGACAACGGCGCGCCGTTGCGGCGCGAGGACAACGGCGCGCCGTTGCGGCGCGACGCTCGCTGAGCGCGATGCGGCCCGCGCTGGCTTTCCGCGCCCGCGATCAGGCGGGGGCGCGATCCACGCGACGAGCGACGATCGCCACGCGGCGACCCGCGTTGTAGTCGTCGGCGCCGTCCACTCCCGGAGCGGTGTCGAACCTCACGGGCAGGACCTCGGGCTCGAAGAGAAGCTCGCGCAGCGTGAAGAGCAGCGCGTCGAGGTTCGGAACGACCTTCCCGCTCTCGGAGCTGCGCGCATCGATGAACGGCTCGTTCGGGTTGCGCTCGGGAGCTTCGGGTCCGTCCGTGACGCGTGTATCGAGCACGATCGCCTCGCCCGCGAGCTCGGCGCAGCCGGCGAGCACATCGCGGTAGCCGTGGAGGTGATGGAGAATGCCGGCGCACAGCACGATGTCGAACGGTCCGTGCTGCCGCACGCTCCACAGTGCCGAAGGATCCGAGATGTCGCCCTTGACGAAGCGCCACGCGCCCTCGGGAAGGAAGCGGTTCGTGCGCCAGTAGAGGTCGGCCTGGCGCAAGCACAGCTCGCGCGTGTCGAGGCCGGTGACGCGCGTCGCTCCGCGGCGTGCGTACTGCGCGGACCAGAAGCCGCAGTTGCTGCCGACCTCCAGCACGGCGCGCCCCTGGATCTCGATGCGCCGCAACGCGGCTTCGACGAGCAACTGCGCGCGACAACGCATGGCGTTCTCCAGTGTTTCGGGCGGGATCGGGCTGCCGACGCCAGGCGTCACGCGCAGGTTCCCGAGCACCACCGGGTACATCCACGGGTGGAGCGCCTGGATGCGCTCGACCATCTGCCAGTTCACCGTGTCGAGCACCGCGTTGGAGTACAGCTGCGGCCGCTGTGCGCTCGGCAGGCTTTGCAGGATCGCGGTCACGAAGGTGTCGCTCGTGCGCACGACTTTTTCGCCGAGCGCGCCGAACAGCTCCGCGCGCGGGCCGCTGGCAGAGGATTCGAGCGCGATCGCGCAGGTGATCAGGCGCTTGAGCGACGGGTACTGGGCCGGACCGAAGGCGTCGTCGACGAGGAGTACATCGAGCTGGGCGTCGATGCCCAGCACGCGCGCGTGGACCGTGAGCAGCGCCTCGGTCGCCGCTCGGGCGTCGGGGTCGAGCGCGGGGTCGCGGCGCAGGCACAGGCACGAGCCGGTGCGGCCGACTAGGTGGCGCGCGAAGGTGTCGAGCAGGCGCTCGAGCTCCGCGTCATCGCGCCAATCGGGCCAGGCGAACACGAGCGTGTCGGCCGCGGTCGCGATCTCGACCGGCGCTTCCGCTGAGGCCGCGGGCGCGGTCAGCTCCTCCGTGGCGCGCGCGAGTAGCGCGGCGGCGCTCTCGCGGTCGCTGGCCGAGGCGTTGGGGTCTAGGGCGAAGGGCGCTGGGATCTGGGGCTGGGTCGTTTCCATGGCGTTGGCTGGGCCGGTGGGTTGGCAACCGGCGACTGCCATGTTTCGGACGAGAAACGGAAAGACTTGCGTCCCGCGGCGTGGATCCCGGTTCAGGGACAGGCGGCCGACAGTGCGGCCTTCTGGCGCTGTTCCCAGGCCAGTCGGTCGCGCACCGCCTTGCTCTCCGCATGCTCGCCCAGCGCGCTCCGCCAGACTTCGTGCAGTAGATCGCGGCGTTCGAACTCGCCAGCGGCCTCGCAGGCCTGTCCGAGCCGAGTGGCTCCGGCGGCGAGATCGCAGGCGAGCGCCGAGTCACCGTCGGGGTTCCATGGGCGTCCGACCTGAGCGAGTCCGCGCGCGATCCCGATACGGAAGACGAGGTCGCAAAGCGCCACGGCCGCGCGGCGGCCAGTGGGTGTCGCGGCAACGCTGGCAGGAAGGACCTGAGTGTGAGCGAGCAGGACTTCGAGGACCTGCGCGGCACGCTGCAGCATGTCGGGACTCGCGGCGAGCGCGAGCCAGCCGGCGACCTCGGGCGCCTCGGAGTGCTTCTCGGCGAGATGCAGCAGGTTCGGCACGCTGCGCTCGAAGTTGCGCAGCATGTCGGCGGCGGTCGCGGCTTTCAGGTGCAGCCCGCGCGCGCTCGCGAGTTGGACGTTGCGCGCACCGAGCCGCGCGAGCTCGCGCGCGAGGTCGAGCTCTTCCCAGCCCCAGGCGCGGAAGGCCGGATCGAAGCGCAGGCCGCGGCTGGTGAGCAGCTCGCGTCGGAAGGACCAGTTGTCCGTGAACCAGTGTGTCCAGTCGACCTCGCCCTCGAGCTGGGCCATGCGCGCATTGGAGCGCGCGCCCATCCATGTGCCCCAGAAGCCGGGCTCGACGCCCCAGTCGAGTGCGCCGAGCGCGGTGGCGAGCTCGTCGCCGCTGGTGCGGTGGAACTCGAGATGCGCGCGCACGAAGCCCGCGGTGGGGACGATGTCGCTGTCGCAGAAGATCACCACATCGCCGGTGGCGTGATCGAGGCCCGTGTTGAGCGCGGCGCCGCGACCTCCGTTGCGTGCGTGCGTCACGACCTTGAACGACGGCGGCAGGCCGAGGCTCTCGAAGAAGGCTTGCAGCGGCGGCTGCGAGCCATCGTCGACGGCGATCAGCTCGAACTGCGTGTCCTGTGCCTCGCGCGCGAAGCCCTCGAGCACGGGACGCAGCAAGTCGAAGCGGTTGTAGCAGGGAATCACGACCGAGACGGTGCGCGGATTGCGCGCGCGAGCGGCTGCGACCAGGCTCGGTCGCAGCGCGTGCTCGAGCTCGCGTCGGCGTCCTTCGCGGAAGGTGCCGATCCAAGCGTGCGATCCGAGGGCCACATCGCAACGCTCGAGGAAGGTGCGCGCGTCGCCTTCGCTCCCGAGTGCGAGCGCAATCGCTGAACCGAGCAGCCATGCATCGGGCAGCTCGGGACGCAGCGCGGGCTGCAGCTCGCGCAGGGCGACCTGCGCCTTGCCGGAGTCGAGCAGCGTCTCGACGAGCCCGAGGCGCGCCTCCACCTGTTCCGTGTTCGCGGCGAGAGCCGCGCGGAAGGCTCGCTCGGCCTGCGGCCAGTCTCCGGCGAGCAGGCATACGGTGCCAAGGCGCGTTTGGCCGGTGAAGCTGCTCGCGCCGGGCATGCACTCCGCTGCGAAGCGCCGACCGGCGAGCGAGATGCACCCGGTGAGCGAGGCGTGGGCGGACTGCAGGTGCGCGGAGAAGTGCTCGACATCCGCGGCTGCGAGCGCAAGCTGCTCGTGCGCCCAGCCGGTGAGCAAGCCGAGGTTGGGGTGCGGGTCGCTCCACTCGCGCGCCTTGTCGAGCACTTCGAGCGCTCGCACGGGGTTCTTCGCACGCAGGTGCAGGAAGGCGAGCAGCGTCGCAGGCAGGACGACATCGATCGCGGGGCGACCGTGCGCGGCAAGGCGCGCGAGAGCGCTCCACGCGGCTTCCGCCTCGCGGATCGCGTCGGAGACATGGCCGCAGCGCTCGTGCTCGCGCGCGAGATAGGCGCGCACCGTGGGGTTCTCCGGTTCGGCCTGCGCGCGTCGCTCAAGGAGCCGCAGGTTGCGTTCGTTCTTCGCGCGTGCCTCGCGCAGCGACGGGACGGCTCCGTAGTGCACGATGGGGGCCTCGATCTGCACGATGCGGCGGTGCTGGAGCGCCCACGATGTGACCTGTTCGTGGACCATGCCTTCCCACGCGAGGTCGCTCGTGAAGCGCAAGAGGCGCGGGAGCAGCATGGGCTCGCCGCGTCGCGCGCGCCCTGCGAGCACGTCTTCGTGGCTCGCATCGAGCGAGCTCGCATCGTGCAGCGGCAGCAAGCCGCAGTCGAAGTCGTCGCGCTCGAGCGCGCGGCGCAGCACTTTCTTGGCACCCGGACCGAGGCGTTCGTCCGCGTCGAGCACGAGCACGAAGCCGCCCTGCACATGGGGGAGTGCCGCGTTGCGCGCTGCCGCGAAGTCGTCGTTCCAGTGGTGCTCGACGATCCGCGCGCCACGCTCGCGTGCGATCTCGAGCGTGCGATCCGTGCTGCCCGTGTCGACGAGCACGATCTCGTCCGCGATTCCACGCACCGAGTCGAGGCAGCCTCCGAGCAGCGCTTCCTCGTTGCGCGCGATGATGCACAGCGTCAGCCGCTTCATGGAGTCAGGCCTTCGCCGCGCCGACGGCAAGCGTCGCGGGCAGCGCGGACTCGGGTTGCTCGCCGCCGCCGAGCGGCATATACAAGCGCGCACGCTCGACGCCAGCGCGCAGGGCGGGCTCGATCGCCTTGTAGTCGCCGTAGGGCACATCCGCGCGCCCGGCCCACTTGTGCGCGAAGCGCGACCAGTTGCGCGCGAGGAGCTCGTCGTGGCGCGCGCTCTTCTCCGCGTTTTCGTAGTGCTCGTGGAGCACGAAAACATCGAGAGCCACGCGGTTGCGGAAGCCAGCGAGTGCCGCGCGCAGCGTGAAGTCGTCGTCTTCGAAGCCCCACGGCGAGAAGGCAGCGTCGAAGCCGCCGATCGCGTCGAGCAACTCGCGACGGAAGAGCAGGCAGAACGATGTCAGGATGTTCTGCTGTCGGGCGCGGCGATGGTTCGCCTCGGCCCACTTCTCGGCGTGCAGCGCGAGCGAACTCGTGTCGGTCGCGCCCTCGAAGGGCACCTGCTGGCCGTGCGCGGCGCGGTTGGAGACGGGACCGACGCAGCCCGACTTCGCGTCCGCCTGCGCGTGCGTGAGCAGGCGATGCAGCCAGCCGGGACTGACCATGGCGTCGTTGTCCATCACGACGAGCCAGCGTCCGCGCGCGAGCGCGAGGCCCTGGTTGCGGGCGAGGGGCGCGCCACGGTTGTCCGCATTGCGCACGAGGTGCACATCCGGCTGCTCGGCGAGCCACTCGGCGCTGCCGTCGCTCGAGCCGTTGTCGACGAAGACGAGCTCGGTCGGGTGGCGCGGGTCGGCGGCCGCGCGCAGGGCCTCGACGCAGCGCCTCGTGCGAGCGAGCGCGTTGTAGGAGACCGCGACGATCGAGACGAGCTCGCCCGTCACGGGTCCGCGGTCGAGCACGCCGAACGGGTCGTGTCCTTCGCACTCCAGTAGCAGGCCGCGCCAATAGCACAGCGTTCCCATCCGCCTCACGAGCTGGCACACCTGCCGCAGCAATTCCTGCGGAAGCGTCCGGCCAAAGTGGTCCGTGTCGAGCGCGGCGAGCTTGGCCTGCACCTTGTGGAAGGTCGCGTGGTGGGCCTCGATGTTCTGCTGCGTGGAAGCGAGGAAACCGGCGAGCTGGCCGTTTTCGCGCAGGTGCAGCAGCATCGGGTCCCGGTGCTTGGCGTGCATGCGCGCCATGTTGACGCCGAGTCGCACCATGCGCCGGAAGTAGCCCGCCGCCTCGAGCACATGGTCGTGCTCGCACACGAGCGTGCCGTCGTGGAGCACGCGCCAGCCTTGCTTCTCGAGTCGGTAGCCGAGCTCGACATCCTCGACGATGGCCTCGCGGAAGTTCGCGCTGTCGAACGGGTTGTCGCGCAGGACTTGCGTCGGAAGGCCGAGGTTGCAAGTCCAGAAGAAGCTCCAACCGAGGTGCGCTCCGCTCTTCAGGCGCGGGAAGTCGAACAAGAGGTCGGAGTTCGCGAGCACCTGCACGAACGGACTCTTCGAGGCCTCGGCGGTGAAGCGGAATGTGCCGAGCACCGCGACCTGCGGGCCGACGGTGCGCGAGCGGGCGAGGTGGCGCTCGAGCAGATCGTTCGCAGGCACGGCGTCGTCGTTCAGGATCACGGTCCAACTCGCGTTGCAGTGCGCCACGCCGGCGTTGCGCGCGGCTCCCGGACCGCCGTTGTCCTGCCGCAGCAGCGTCAGCGCGAAGGGATAGTCGGCCGCGTTGAGCGCAATCGGTTCGAGCGAACCGTCGTCGACGACGATCACCTCGAAGCGCGCCGGATCGAGCGTCTGGTCGCACAGGCGCGTGAGCAGTCGCGCGATGGTCGCTGTTCGGCCGTAAGTGGGGATCAGCACGGAGAGCTCGGATTGCGCCATGGAAGAGGTGCTCCTCTTCGCACCCCTTCGACCTCGCCCGAGGCGTTCTGGACGGCCGCAACAGCGCACCGCGCGGGTTTCCCAGAACCGAAACGTGACAGTGAGTTGCGCCGCTTGGGGGCGAGAGTTCGATGGCGCACTCGCGATCACCCACCGAAGTCGCGGCTCTCGAGCACGCCACGGCGCCGGACGAGAGCGCCCCCAAAGACCGCCTGCGCGAAGACCGTGCGCGGCACGAGCCAGCGCGAGTGGCTCCCCGGGTAGGGCTCGAACCTACAACAACCCGGTTAACAGCCGGGTGCTCTACCATTGAGCTACCGGGGAACGCGAAGGGCGGCCAGAGTAGCAGCGTTGGGCCGAAGGTCAAGCGCTGCGGCGGGCCGGGGTCGGCGCGGGGATTGAGCGGGAATCAAGGAACCAACTCGTCGAGGTCCGCGGGCGAGAGGGGCGCGGGGGCGCGGGGCAGGGCGCGCAGGTCGAAGCCCCGGAGCAAGTCGGCCGCGGTGGGGCGCGGGCCGCGCTCGAGTCCGGCGGAACGGGCGACCCAGGCCAGCACGGTGCGCGGGTCGACACCGCGCTCGCGCAGCTGGGAGAGCCCGATGTCGCCGCGGCGCTTGGAGAGCCGCGCGCCGTGCTCGTCGGTGACGAGCGGCAGGTGCCAGTAGCGCGGCGTGCTGTGGTGGAGCGCGCGCTGCAGCAGGATCTGACGGGCGGCGCTCGGGAGCAGGTCGTCGCCGCGCACCACATCGGTCACGCCGTCGAGCGCGTCGTCGACCACCACGGCGAGCTGGTAGGCGATGGCATTGTCGCGGCGTCGCACGAGGAAGTCGCCGACCTCCGCCGCGACATCGAAGGCGCACTCGCCGCGCAGCTCGTCGCGCACGGCGAGCGGGCCTGGTTCGACCGCGAGCCGCAGCCCGCTCTCTCGGCCGGTGCTCGCACGCGCCGCGTCGGGGCTGGCGAAGCGGCCCCGGCATGTGCCGGGGTAGCGCTGCTCGCCATCGTCGGCATGGGGCGCGGAGAGCACGGCGATCTCGGCGCGCGTGCAGGTGCAGGCGTAGGCGCGCGCGCTCGAGAGCAGGTCCTTGCAGGCGCGTTCGTAGGGCTCGAGCGAGTGCGACTGCACGCGCGGCTCGCCGTCCCAGTCGAGCCCGAGCCACGCGATGTCGCGCACGCAGGCGTCGACGAGCTGCGGCTTGCAGCGCTCGCGGTCGAGGTCCTCGACGCGCAGCACCACGCGGCCGCCGCGCGAGCGCGCGTGCAGCCACGCGAGCGCGAATGAGCGCGCGTGGCCCAAATGCAGGAGCCCCGTCGGGCTCGGCGCAAGCCGGGTCACGACGGGGCTCGTTCGATCGCTCGCCTGCGGCCCCATGGGAGCGCGCAGGGTAGCAGCCGCGACTAGTAGCGGTAGTGGCCCGGCTTGAACGGGCCGTTCTTGTCGACGCCGATGTACTTGGCCTGGTCGGGCGAGAGCTCGGTCAGCTTCGCGCCGAGGTTGGCGAGGTGCAGGCGCGCGACCTTCTCGTCGAGGTGCTTGGGCAGCGTGTAGACCGCGCGGTCGTACTTCTTCGAGTTCTGGAACAGCTCGATCTGCGCGAGCACCTGGTTCGAGAAGCTGTTCGACATCACGAAGCTCGGGTGGCCGGTGGCGCAGCCCAGATTCAGCAGGCGACCTTCCGCGAGGATGATCACCCCGTGGCCGTCGCCGAACACCCAGCGGTCGACCTGCGGCTTGATGTTGACGCGCTTGACGCCCTTGGTGCGCGCGAGGCCCATCATGTCGATCTCGTTGTCGAAGTGGCCGATGTTGCCGACGATGGCGTTGTTCTTCATCTTCGCCATGTGCTCGACGGTGATGACATTCTTGTTGCCCGTCGCGGTGATGAAGATGTCGGCCTGCGACACCACATCTTCGACGCGCGCGACCTGGAAGCCGTCCATGCAGGCCTGCAGGGCGCAGATCGGGTCGATCTCGGTGACGACGACGCGCGCCGCCTGACTTGCGAGCGACTTCGCCGAGCCCTTGCCCACGTCGCCGTAGCCGCACACGACCGCCAGCTTGCCCGAGAGCATCACATCGGTGGCGCGCATGATGCCGTCGACGAGGCTGTGGCGGCAGCCGTAGAGGTTGTCGAACTTCGACTTGGTGACCGAGTCGTTGACATTGAAGGCCGGGAAGAGCAGCTCGCCCTTTGCCTGCATGTCGTACAGACGGTGCACGCCGGTGGTCGTCTCTTCGCTGACGCCCTTGACCTGCTTGCCGATCTCGGTCCAGCGGCTCGGGAACGAGGCGACCGAGCGCTTGAGGCACTTCAGGAGCTCGGCCCAGTCCTCTTGGTCGTCCTTCTTCGGAGTCGGGACCTTGCCGTCCTTCTCGTACTGCGTGCCGAGGTGGACCATCATGGTGGCGTCGCCGCCGTCGTCGAGCAGCATGTTCGGGCCCTTGCCGTCCGGCCACAGCAGCGCCTGCTCGGTGCACCACCAGTACTCCTCGAGCGTCTCGCCCTTCCAGGCGAACACGCTCACGCCCTTGGGGCGCGCGACGCTGCCCTTGGGGCCGACGGCGACCGCCGCGGCCGCGTGGTCCTGCGTGGAGAAGATGTTGCAGGAACACCAGCGCACAGCTGCACCGAGCTGGACGAGCGTCTCGATCAGCACGGCGGTCTGGATAGTCATGTGCAGCGAGCCCGAGATGCGCGCTCCCGCGAGCGGCTTCTTGCCGGCGTACTCAAGGCGCAGCGCCATCAGTCCGGGCATCTCGACTTGTGCGAGCTCGATTTCCTTGCGCCCGAAGTCGGCGAGCGCGAGGTCCTTGACCTTGAAGTCCTGAGCAGTGGCGGTGGAGGCGGCCATGGTGGAAGCGATGTCCTAGAAGGGTTGGTGCGGAAGTCAGTTCGAACGGCAATCCCCGGGCGCGCAGGCGCGCACGAGGTAGAGCGGGAGGGTCGGCTGGGAGTGGGCCTCGGCAGCGCGGCGGCGCGGAGTGTAGTGGTCGTCGACGGGCTCGACCGCGATCTCCTGGAAGCCCGCGCGGCGCAGCGCGGTGACGATCGACGCGGGCTCGAGGCCGAGGTGCAGGTCGCCGAGCTCCTCGCGCATCCAGTCCTCGGAGTGCGGCTCGAGCTCGAGCACGACGAGCGGCGCGCGCGGCTTGAGCACGCGGCGCATCTCGCGCAGCGCCGGCGCGAGCTCGGGCAGGTGGTGCAGCACCATCCCGGCCACCACGCCGTCGACTTCGCCCGCGGCGAGCGGCAGGGCGTCGAGCTCCCCGCGGCGCAGCTCGACTTGCGCGTCGGGGCACTCCTTGGCGAGGCGCTTGCGGGCCTGCGCGAGCATGGCGCGGGAGCGATCGACGCAGATCACCTTGGAGACCAGGCCCGCGAGGCCGCGCGCGAGGTAGCCCGTGCCGCAGCCCAAGTCCGCGATCGCGAGGCCGCGCGGCAGGAGGCAGGCCGCGGCGCGCTGGCGCGCCTGACCGGTCTGGAAGTCGACGCCGATCTTGTCCCAGTCGGCCGCGAGGTGCTCGAACAGCTCCGCGGCGCCGCGCTCGCGCTCGCCGAGCACGCGCTCGAGGCGCAGCAGGTCGCGGCGGTGCTCGGGACTCTCGTCGAGGCGGCTCTTGAGCGCCGCCCAGACGCCGCGCACGGGCTCGCCGCCGAAGTCGGGCGCCACGCGCACGAAGATGCTCGTGCCCGCGCGCCGCTCCGACAGCAGGCCCGCCTCGCGCAGCAGCCGCAGGTGGTTGGAGACGCGCGACTGGGACATGCCGAGCGCGCGCGAGAGCTCGCCCACGGCGAGCTCGCTGCCGTCGCACAGGGCGAGCATGCGCAGCCGAGTGGGGTCGGCGAGCGTCTTGAGCAGTCCGGTCAGGTCCGCGGCGGCGAGCACGGAATAACACTACTTCATGACCTTATGATATTCAATCCGGCAGCGCGCCAGCCCCGCAACGGCCGCCGCCCCGCCGCGCGCCCCCGGGAGGGGCGCGCGCGGCGGGGCGGCGGGACCAAGGCGCGCAGAGCGGCCAAATCGGCCGCGCGGCGGGCTCAGCCGAGGCTGGCCATGGCCACCGAGAGGATCTCGACCTCCTGCGTGCCGCCGGGCAGCTCGATCGTGGCGGTCTGTCCGGCGGTCTTGCCGAGCATGCCGCGCGCGAGCGGAGCCTTGTAGCTGATGGTCGAGTCGTCCTTGGCGTCCCAAGGCCCGAGGATCGTCACCGTGTGGATGCTGCCGGTGCGCATGTCGCGGTATGTGACGGTCGTGCCGGGGCACGCGGTGTGGTCGGGGATGTTGGCGTTCTCCAGGAGCGCCGCCATGCGCAGCTCCTTGTCCATCTCGGAGGCTGCGCTGGTGAGCTGGCGCTGTTCCTCGATGGCCTGTTCCCACTCGGCGTTCTCCGAGAGGTCGCCGTAGGAGGCCGCCTTGGCGATGGTCTCGGCGTTGGCGGGGATCTTCTTGTCCTTGAGCTCGTTGAGCTCGGCCTCGCGCCTGTGCAGGCCCGCGCGCGTGGTCCAGATCTTCTCCTCCATCCAGAACGGCAGCTGCTCCGAGCGGAACACATCGCCGCCCATGTCGAGCACGATGTCGGTGACGACGCTGTCGATGCGGTCGTCGACGCCGCGCTGCAGCATGGCGCGCACCGAGCGCAGGGCCGGAATGTCCGCGCCCTTGAGCATCGTGCCCACCAGCGTGGGCTCGCCGCCGAGCAGCAGCTCCGTGAGCTTTTGCTGGGCGCGCGCCATGACCGAGTCACCGACGCGCTCTTCCTGCAGGTAGACCGAAAGCTCGATCAGCGCCATGGCGCGCTGGACCGAGGTGGGGAACTCACCCTTGAGCTTGCCCGTCTCGGCGAGGCGCGCGAGCTCGGTGAGCACGAACGGCGACAGGCGCGGGCGCGCGAGCAGGCGCATGTACCACGCGGCGAGCTCCTTGTCCTTCTTCTGCTTGCGCAGCTCGTCGATGAGCGGCTTGGCCATGCCCGGAGCGGCGTGGGCGAGGTGCGCGAGGGCCTCCCCGACCCAGCGCTCGCCGTAGACCTCGGCGAGCAGCGACACCGAGCGCTCCTGCTCGCGCGAGCCCGGCATCTTCTGCAGGAAGGCCCACAGCGCGGGCGGGACGCGCGGGTCGGCGGGCGCCGCCTTGTCGGCGGCGGCCTTGAGACGCTCGATCAGCGGCGCGGGCGTCGCGGCCGGGGTGCCGTCGGCCTTGGGATGCTCGCGCAGCATCATCCAGGCCGCGAGGCGCTGGTCGAGCGGTGCGGGCACCTTCTCGTCGTTGGCGAGCTCCTCGATGGTCTGCAGCGCTGCGTTGCGGATCTCCGGCGCGAGCTTCTCGCCGCCGATCAGGTCGCGCACGCGCGAGAGCGCGTCCTTCAGGGTGCGCGCCTGCTTGAGCTGGCGGCGCATGGCCTCGATCGGGTCCATGGCGCGGCGCAGGAGCTCGACCTCGCACTTCGCGACGTTGCCCGAGACGCGGTACATGGTGTCGTTCTCGGCCGCCAGGCGCGTCTTCTTCCACCAGTTGGACCACTTGGCGCCGTCGACGCCGATCTGGGCTAGCGCGTTGCGGATGGTCATGTTGCCGGCCTTGCCGCCGTAGCGCAGCAGCACGGCCTTCAGGATCTCGAGCGGCTCCTCCTTGAGGCGCTTCTCGAGGCCCTTGGGATCGAGCACGCGCTGGGCGCGCAGGTCGGTCGCGGGCAGACGCTCGAAGATCTCGACCGCCGTGCGCAGCGGGAAGCGGTCCTTCTTGCCGGACGCGAAGTGGACGGTGATCTCCATGGTCGCGTTGGAGACTTCCTTGACCTCGCCGACACCCCAGCCCGAGGCGTGGAACACGACCACGCCCGGCTTGTAGGAGCGCATATCGTCGAAGTAGAGCCACGCCTTGCGCAGATCGAGCGCCTCGCGCTTCAAGCCCGCCATGTCGCGGAACGCGGCCCACCACGGCTCCGAGCCGAAGGCGGCCTCCGTGAGCTTGAGCAGCGGCTCGCCGAGTTCGCCCGGGGGCCCGCCGGCGCGCAGCGTGGCACCCACGATCGCGACGGCGTCCGCGGCGCGACCGCCCTCGGCGAGGGACTCGGCGTGGATGCGCAGGGTCGGCAGGCAGCGCGAGATGCGGCGCTTGGAGCCGATCACCTCGATCGCGGCGCACAGTTCCTCGATCGGGCCCTTGGAGGCGATCAGAGCGGTCCAGGCGTCATCGAACGCTTGCCAGTTCTCTTCGGTCGCGAGGATCGCAAGGCTCATGGGTGGGCTCCTGCAGGAAGGTGCGGTCGTGGGCGGGAAGGCGTACGGCGCAGCCGCCAGGACATTCTGGACGAGTTCGCCGCCGACGATGGCGCCCTCGCCGCGCCGGAGGCGGTGACGAGGGCGCCACGGATGCTGGAGCATAAGAAAGCGCGGGGCGCTTTGCACGGGGCAAGCGGCGGGCTCCCGCCGGGGCTGCGGCCCGAGCTTCAGTCGAGGGCGAGGAGCGCGCCCTTCAGGTAGCGCGAGCGCGCGAAGTCGGGCCGCTGCGGGTGGTCTGGGCCCGCGCCCATGGCTCCGAGCAGCCGCAGGTCGCGTCCGGCGCGGCGGGCGGCCTGGAACAGCATCCCCACGAACTGGTTTTCCTGCAGCAGGCCCGAGCAGGAGAAGCTCGCAACCAGCGCGCCCGGCCGGGCGACACCGAACGCGAGGGCGTTGAGGTCGAGGTACTTCTGCAGCCCGGAGTCGAAGGCCGTGCGCGAGCCGATCAGCTTGTGCGGGTCGACGATCACGAGGCCCGGGCGCCCGGTCTCGCCGGTCAGGGTGCGCAGGTAGGGGAAGGCGTCGCAGTGGATGAAGTCGACCGCGAGCCGGTTGAGCCGGGCTGCGTCCTTGGCGCGCGCGAGCACCACCTCGTCGATGTCGACGCCGCGCACGGTGCGCGCGCCGTGGCGTGCGGCCTGCAGCGCGAAACCGCCCGCGTTGCAGCAGATGTCGAGCACATCGCGACCCTCCGCGAGCTTCGCCACCGTCAGGCGATTCTCGCGCTGGTCGCAGAACCAGCCGGTCTTGTGGCCCGCGCCCGGCCGCACTTCGTAGCGCAGCCCGTGCTCCTCGATCACCGTCTCGTCGCTCGCCTCGAGCGCGGCGTCGAGCTCGCGCCGCGGATAGTTCTCCGCGTCGATGGCGCCCGGCGGGATGCGATGCACGACGCGGCAGCCCGGGTAGAGCTGCTCGAGCGCCCACTGCACGTCCTCGCGCAACATCCAGAAGCCGAGCGCGTGGTGCTCGCACACGAGGATGTCGTTCATGCGGTCGACGATCAGGCCCGGCAGGTCGTCGCCCTCGGCGTGGGCCACGCGGTAGACATTGGTGACATCCGGCAGCTTGAGCACGCGGCGGCGCAGGGTGTCGGCGTCCTTGAGGCGGCGCAGCAGGAACTCGCGCGGTCGGTCGAGGTCGGTCTTGCGGCCGCGGGAGAGCCAGCGCAGGCGGATGTCCGAGGCGGCGTTGAACAGCGCGTGGCCGAGGAAGCGGCCGCTCTCGTCCTCGACTTCCACGAGCGAGCCGTCGTCGATCGGCTCCTGCGGCAGGGCCACATGGCGCCCGTAGACCCACGGCCCGCTCGAGAGCTCGTCCGTCGCCAGCCGCACGACTCCGCGCCGACCCTTGTCCACACCCTTGGAATTCATGGGCGAAGAGCCTACGGGGCGCCTCCGGCGCGGTCGAGCCGCAGCCCTTCCCCGCGGCCCGCGCAGTTGCGAACATCGCGCCGATGCTGACCGCCCTGCTCCTCCTCGATCTGGTCGCCCTCGTCGGCGGCAAGGTGCACACGCTCGTCCCTGGCGCCGCTCCGCTCGAGGCCACGATCCTCGTCGACGGCGATCGCATCCGCGCCGTCGGCGCCGGCGTGGCGATCCCGGCGGACGCGCGGCAGGTCGACGCGCGCGGGCTGCACATCGTGCCCGGCTTGATCGACGGCTTTGGCTACCACGATCCCGAGCACGACGCGTTGTATGTCGCGGCGGGCGTGACCACGCTGCGCGACCACGGCAACGAGCTCGGCCGCATCTTCGGCTCGCGCGACCGAGCCGAGCGCGATCGCGTGCAGGGGCCGTTGCTCTCGATCGCGGGTGGCGTGCTCGATGGCAAGCCTCCCTCGACCGCGGCGGCAGTGGTGGTGACGAGCGAAGTCGAGGCCAAGGAGGCCGTGCACCACCTGTGGGAGGAGAAGATCGATTTCGTCGCGGTTCACGGCGGAATCGGCGAGGAAGCGTGGCGCGGCGCGTGCGCGATGGCGGCCGAGAAGGGGCTCGCCGTGTGGGGGCCGCTGCGGCCCAAGCAGGCGCTCGCCGACGCGCTCGCCGGAGGCCAGAAGGGCTTCGTGTTCCTCGACGCGCTGCTGCCCGCGGGGCGCACATGGTCGGAGGTCGAGCTCGCGGAGCTCGAGCCGGGGCTGCGCGCGCTGCAGGCGAGCGGCGCGGCGCTCGTTCCGGCGCTGCGCGGCTACGCGCGCCTCGTCGACGACGAGGGCGAGAGCGCGCCCGAGCTCGCGCAGGTCGGACCGCAGTACGAGTCGGTGTGGCTCGCGGACTTGCTCGGTCGGCGCAACTCGTGGAGCGCGGAGCTGCGCGCCGCGGCGAATGTCGCGATCGGCAAGCAGCGCTCCGCGTTGCTGCTCGCGCAGCGCACGGGCCTGCGGCTCGTACCGGGCAGCGGTGCTCCGCACCCGTGGCTCGCTCCGGGCTCCGGGCTCGTGCGCGAGCTGCTCGAGTGGCAGGCGGCGGGCATCCCCGCCGCGGCGTGCCTCGACGCGGTCACGCGCGGCGCCGCGTCGACGCTGGGCCTGGGCGATCGCGGCTCGATCGAGCCCGGGAAGCTCGCGGACCTCGTGCTCGTGCGCGGCGATCCTTCCGCGGACATCGGCGCGCTCGCTCAGGTCGATGCGGTCCTGCTGCGCGGCGCGCTGCTCTCGCGCGCGGACCTCGACCTGCGCCTGCAGGCTCTCGCGGCCGCGAACGCCAAGCGCAAGGCGCAGGCCAGCGCGCCGATCGCCGTCGAGTCGCCCAAGGTGCCCGAGGGCGAGCTCCTGCTCACCTGTCGCTACGAGACGGTCGCGGCCACGGGGCGCGTGGCGGCGGAGCGTATCGCGGTCGTGCGCGAGCTCGACGGCGTGATCACGCTGTGCGGTCGCCGTCGCATCCTGCCGACCGGCGGCGGCAGCGGCACGGAAGTGGAAGCGCGTCAGCGCATCGCGAAGGGCGCGCTCGACAGCTTCGAAGTCAAGGTGCGCAACACGGGTCACGAGCTCGTCGTGCGCGCCCAAAAAGTCGCCGGACAGTGGCGTGTCGAGCGACGGCTCGATGGCGCGTTCATCGACATCCAAAATGCGCGCGAGTCCATCGGCGCGATCGACTGCGACAGCGTCACGACCTACCTCGCGATCGCCGCGACGCGCGGCCCCGGTCCCTTCCCCGTGGTGCGCTTCGACGAGGGGCTGCAGCTCGAGGTCGTGCGCTGGGAACTCGCGCTCGACGAGGACGGCGACCATGCGCTCAAGACCCCGACGGGCCTGAAGTTCGCGGGTTTCATGGAGAACGGCGCGGCGAAGGCGATCTTCGAGCAGGTCGGACAGGCGCAGGTGCAGACCACGCTGCAGGAGTTCGATCTGCACGGATCGACTGGGCTGCCGTTGCCGGCGGACAAGCTCGAGAAGATGAAGCGCGCGGCACTGGCTGCACCGAAGGATGGAAGCAAGTAGCGCGCCGCAGCCGGGCCTGCGCTCGGAGGTCAATCGCGCTGTGCCGCTCGCGCGGCCGGGCGAGTTCGCGCCCTTGGCGGTGGGGCCGCTGCGCGTGTGGCCGCCGGTGGTGCTCGCGCCGATGGCGGGCGTGACCAACTATCCGTTCCGCACCTTGTGTCGGCGCTTCGGCGCAGGCTTGTATGTGAGCGAGATGATCACGGCGCGCGGCTACTTGAACGGCAACCGGCGCACGGTGCTGCTCGCGAGCTCGCGCGAGGACGAGTCGCCGCGCTCGGTGCAGGTCTACTCGTCGGATCCCAAGGATGCGGGTGAGATGGTCGCGCGGCTCGTCGACGACGGCGTGCACCATGTCGACATCAACTTCGGCTGCCCCGTGCGCAAGGTGACGAGCCACGGCGGAGGCGCCGCGATCCCGCTCAAGCCGCGGCTCGTGGCGGCGCTCGCGCGAGCGATGGTGACGCATGCGCGCGGCGTGCCGGTCACGATCAAGATGCGCAAGGGCGTCGACGACTCGCTGCTCACCTACCGCGAGGCGGGGCGCGTCGCGCAGGAGGAGGGCGTCTGTGCCGTCGGTCTGCATGCGCGCACGGCAGCGCAGCTCTATTCCGGCGAGGCGGACTGGAGCGCGATCGGCGACTTGAAGTCGCGGCTCTCGATCCCGGTGCTCGGCAACGGTGACATCTGGGAGGCCTTCGACGCGCTGCGCATGATGCGCGCGACGGGCTGCGACGGCGTGATCGTCGGCCGCGGCTGCCTCGGTCGTCCGTGGCTGTTTCGCGAGCTCGCGCAGGCCTTCGACGGCCGCGAGCCCGAGCGGGCGCCGAACCTGGGCGAGGTGCGCGCGATCCTGCTCGAGCACGCCCGCGCGCTGGTCGAGTTCTTCGGCGAAGTGCCGGCCATGCAGCAGGTGCGCAAGTGGTGCGCGTGGTACACGAAGGGCTTTCGCAACTCGAGTCACCTGCGCGAGCGCCTGCAGCGCGTCTCGAGCATGGCCGAGCTCGAGGCGGGGCTCGATGGCATCGACGCAGCGGAGCCGTTTCCGCCCAGCGCTCTGCGCGCCCATCGCGGCAAGAGCGGTCGCAGCCAGAAGGTCTCGCTGCCGCTGCGCTACCTCGACGACCTCGAGGACGCGACGCCGCCCTGCGAGCTCTTTGACGCGGCCGCGGCCGAGGCGCTCGAGGGCGGCTAGTCCTTCTTCGGCTGCGGCGGCGCCGGGCGTTCCTTGCGCTCGAAAGCGCCGCGCTGCTCGAGCAGGCGCCCGAGCAGCGCTCGCACGGCGCGCGCGTCGGCCGCGAGCGTCGCTTGGCGTAGCTGCGCGGCGGCGAGCAGCTTGGGATCGCCGCTCGTGCGCGTGGAGCACTCGACTAAGAACTCGCTCCAGCGCTCCGGGTCGGGCAGGCGCTTGGCGACCTCGGAGGGCGTCGAGGCGCACGACTCCCACAGGCCGTGGAAGCGCTCGATCGAGGTGGGGTACGAGCCCGGAAGCTTTGGGGCGCTCTCGAGGAAAGTGGCCGCGATGGCGCTGCGCAGGCCGCGGTGGCGCTGGGCCGAGCGGAACAGCGTGCCGACCGTGGCGTAGAGCTCGTTGTGTTCACGGTCCGGCACGGGCGCGATCCAGCGGTCGCGGATTCCCAGCAGCGTGTGCACGACACCGAGGATGTCGACATCCGGCATCTCCATCTCTTCGCCCGAGGCCCACGCGTCGTAGAGCGTGATGCCCGGATAGACATTGCCGGAGCGATCGGTGTAGGCGTGGTCGAAGGCGTCGAGGGCCGCGCGCTGCGAGCCGTCGTCGAGCGCGCGCTCGACGAGCGCGAGCGCGAGATCGTGGCCGGGCGCGAAGCCGGCGAGCGCGTTGTCGAACACGCGCTGCGCGTCGGGCGCGACTGCGCTGCGCACGATCTCGCCTTGTCCCCAGTCGTAGCGGTAGCTCGCGGAGAGCGGCGACTGCGGCACGCGGCGCAGGATGCGCTCGCGCGTCTTGCGGGCGCTGGCTGCGTCCGGCGCGAGCCGCTTGCGTGCGATCGGCTGGCCGGGGGCATGCTCCGTGGGATCGAAGTACGGCGTCTCGCGCTCGAGCGGCAGCAGTCCGGGATCGCGCTCGTCGAGCGTGCGCGCGTAGCGCACGAGCCGCAGCTGGAATGTGTCGAGCCACTCGAGCTCGGCGCTCAGTTCCTCGATGCAGTCGGCCTGCTCCGCGGGCGTGAGAAATCCGAACGCCCGGCGTGCGTCGGCGTCGCTGCGCTCGAGCTGCGCTTCGCCCTGCGACGGTGAACCTGAGAACGCGAGGCCGGGCACGGGGACGAACGCGAGCAGCAGCGCGGAGAGCATGGCCTCATTGTGGCGTGCGCGCGGGCGAAAACGAGGAAGGGCGACCCTCGAATTGTCGAAGGTCGCCCGGGGAACACCAATCCACAATTGAAGCGAGTGTCGTTGCTCTCCGTCCCGCCCCTCCCGCGCAGACGCTCGCGACGACCCTTCTCGGGGGTTTCCGTCGCTCGCGTCCACAGGGCGAGCCGGACTGCTCAGACAAGGGAACCGTAACCGCTCGCGCGGCGGCGAGTCGTCCGAAGTGCGGTTTTGAGGCCGCGATTCGCGCGAACCTAGGCTTCGAGCGAAGTTTCTTCCGCGTCGCCGCCGCGCGGCGTTCCCGGGCGAGAACCGCGACGACGGCCGCGTCGGCGCTTGTGCTTGCGTTCGACCTCGAGTGCCTCCGGCGGTGCCGCGCGCGCCTCGGCGGCTCGCTCGAGCCACGCTTCGTACACATCCCAGCCCTGTCCCCACGCGCTGCAGCGCAGGCGGAAGAGCTCGAGTGCCTCGGGGAAGTCCTGATCGCGTGCGAAGAGCAGGGGGCTGAAGCGCTTGGTCGGGGTCTGCGTGAAGTTGCGCTGGAGCGCGATGGCGCGCGCCGCCTTGTAGCCGTCGCGCTTGGCGAGGCGGTACTCGACGGCGAAGGGCTCGATGCGCCGGCCGACGAGCTCGAGCAGCTCGCGACCGCCGATGTCGCCCGCGTGCGTGCGCGGGTCGATCGCCGCGTCGCGCTCGATCATGCGCAGGAACAGCGCCGCGATGCAGGTGGCGGTCGCGGGCACATGCTTTTCGTGCACATAGGAGTCGAGCGCTTCGAGCAGGCGCCAGACCGAGTCGGCGCGGTCGTGCGCCTGCGGATCTGCGCTGTCGTGGGAACCGACATGAAGGTCGAGCTGCGGCAGCATCACGCGCAGCACGCCGCACTTGCGCATCATGCGCAGTGCTCCGAGCGCCGTCCCCGAGCGGAGCAGGCGCAGGATCTCCTCCATCACGCGCGGCTTCGCCGAGCGCGCGAGATCGTCCGCGTGCTCGACCATCGCGTCCCAAGTCGCTTCGTCGATGCGGAAGCCAAGCCGCGTGGCAAACTTGATCGCGCGCAGGATGCGCACCGGATCTTCGGCCATGCGCACATAAGGATCGCCGATCGTGCGCAGCACGCCCGCCTCGAGGTCTTCGAGCCCGCCGATGTAGTCGAGGATTTCGCGCCGGTACGGATCGAGGAACAGCGCGTTGATCGTGAAGTCGCGGCGCTGCGCGTCCTCCTGAGCGGTGCCCCAGTTGTTGTCCTCGACGATCAGGAGGTCGTCGCCCTCGCCCTCGCCGCGCTCGGGCGCGCGGCGGAAGGTGGCGGTCTCGATCACCTGCTCGCCGTAGCGCACATGCACGAGCTTGAAGCGTCGGCCGATGATGCGGCCGTTGAAGAACAGGCTCTTCACGCCGCGCGGCGTGGCCGATGTCGCGACATCGTAGTCCTTCGGGCGACGACCGAGCAGGAGGTCGCGCACGCAGCCGCCGACGAGATAGGCCTCGTTGCCCTCGCGCTGGAGCCGACTCACCACGCGCAGCGCATTCTGGTCGAAGGCGCTGTGGGGGATGTCGGTGGGGACGATGCGGGGGCTGCGAGGCGCGCGTGCGCGCTCTTCCGCGGGATCGGGCATGGCGTGGAGGGGTCCGGTGCGGTTGCGGGCCGCACACTCTACTCCCAGCACACTCTACTGCACGGCGCGCTCGCGCGCGCTGCGCCAAGGCTGCTGCGCTGTTGCCTCGCTCCCCGTTGGCCTCTAACCTGATCGCTCTCGCGCAGGCCAGTAGCTCCTAACGGTTAGAGCGACTGATTCCAAATCAGTAGGTTCGGGGTTCGAATCCCTGCTGGCCTGCCACCCTGCCTCGCACCCAGCCATGAGCCTCTTCGAACACGGGAAGCGACCTGCCGACGCGGGCGAAGGAGCACAGGGCGGTCCGCAGGAAGGCGCCGTGGATCCCGCGCCGAGCGGGGATGAGGCGCCGGAGGGCGGCGCGGCACGCAGCGCCGACGATCCCGATGGGGTCGCGGTCCATGCCAACACTCCGGTTCCCAGCGAGGACGAACTGCGCGCGGCGCTCGCGTGGGCGTTTGCCGGCGAGGAGATCGAGGCGGCGGTGCTCGGGCGTTTTGCGCAGCACGCGCGGCTGGTGCTGGCGGGCAACCAGCGCCTCAACCTGACGGCGATCGTCGAGCCGCGCGAGGTCGCCGCCAAGCACTACCTCGACTCGTGGCGCACGACGCGGCTCCTGCCGCTCGGCGGCCGCTCGCTGCTCGACCTCGGCACCGGCGGCGGCTTTCCCGGCCTGCCCGTCGCGCTCGCGGAGCCGCAGGCGCGCGTGGTGGCGCTCGACTCGCGGGCCAAGCGCGTCGAGTTCGTGAAGGAGACGATCCGCGCGCTGGGCCTGGGCAATGCCAGCGCCGTCGCCGAGCGCGCCGAGGACCACCTCGCGCGCCACAAATACGACATCGTGCTCGTGCGCGCCGTGAGCTCCGTGCGCGAGAATGTGCGGCTCTTGCGCAAGGTGCGGCATTCGCACAAGGACCTCGTGATGCTGAAGGGCCCGTCGTGGTCGCGCGAGGCGCGCGCGGCGGAGCGCGAGGCCGAGCGGCTCGGCTTTCGGCTCGACACCGTGTGGGAACACAAGCTGCCCGGCGAGATGGGGGATCGCGCGTTCCTCGTCTATCGCGCGCCGGGTGCGCAGGGGCTCTAGGCGCTCGGGGCGATGCCGATCTGGCTGCTGGTGACCTTGGGCGTGCTCGCGCTGCTCGCGCTGGCGCTGGTCGTCGCGGCGATCCTCGCCTACCCGCGCGACAACTCGTTCTGACGCGCGGGCCCGCGTGCCGCGCGAGCGGCCGAGCTCGATTGGGCGCGTCAGCGGCCGAGGTCGATGTCGAGCCAGCGCAGCAGCTGGGCCGCGGCGAACCCGAGCCCGAGCACGATGGCAGCCATGAGCGCGCTCCACTTGGCGTAGGCCCTGAGCGAAGTGTCCTGCACGGGGCGCGGGGGCGCGGCCGGCTCCGAGGGCTTCGGCGCACGCTCGTCGGGCTTCACGCTGGGTCGCGATGCGAGGGGTGGCATGTCTTCGTCGCTGCCTTGGGGGACCTGAGTCGCTGGGGCAAGGCGTCCCCGGAACCGCTCGCAGGTCGAGCCCCGCTCGTGCTCGCAAGCACCCTGCGCGGAGCGCGCGACCTCGCAGGATCTGCGAGGTGGAGCTGGTGCCCGGGACGGGAGTCGAACCCGTATGCCCGTTTAAAGGCGCTAGGACCTGAACCTAGTGCGTCTGCCAATTCCGCCACCCGGGCAGGGTGAAGGGCCGCAGAAGGTACGGAGCGCGGCGAGCGGAGTCAACCCTCGCGACGCTGCGATCCGCCTCCAGCAAGGCTTGGAACCGCGCCTTGGGGGTATGCTCGAGCGCGCGGCGATGGCGGATGACAAAGACAAGCTCGAGCGGCGGTTGCTGGCTGAGAATCGGCGCGCGCGGCACGACTTCGAGCTGCTCGAGACGCTCGAGTGTGGCATCGAACTGCGCGGGACGGAGGTCAAGAGCCTGCGGCAGGGGCATGCGTCGATCGCGGAGAGCTTCGCGCTCCTGCGCTCGGGCGAGCTGTGGCTCGTCAACGCGCACATCCCCGAGTACTCCCACGGCAACATCCAAAACCACCTGCCGTCGCGCGACCGGCGCCTGCTCGCCCACAAGCGCGAGCTGCGGCGCTGGGACGAGGCCGTGCGCGACAAGGGCATCACGATCGTGCCGCTCGCGCTGTATTTTCTGGGCTCGCGCGTGAAGCTGCAGGTGGCGCTCGCACGCGGTCGCAAGCAGCACGACAAGCGCGAGCGCGAGCGCGAGAAGAGCGACCGGCGCGAGATGGACCGCGCGCTCTCGCGCAAGCGCGAGGCGCACTGAGCGTTCGGGGCGTCGCGGGGCCCCGGAGGCGGCCGGGGCGGCCGGGGGGCTTGGGGGCGCGCGCAAGCCGTGCTAGCATCTCGTCAGGCTTGGGGGCGCACCGGTCTCGACCGGTTTGCGTGCGCTTCAGGTCGCGTGTCGGGGATCTCGAGTCATCCCGTAAAATCCTCTCGGGAACGGCATAACCTGCCAACGATTACGCTTTCGCTGCCTAAGAACTAGGCCAGCCGTCCCCCGCGGAACGCCTGCGACCGCGGACGGACGACACCAGCAGGCTGGCCGGGTCGGCTCACCGTCGAGCACGCCCCGGCGAGACACACCGACGGCGGTCCCCCGGAAGCCTGCCCATGGGCGTCCAGAGGACGGCACAAACCACGGGCTACACACGTAGACGCCGGTCGCGGATGGATTCCGGGACGCGGGTTCGACTCCCGCCGCCTCCACCACCTCTCCCGCCGCCCGTGCGGCCGAGCACTCCCGCGAGCGGCTCGGCGCGCGCGGGCGGTGTCGTTTGCACCCAGCCTTGTTTTTGCGCACCCGCGCGGCCCTTGGTGCTTGCCGGCTCGCGCGCCGCTTTCCAATCTGTGGCCCGCGCGACGTGCGGAACGCCGCGCCAAGGAGCAAGGCCAGCGCGTGTCCGTCGACCTCGACCAACTGTGCGTCAACACCCTGCGGACCCTGTCGGTGGACGCCATCCAGCGCGCCAACTCGGGGCACCCAGGACTCCCGCTCGGCGCCGCGCCCATGGCCTACGCGCTGTGGCAGCGCCACCTCGTCCATGATCCTGCCGCGCCGCGCTGGGCCGACCGCGATCGCTTCGTGCTGAGCGCGGGGCATGGCAGCGCGCTGCTCTACTCGCTGCTGCACATCTACGGCTACGACATCTCGCTCGAGGATCTCAAGAGCTTCCGGCAGTGGCACAGCCGCACCCCGGGGCATCCGGAGAACTTCGCCACGGCCGGCGTCGAGGCCACCACGGGCCCGCTCGGACAGGGCGCGGCGAACTCGGTCGGCATGGCGCTCGCGGAGCGCGCGCTCGCGGCGCGCTTCAACCAGCCGGGTCACGCGATCGTCGATCACCACACCTACGCGCTGCTCGGCGACGGCTGCATGATGGAAGGCGTCGTCTACGAGGCGGCTTCGCTAGCGGGGCAGCTGCGACTCGCGAAGCTGACATGGCTGTACGACGCCAACGACATCTCGCTCGACGGGCCGACATCGCTCAGCTTCGAGGTCGAGAATGTCGCCGCACGCTTCGAGGCGCAGGGCTGGCATGTGCAGCAGGTCGCCGACGGCAATCGCGACTTCGCGGCGCTCGATTCCGCTCTCGCGGCGGCGCGCGCGGAGACGGGGCGGCCTTCGCTCGTGATCGTCAAGACCACCATTGGCTACGGCAGTCCGGCGAAGCAGGGCACGAGCGAAGCCCACGGGTCGCCGCTCGGTGAGAACGAAGTCGCGAAGGTGAAGAGTGCCTTCGGCTTCGATCCCGCGCAGACATTCGTCGTGCCGGATGCGGCGCGCGCTCGCGCCCGCGAGGCAGCGGCGCGCGGAGCTGCGGCGCACGCCGACTGGCGCCGGCGCTTCGAGGCCTATCGCGCGGCGCACCCCGCGCTCGCCGCCGAGTTCGAGCGCCGCATGCAGGGCGAATTGCCGGCGGATTTCGCGGCGCGCTGCGAGCGCGAGCTGCCGCAGTGGGAGCCGGGGGCGGGGCTGGCGACGCGCGATGCGGGCGGCAAGGTGCTCGCGGCGCTCGCGGGCATCGTGCCCGAGCTGCTCGGCGGCGACGCGGACCTCTCGTGCTCGACGAAGACCTCGATCGTCGGTGGAAAGTCGTTTTCCGCGAGCGAACCGAGCGGGCGCAATGTGCACTATGGCGTGCGCGAGCACGCCATGGGCTCGATCGCCAACGGTGTGTGCTACCACGGCGGCCTGCGACCGTTCGTGTCGACATTCTTCGTGTTCAGCGACTACATGCGGCCGGCGGTGCGGCTCGCGGCGCTGTGCGGCCTGCCGGCGATCTATGTGTGGACGCACGACTCGGTGGCGGTGGGCGAGGACGGTCCGACGCACCAGCCCATCGAGCACCTCGCGGCGCTGCGCGCCATGCCGCGGCTGCGCGTGGTGCGGCCGTGCGACGCGAACGAGACGGCGCAGGCTTGGCGGCTCGCGCTACAGAGCGACGATGCGCCGGTGGCGCTCGTGCTCTCGCGTCAGAAGCTGCCGGTCCTGCCGGGCACGCGCGAGAGGGCGCGCGAGGGCATGGCGCGCGGCGCGTATGTGCTCGCGGGCGACGGCGGTGCGCCGCAGGTGATCCTGATCGCGACGGGCAGCGAGGTCGCGCTCGCGTTCGAGGCGCACCGGCGGCTCGAGGAGGAGGGCGTGCGCTCGCGCGTCGTGTCGATGCCCTGCATGTCGACCTTCGCGGCGCAGGATGCGAGCTACCGCGACGCCGTGCTGCCGCCCCTCTGCCGCGCGCGCGTCGCGCTCGAGGCCGGCGTGGCCATGGGCTGGGATCGCATCGTCGGGGAGCGCGGTCGCGTGCTCTCGATCGAGCGCTACGGCGCCTCGGCGAGCGGCGAGCGAGTCCTGGCGGAATACGGCTTCACGCTCGAGAATGTGCTCTCGCTCTCGCGCGCGGTGCTCGCGTGAGGAGTTCGCGATGAATGTTCGATACTGCCTCGCGCGCGTCGCCAGCGCGCTCTCGCTGGCGGCGTTCGCGAGCTGTGCGTCGCTCGGCGCCAGCGTCGACAACTTGGAGGCGCTGCATCCCTCCGACGGGCGGCACGCCTACCTCGGCACGATCCATGGGCACTTTTCGTGGACCATGCGGAATGCGGGCGCGGTGTTGCTCGGCCGCTTCGGCAAGGCCGTGCAGACGGTGTCTGCCGCACCGATCGAAGATCCGGTCCAACTGTGCGTCGACGAGCTCAACAAGCTCGCCAGTCTCGATGGGACCCACCTGCCGACGGGCTCGACTCAGGTCGAGTGGTTCGCGCGCACCGCGGCCTACGATCCGTGGTGTCTCTCGCGCGAGACCGCGATCGCCGAGCTCGCGCGCGCAGGCGCCCGACTCGCCCTGCCGGAGCGCGCGCCGGACCTGAAGCTGGCGAGCGTGTCGGAGGCGGAAGCGAACGCGGCGCTCGCGGCGCTGGTCGCGGCCGCCAAGTCGGCCTTCGAGCAGCAAGGCGACGAGCATCGCGCGGCATTCGTGCACGAGTGCCAGCGCATGGCAGCACTCCCGCTCGACTTTGCCTCGGGCCTGCGCGTCCTGCGCGGTGTCAATGTGCTCCTGCGCGCGGCCTCGCGCCGCGACTCGCGCGTCGCTCCGCTGCAGCCGCTCGCCGTGGCGCTGCAGCGGCGCGTGCTGCTGCAAGCGATCGATCTGGCGCTGATGGACGGCGTGCCAGAGTTCGTCGTCGTCGGTTCGGATCCGGGCTGGCCGAACGAGCGCGTGCAGGCGGCTGCCGTGCGCGCCGCGGTCGCGCTCGGCGGACGCGCGAAGCTGGGCGAGATCCTCGCTCGCAATCCGTTCGCCGGTTTCGGAGGCGAGCGGCTCGTCGCCGCGCTCGAGTGCGTCGCGCAGCTGGGCTTGCCCGAGGCTCCCCCGGGGGAGCACGGGCAGGCGCAGCGCGCTCTGTGGGCCGAGACGATCTACGCGACCGCGATCGAGCATCCGGACGGACGCGTGCGCCTCGCCGCGATGGGGGCGCTCGGCACGATGTCGGGCCGCGGACTCGTCACGCTGCAGGAAGTCGAGTGGCAGCGCTGGTGGCAGACCGAAGGTGCGGCCGCGTTCCGTGCTCCAGCGGGCGGCGAAGGAAGCAGCGGGTCGTGAGCGAGGTTCCGGAACACAAGCCGCGGCGGCGCTGGCTGGGCCCGCTCAAGATCGTGCTGGCGCTGGCGATCGTCGCGTTGATCGCGCGCAATGTGCCGTGGGGCGACGAGCTGCGCTACAAGGCCGCGGATGGCGAGCGCAGCTTCGCGGGCCGCATCGAGGGCGACTGGAAGGCCGAGCGCGTGCAGTTCGTGTTCGACGAGCCGCAGGAACGCGCGACCTTGCCGGGGGCGTGGAACGCGAGCGCGGACGCGGCGCGGGTCGCGCGCGTCGAGATCGCGCGCAGCGCGGAGACGTCGTGGCAGCCGGGGCTGCCGCGCGTGTTCCTCGAAGTCGATCCGCGCGGGCTGTGGCTCGCGCTCGCTCTGGCGGCGCTCGGCATCCTCGCGACCAGCCTGCGCTGGTGGCGGCTGCTGTGCGCCGCGGGTTGTCCCACGAGTTTCTTCGAGGCGTTTCGCCTCACATACATCGGCTTTTTCTTCAACATCGTCGTGCCCGGGCTGACCGGCGGAGACGTGGTGAAGGCGGTGATGGTCGCGCGGCGGCACCCTGAGCGCAAAGCGGCG
>VGYZ01000047.1 GCA_016872795.1 Planctomycetota bacterium
GCCGGTGCGCTCAGCGGCAGCGCGACTGTGGCTGCAGCTGGCCCTCGCCGTGGGGGAGAGCGCGGAGGCCTCGGCGCGCCTCGCGAGCCTCGCCGCGGCCATGGATGTCGCGAGCGATGCCCGCGCTGCTTGGCTCGCGGGGCAGGTCAAGGTCCACAGCGGGGATCTGGCGGGCGCACGCACGCTGTGGCAGGGAGCGCTGCGCGACGAGAGCGCCGACTGGGAACGACAGCTCGCGCGCGCGCGCTGCCAGCGCGCGCTCGGCGACCTCGTGGGCGCCTCGGCGACGCTGCTGCGTGCGGAAGATGCGTGTCGGGACGGAATCGAGCCCGATGTGCTCGCCGAGCGCGCGTCGCTCTTCTTCGAGGCCGACGGCGAGATCGAGCACCCCGAGGCCGCCGCGCGCAAGCCCGGAGAGCTGTACCGCAAGGCGCTCGCGCTCCATCACACGCACGCCGCGAGCCTGCTCGGCTTGTTTGAGCTCGGCCGCTTCAACTGGAATCGGCAGAGCACGCCGGCGCACGAGTGGCTCGCGCAGCTGCTCAACGCCGTGCCCGACTCGATCGACGGGCTGCTCGCGCAGGCGAGCGCCGATCTCGACGACGGACGGCTGCCGAGCGTGCGCGCGACCCTCGCGCGGCTCGAGCAGCTCGCGCCGCAACGCCGTGAGCGACGCACGCTCGCCGCCGCGCTCGCGTGGGTCGAGCACGAGCGGGAGATGGCCGAGAAGCTGCTCGCGGAGCTGGCGCAGCAGTGCCCGACCGACGCGACGCCCGAACGCGAGCTCGCGCGCCACCTGTCGGAGCTGTATCGCTTCGCCGAGGCCGCGCCGTTCGCGCGCCGAGCGACCGAGCGCGATTCGCAGGACCAGCGCGCGTTCCTCGAGCTCGGTCGCGCGCTCGCCAACATCGGCGACGAGGTCGGCGGGCTCGCCGCGCTCAAGCGCTCGGACGAGCTCGCGCGCAAGCGCCAGAACGCGTGGCGCTCGAACACGATCCAAGTGCTCGAGTCGATGCAGCGACGCTTCGTGATCGAGAGCGGCGAGGACGACCTGCGCTACGCGTGGACTCCGAGTGCCGCCGAGGTGCTGCGCGCCTATTGGCTGCCGTTTTATTCCGCGGCCCGCGAAGAGCTCGCGCAGCGCTACGGATACACGACCGGGCCCGTGATGATCGAAGTCTTCGATCGCTTTCAAGACTTCTCCGTGCGCTCGACGGGTTTCGAGGGCTTCCCGGCGCTCGGCGTGTGCTTCGGGCCCGTCGTGACCTCGGTGGCGCCGCATTCGGAGCTGCGCGGCCGCTTCTCGTGGGCGCGCACGAGCTTCCACGAGTTCACGCACGTGGTGCACCTCGGACTCTCTCACAACCGCTGCCCGCGCTGGATCACCGAGGGCCTCGCAACCTGGGAAGAAGAACACAGAAATCCCGCGTGGACGCGCAACTTGCGGCGCGAGATGCTCGACGCGTACTCGAATCGCGACCTGATTCTCGTGCGCGACCTCAACCGCGCCTTCCGCTCGCAGCGCATCCTGTTCGGCTACTACATGAGCGGCCAGCTGTGCCGCATGCTGATCGATGAGCACGGCTTTCCGCCGATGATCGCGCTGCTCGAAGCCTTCGATCGCGGCGAGGATCTCGACGCTGCGATACGCGGCACATTCCGGCAGACTCCAGACGAGCTCGACCGGCGCTTCGCCGAGTATGTGCGGCGCAGCGTCGAGCCGCTGCGCATCGAGCCCCGCTGGAGCGCCGCGCGCACGACACAGCTCAAGTTCGAGCTCGGCGACGGCCCGCCGTCGGGCGCGACCGCGCGCGCCCAGTGGGCCGAGGGATGGTGCTCTGTCGCATGGGGGTACTGGCAAGGCGGGCGCAAGGTCGACGCCGACCAGGCGCTGCGGGTGCTTTCGCTCGCGGGCGCGCTGCCGCCGCGCGCTGTGTTCCTGCAGGCTGCGCGCGCGGACGAGCGCGCTGACACGACGGAATCCAAGCGTCTGTACGAGCAGGGACTCGCGCAGGGTGGCGAGGACTTCCTTGTGCGCCTGCGACTCTCGGAGCTCGCGCAGCAAGCGGGAGACGAGGACGAGGCGGAGCGACAGCTGCTCGCCGCCGAGCGCGCGTTCCCCGGATTCGACGAGCGCGGTCGGTGCGCCGAGCTGCGCCTCGCGCGTCTGTACGAGCGTCAGAAGCGCGAGGACGAGCGCATCGCGGCGCTCGAGCGCTGGATCCGTTGGGAATCGGACGACTTCGCGACGCGCAGGGAGGTCGGCCTGTACTACGCGCAGCGGGGCCAGCACGCACGCGCCGTCGAGCTCTTCGCCGAAGCCAACGAGATCGATCCGTTCCGGCGCGAGCTGCACCGCCTGTGGGGAACTTCGCTCGCGGCGCTCGCGCGCCATGCGGACGCGGCGCGCGAATTCGCCGTGCAGCGCGTCGTGCCGCCCGAACTCGATCCCGACGATGGCGAGCCGCTCGACGACGAGGAGCGCGCCGAGTCCATGGGGCTCGAGGCTCTCGCGCGCCTGTCGCTCGGCGAGCTGGAGCGCGCTCGGGAGCTGGTGCGCGAGGCCTTGGCCCTCGACGGCGGCTGCAAGAGCGCCGAGAGCGCACTCGAACGGCTCGAGAAGGGCAACTAGGCTTCCACGGGCGCCGCGGAGGAACGCGCGCGCGGCTCTGCTAGCATTCGCGCATGACGACTTTGGGCGGCGCGCGCTTCCTCGTCCTCGACGGCATCGACGGCTGCGGCAAGAGCACGCAGGCGCGCATGCTCGCCGAGGCGTTGACGCACTCGCGCGGAGTTCCCGCGCTGCACCTGCGAGAACCGGGCGGCACCAAGGTGGGGGAGCGCATTCGCGAGCTCCTGCTCTCGCGCGAACACGAGCTCGATGCGGGCGTCGAGCTGCTCCTGTTCGCCGCGGCACGGCGGCAGACGCTGCGCGAGTTGGTGCGTCCGGCGCTCGCCGCTGGGCGCGATGTGGTATGCGAGCGCTTCCACGCGTCGACCTTCGCCTACCAGGCGATCGCGAGTGGCCTTCCCGAAGACCATGTGCTCTCGGTGCTCCTGCGCTGGGCCGACGACCCGCGTCCAGACACATTGATCCTGCTCGACATCGACCCGGACGAGGCGGCGCGCCGGCGGGCGGGCTTTGAGGATCGCATCGAGGCCAAGGGACTCGAGTTCCAGCGACGGGTGGCGGAAGGCTATCGACGCTTCGCAAGGCTTCAGCCCGACACGATCGTGATCGACGGCTCCGCGCGTGCGGACGAGGTGGCGCGCGCCGTGCGCGTGGCGGTGGGACTTGGCGGTTGAGTCGGAGCTCGCGCGCTCGGACTGGGACGAGCCGCTCGGACACGCCGCGACCGTGCGCGGCTTGTGGCAGGCCGCGCGCGCCGCGCGCTTGCCGCATGCGCTGCTCTTCACCGGACCCGCAGGCATCGGAAAGTACCGTGCGGCCCGCTGGTTCACGCTCGGGCTGTACTGCGAGCGCGGAGTGCCGTCCAAGGATGGCGTCCCCTGCGGGACCTGCGCTCCCTGCAAGCGGGTGAAGAGCGGCTCGCATCTCGATGTCTTCGCCGTCGACCTGCTGGAAACATCGGCCGACGAGCGCCCCGAGGAACTCAAGCTCGGGCGCTTCGTGCGGCGCGAGCGCGACAGCGACTGGGACGGCCGCACGGTCGACGAATTCCTCGCGCTGCGCGCCGCCGAGGGCGGCTGGCGCGTGGTGCTCGTGCGCGAGATGGAGCGCGCGAACATCGCCGCGCAGAGCTCGATCCTCAAGATGCTCGAGGAACCCGCGCCCAATGTGCTGTGGATCCTCGAGTGCTCGCGCAAGAACGAGCTTGTGCCGACCATCGCGAGTCGCTGCGTGCAAGTCCGGTTCGAACGGCTCGCCGTCGAGACCGTGAGCGACTGGCTGGAGCAGCGCGGCGTGGCTCGATCGCGCGCGCTGGCGCTGGCGCGCTGGAGTCGCGGCTCGCCCGGCGAGGCGCTGCGCGCGCTGGCGCAGGGCGAGTGGGAGCTGCGCGAGCTGCTCGTTCAGGTCCTGCGCGGCGCAGCGCCGCCGCTGGTCGCGGCCGCTGCGGTGTGGGAGCTCGACGGGACATTCGAAGGCAAGACCGCCAAGGCGATCGAGCGCGCCCGCGCGCGCTCGACCCTCGATCTGGCGCTCACCTGCCTGCGCGACATGCTGCTTGCGCGCGAGGGCACGCCGTTCGCGGAACTCTCCCACGCGGATCTCGCGGCCCTCGAGCTGCCCATCGCGCGCTCTGGAGCCACGCTGCGCGCGGCCCTCGACCGCCTGCTCGCCCTGCGCCGTGATGTCGAGAGCAACATCGACCCGCCGCTGTTGCTCGACTCGGCGTTCCTCGCGCTCGCGCCGAGCGCGGGCGTCGGTGCGCGCCAGCTCGACTCTCGCCCCGCTCGGGAGTGCGGCGTCCGCGGCTAGAGCTTGACCTCGGCGTGGGCTAGCATGGCCGACCGTCATGCAGGAACTGCGGGACCAGCTGCGCAAGATCGCCTTGCAGGACGGGCGCTACTCGCCCGATGCGTTCCTGTTCCTGTTCGAGTCCCTCGATGTCGCGGTGCGCATGGCGGGCAAGGAAGGGCGCAGCGGAGCCTCGCGCCATGTCACCGGACAGGAAGTGCTGGCCGGCATGCGAGAGAACGCGCTGGCGCGCTTCGGACCGCTCGCGGCCCATGTGTGGCGGCAGTGGGGAGTGCGCGAGACGCTCGACTGGGGCAAGATCGTGTTCCTCATGATCGACCACAACCTGCTCAAGCGACAGGACGAGGACAAGCTCGAGGACTTTCGCGAGGGCTTCGACTTCGACGCGGCGTTCGTGACCGGCTACGGGCCGCGCCTCGCCGCAGCTCTCGCCGCGTCCAGCTCGAAGGACCGCGCGTCGTGATCGCGGGCTGGAGCACGACGCGGCGCAACTTCGCGCTGGCAGCGGCGCTGGCCGCGCTGCTGTGGTTCGCTTGGACCGTGCGCGCGGCCCTCAACCCGCTGCTGCTCGGTCTCTTGTTCGCGTACATCCTGAACCCGATGGTGCTGCGGCTCGAGAGGCGCGGCTGGAGCCGCAAGCGCGCGGTCAACTTCATCTTCGGCAGCTTCGGGCTCGTCGCCATGCTGCTCGCGATCGCTCTGGCCCTTCAGGCGCGCGCCCTGTGGCGCGACATCGCACAAGAAGGCGGCTCGATCGACAAGCTGCAGCGCCAGCTCGGCGAGATCGTCGCCTCGGCCGAGGAGCGCGCGATCGAGCTCGGGCTCGACCTGCAGGCGCTGCACGGAGTCCCGACTGGAGCCCCGGACGAACCGTCGGCACCAGCGGCCGATGCGGGTGAGCCCGCGCAGCCGCCCGAGCCGGAAACCGCGATCCCGCGCGGCTTCGAGCAGGGCTCGTTGCTCGACGAGTTCTTTCGGCGCGCGCGCCGCTGGGCCTTCAGTGCCGATGGCGCGCAGGCCGCGGGCGGAGTGTGGGGGACGCTGAGCTCGGCCTTCGGGTCCCTGCTCACGGTGCTGACGCTTGTGTTCCTCGTGCCGCTTTACACATGGTTCCTCCTGTTCGAGCTCGAGCGCGTGTCGAACTTCGTGCGCTCCTACATTCCAGCGAGCCAGCGCGAACAGTGGGCCCGCATCGGAGCGCAGATGGCCGAAATGCTCGGCGCGTTCTTCCGCGGCCGCCTGCTCGTGTGCCTCCTGAAGGGCCTGATCCTCACGGTCGCCATGGGCGCGCTCGGCGTGCCCTATTCACTGCTCGCTGGGATGCTCGGCGGCGCACTGTCCCTGATCCCCGTGGTCGGACCGGGCGTCGGATACCTGCTCGCATTCTTGCTGGCGTTGCTGGCACACGGGCCCATCGAGGCCACCTGGCGCATCGCCGTGGTGCTCGTCGTCGGCGAGATGCTCGAGACCTATGTGCTGATTCCGCGCGTGCTCGGCGATCGACTGGGGCTGCCGACCGTGGTGGTGCTCGCGAGCTTGACGATCTTCGGAGCGGCACTCGGGCTGTTCGGGCTGCTGCTCGCGCTGCCGCTCACTGCGGCTTCGGTCATCCTCGCCAAGGAGCTGCTGCTCCCGGCGCTCAAGGAATGGGCCGAGGGGCGCAAGGCCTGATCGGGGCCCCGCGCCCCTCGAAGTGCTCGCACCGGCGCTCGGCGGCTAGTTCTTGAGCGAGTCGCCGATCACTTCGACGAGCTCGCGCAGCGTCGACTCCGACAGGCGGCGATCGGCCTTGAGCGCCGAGTTGAGCGCGTCGAGCGCGTCGCGCAGGCGAGCCTTGCCGTCTTGGGCCACGGCGAGCCGCGGCGAGTTGTCCGGCTGGATCGTGGCGCGGTACTCGTCGACGTCGGCCACCGAGCGGCCGAGCGACTCGAACACGCGGCGGATGCCGGCCTGCAGCTGCAGGTCCTCGACGAAGTCGCCCTGCGGGAACTCCTGGCCGCGCGCGTCTTGCACCCGGCGGCGGATCTCGGCGCGCAGCATCTGCCGCACATCATCCGGCGAGAGCGGCGTCTTCAGGTCGGCGTAGAACTCGTCGAAGCCCGGGTAGAGCGAGGTCTCCTTGCGATCGTTGTCGGCCAGACGCGAGAACAGGTCCTTGTGCTCGGCCCAGTTGCGGTCGACATACTCGCGCGGCTTGTGCTGGTCGCGCAGCTTGAGCATGGCCTCGACGCGCCAGGCCTCGAGCCGACTCGCGGCGACGGCCGTGTCCGGCGACACACCGCCGGAGTTGAGCAGGTTGCCATCCTTGTCGACTTCGCGGTGGATCGAGCGGTCGGTCGGCAGGTAGTAGCGCGCGATGGTGAGCTTGACGCGCGGGGCGAAGTCGAACTCGCCGTCGCCGTCCCAGTCGCGCGTGATCTTCTCCCAGTTGTCCCAGCGGCCGTTGCGGTTCTCGTCGCTGTACTGGTCGTCGCGGTAGGGCGGGAGCTGCATCAGCGACTGCACCGAGCCCTTGCCGAAGCTGCGCTCGCCGATCACGACCGCGCGGCGGTGGTCCTGCAGCGCACCGGAGACGATCTCGGCCGCCGAGGCGGTGAAGCGGTTGACGAGCACCACGATCGGCATGTCGGGCGGAATCACGGGCTCGGAGCGGGTCGAGAGCTTCTCGGTCTCGCGCAGCGGGCTCTTGGTGGACACGACCAGCGTGCCCTTCGGCAAGAACAAGCCCGAGACATTGACGGCTTCCTCGAGCAGGCCGCCCGAGTTGTTGCGCAGGTCGAGCACGAGGCCCTCCATGCCGGCCGCGAGCAGCTCCTCGAGCGGTCCGCGCAGCTCGCGGCTCGCGACCTGCGAGAATTCCTGCAGCACGATCATCCCGATCTTGCCGGGCAGCATCTGGTGCTGCTCGGCGGGGATCGTGATCGAGCCGCGCTCGACCTCGACCACCATCCCCTCGGTCGGACGATCGACCAGCGCCGAGTCCATGCCGCGCCGCCACACATACAGGCGCACCTTGGTGCCCGGGCGCCCCTTCAGGCGCTTGATGATCTCGTCCGTGGGCTTGCCGAGCGTCGGCCAGTCGTCGATGCGCACGATCTTGTCCTCGCTCATGAGCCCCGCCTTGTAGGCCGGCCCCGAGTAGATCGGGCGCGTGATCGTGAACAGGCCGTCCTGCCGGTCCTCGCCGACGTAGGCGCCAATGCCGCCGTAGCCCGCCGCCAGGTCCTGCTCGAAGCGCTCGTAGACCTTGGGATCGAGGTAGGAGCTGTGCTCGTCGAGGCTCTGCAACATGCCTTGCATCGCGGCCTCGAGCAACTCGTCGCGCGTGACATCGCCGCCGTCGGGGTGCGCGCGGCGGATCATCGCCATCAGGTTCTTCAGCCGATCGAACTCCTCGTTGCTCGGAGCCGCGGGGTCCATTTCGCCGGCCTCCAGGCGCTGCAATTCGGCAAGGTTCTTGAGCTTGCGCTCGCCGACTTCGCGCGTGCGCTCGCGCTCGAGGTAGGCCTGCGCGAGCAGGCCGCGCTCGTCGGGAGCCACGGCGAGGCGCTCGAGCTCGTCGAGCAGCTTGCCGCTGACTTCCGCGCCGCTGCGCGCGAGCGCGAGCGCGCCGAGCGCGCGCAGTTCCGCGTCGCCGGACTCGAGGAACTCGCCCATCAGGCCGCGCGCCTTGCGCACATCGTCGCCCATGCCGATGCGGCCCTCGGCGAAGGCGGCGTCGAGGCGCAGGGCGGGCGTGCGCGTGGCATCCTCCGCGAGCCCGTGGAGTCGATCGAGCAGCCCGCGGCGCGTCTCGCCCTCGAGCGTTCGGAAGGTCGTGTTGGCTGCGAGCCCGCACGCCGCGCGCAGGAGCGCCTCGTCCTTGGAGCCGAGCAGCGCCACCAGCGCTTCCGCGAGCTTGGCCTTGGCGGCCGCCGCGTCGGCGCCTTCGAGGCGCGCCGCGACGAGGGCGAGCTTCGCGCGCGGTCCGCGCTCGGCATTCGCCAGCGCGCGCTCGAGCGCGGCGTCGATGTCCTCGACCCCGAGCTCGCGGGCGGCATCGCGCAGGCGCGAGGCCGAGCGCCAGATCGCATCGATCGGGCCGGGCTGCTCCGCGCGTTCGAGTTCCTGCCGCAGGAGGCCCTGGAAGTCGGTGCCCTGCGCGGGCGCGCTCCAAGTGGCGCATGCGACGGGCGAGGCGTGAGCGTAGCCGGGGGCGAGCGAGAGGAGCGGCAGGACCGCGATCAACACAAAGCGCATCGTAGTCTCCTGAGGGCGCCGGACGGTGTGCCCTGAGCGGGCGGAGATCGACCGCTCAGGGCCTCGATCCCAAGCCGCGCGGCTTCCGGTCGTGCGCTACTCTAGGCTCCACCGGGCGCGCTCCGTGCCCGGGAACGAAAAACATACCGATCCGGACCACGCGCGATGTCGAAACCCGAGAACCCATCGAATCCCCTGACCCATGTCGCGCAGGGAGCGGCGGGGAGCGAGTCCCGCATGGTCGATGTCGGCGCGAAGCCCTCGAGCGCGCGCCGCGCGTTGGCGCGCGCTCGCGTGCGCCTTGGCGCTGGCACGCTCGGCGGCGTGCTCGCCGGCGCCGGTCCCAAGGGCCCGGTGACGGAGGTGGCGCGCGTGGCGGGCATCCTCGCCGCGAAGCGCACGGCGGAGTGGATCCCGATGTGCCATACGCTCGCGCTCGACTCCGTGCACATCGAGTTCGAGGAGCGCGACGGGGATGTGCTGGAGATCCGCTGCGAAGCGCGCTGCACGGGCCGCACCGGCGTCGAGATGGAGGCCATGGTGGGGGCGAGCGCCGCCGCGCTCACGGTCTACGACATGACCAAGGCGCTCGGGCACGGCATCTCGATCGAGCAGGTGGAGCTGCTCGAGAAGGACGGAGGCCAGAGCGGCCTGTGGCGCAGAGCGGCCCCGGTGGGGGCGTAGGGGCGGCCGCGAGGGGCCCGGTGGCCCCGCGTCCAAAGGGGGCGAACCGCGACGGGGGAGTCGCTAGGATGGCGGCCTAACCAAGACGCCCGCCCGAACCCGCCCGCCGCCCCCTATGGCCAAGAAGAAGGCAATCAAGAAAGCCTCGAGCCCCGCTCCGTCGACCCCGGCGCCCTCCATGGATGTGGATCTCGCCCTGGTCGAGGCCCTGTTGCGGCTGATGAAGAACTCGGAGGCGACCGAGCTCGACATCGACAACCACAAGGCCGGCCTGCGCGTCCACCTCTGCCGCGGAACTCCCGCTGCGGCCGCCGCGGCTCCGGTGGTGCATGTCCTGCAAGGCGGTGCCATGGCGGCCGCTCCGCTCCCGGCCGGCGCGCTCGCTCCCGTCGCCGCGCCGGCCGCCGCTGCCGCGCCCGCGGGCCCGCCGCCGGGGACCAAGGAGTTCAACAGCCCGATGGTGGGCACATTCTACCGCTCGTCCTCGCCCGACGCTGAGCCCTTCGCGAGCGTGGGCAAGTCGGTCAAGCCCGACACGACGCTGTGCATCATCGAGGCCATGAAGGTGATGAACGAGATCAAGGCGGAGTGCTCCGGGACGATCGTCGAGGTGCTGGTGGAGAACGGCGCCGCGGTCGAGTTCGGGCAGCCCCTGTTCCTGATCAAGCCCTGATCGCGCCCGGAGCGCCCACCCCATGTTCGGACGCATTCTGATCGCCAACCGCGGCGAGATCGCGCAGCGCGTGATCCGCACCTGCCGCGAGCTCGGCATCGAGACGGTCGCCGTGTATTCGGAGGCCGACGCCGACGCGCTCTACCTGCGGCAAGCCGACGAGACGATCTGCATCGGCCCGGCGCAGAGCTCCAAGAGCTACCTCAACATCCCGGCCATCATCAGTGCCGCGGAAGTCGCCGATGTGGACGCGATCCACCCCGGCTACGGGTTCCTCTCGGAGAACGAGCACTTCGCCGAGGTCTGCAACTCCTGCAACATCACCTTCATCGGGCCCGATCCGGAGTCGGTGGCCGCGGTCGGCAACAAGGCGCGCGCGCGCGCCATGGCGGTCGAGGCCGATGTGCCGGTGGTGCCGGGGTCGGACGGCCCCGTGCAGGACGAGAAGACCGCGCTCGAGGTCGCCCAGCGCCTCGGCTATCCGGTCATGATCAAGGCCTCGTCGGGCGGCGGCGGGCGCGGCATGCGCATCGCGCGCAACGATCCGAGCCTGGTTTCGGGCTTCCACGCCGCGCGCGCGGAAGCCGAGGCGGCCTTCGGCGACCCGACGGTGTACCTCGAGAAGTTCGTCGAGAACCCGCGCCACATCGAGGTGCAGCTGCTCGGCGACAAGCACGGCAATGTGATCCACCTGTTCGAGCGCGACTGCTCGGTCCAGCGTCGTCACCAGAAGCTGATCGAAGAAGCGCCTTCGCCGTCGCTGACGCCGGAGTTGCGCAAGCGCATGGGGGAGGCGGCCGTGCGCCTCGCCAAGCACGCCCAGTACTACAACGCGGGCACGTGCGAGTTCCTGCTCGATCGCAAGGGCAACTTCTACTTCATCGAAGTCAATGCCCGCATTCAGGTCGAGCACACCGTGACCGAGATGGTCACCGGCGTGGATCTCGTGCGCGAGCAGATCCTCATGGCGGCGGGGGAGAGGCTATCCTATCGGCAGGAGGACATCCAGATTCAGGGACACTGCATCGAAGTGCGCATCAACGCCGAGGACCCCGAGAAGGACTTCCAGCCCTCGCCCGGCTTGATCCAGATGTACGCCCCGCCTGGGGGACCGGGCATCCGCGTCGACAGCCACGCCTACAGTGGCTACCGCATCCCGCCGAACTACGACTCGATGATCGGAAAGCTCCTCGCGCACCGCTCGAGCCGCGACGCAGCCATCGCCACGATGCTGCGGGCGCTCGATGAGTATGTGATCGTCGGTCCCAAGACCACGATCCCGCTGCTCTCCAAGGTGCTCGACCACGCCGACTTCCGCACCAGCCGCCACGACACCGGTTTCGTCGAGCGCTTCATGAGCGCGCATCCCTCGGCCAAGCACAAGCAACCATGAGACACCTCGCGGCGAACCTCGCGGCGAACCTCGGGGCGATCCTCGGGGCGCTCTCGCTCGCTTCGATCGGCGCGGGCTGCTTGGCGCGCGACACCCAGCGCTGGCCCGGCCCGTTGCGGTCGACGCAGGATCCACTGCCGCCCGGCGATGCCCTGCGTCACCCCGCCGGACCCGAGGAGGTGTCCGTGCAGCGGCACGCCGATCCGGTGCAAGTGCGCCCGGCGGGAGCACTGCGCGGCTACCCGCTGTCGTTCTTCGACAAGCGCGCGCGCCTGACGGCCGGGAGCGGCGTGATCGTCTCTCCCGGTGGTCGCGCCGAGGTGATCTGGCCCGATGGCGCCAATGTGGTGCTGTCCGGCGAAACGGTCGGCTGGGTCGGCTCGCCGTCGCGCGGCGAGCCCGTGTTCGAGTTTCAGGAGCTCGACCGCGCGCGCATCGAACTGCGCGAGGGCATGCAGGTGCGCCTGATCGGCGGCGCGCTGCTGACCGGCAACTCCGGCCCCTACATGCTCGACCACGGGCCCGACGAGACGCTCTCGGTCCGCAACCAGAGCAAGGCGCCGCTGCAGATCGCGTTCCGCGACGAGCGCATCGAGCTCGCCGCCGGTCAGCTCGTCGTGCTGCCGCTGCTCTCCTCGGGCGGCGCTCCCACCGGCAGCTCGTCCGAGCTCTCGCGCTTCCAAGGCCCCGGCTTCCTGCTGCGCCTCGCGGGCGAACCGGAGTGTCGCGAGGAGGACCTGCGCGTGTTCGTCTCCGCTGCGAGCGACCGCCCGGCCGAGATCCACTCCTTCGGCGTGCGCGTGCGGCTCGGTGCCGGTGAGCGCGCCATCTTCTCCACGCCGTCGGGAACGCCTCCGCCGCCGACGCCTCGCGATCCGCGTGGCCAGACCCCCTAGAACGTGAACTCGATGAGCCACAAGCACAAGCGCGTCGTCATCACCGGCGGGGCCGGTTTCCTCGGCAGCCACCTCTCGGATCGCTTCCTCGCCGAAGGCTGGGAAGTGATCTGCATGGACAACCTGATCACGGGCGACCTGCGCAACATCGAGCATGTCACCGGGCGCAGCGACTTCCGCTTCCATCACCAGGACGTGACCGAGTTCATCCATGTGCCCGGGCGCGTCGACGCGGTCATGCACTTCGCGTCGCCGGCGAGCCCGATCGACTACCTCGAGCTGCCGATCCAGACGCTCAAGGTGGGCGCGATGGGCACGCACAAGGCGCTCGGCCTCGCGCGCGAGAAGAACGCGCGCTTCCTGCTCGCGTCGACCTCCGAGTGCTACGGCGACCCGCTCGTCCACCCGCAGAAGGAAGACTACTGGGGCAATGTCAACCCGGTCGGCCCGCGCGGCGTGTACGACGAGGCCAAGCGCTTTGCGGAGGCCATGACCATGGCCTATCACCGCTTCCACAATGTGCAGACGCGCATCGTGCGCATCTTCAACACCTACGGGCCGCGCATGCGCCTGAACGACGGGCGCGCGCTGCCGGCGTTCATGAGCCAGGCGCTCAAGGGCGAGGATGTCACGGTGTTCGGCGACGGTTCGCAGACGCGCTCGTTCTGTTACGTCGACGACCTCGTCGACGGCATCTACCGGCTGTTGCACTCCGATGAGGTCTACCCGACCAACATCGGCAACCCCGGCGAGATGACGATCCAGCAGTTCGCCGAGCGCGTGATCAAGCTCACGCGCTCCAAGTCGAAGATCGTCAACAAGCCGCTGCCCGTCGACGATCCCAAGGTGCGCCAGCCCGACATCAGCAAGGCGCGCCGCATCCTCGGCTGGGAGCCGCGCTACGACCTCGACACGGGCCTCGCCAAGACGCTCGACTACTTCCGCTCGCGCATCAACGCACCGCTCGTCGGACCGTTGGTGGGCAAGCAAGGCTGAGACCGCCATGTGCGGTATCGTCGGAGCCTTCTCGCGCAACGGCGCCGTGCTCGACGGCATGCTCGCGGGCTTGCGGGTCCTCGAGTACCGCGGCTACGACAGCTGCGGCGTCGCCGTGGTGGAGGGCGAGAAGGTCGAGATCCGTCGCAAGGTCGGGCGTCTAGCGGAGCTCGAGAAGCTGCTCGCCGACGGGGCGCTCGCGGAAGCGCGCATCGGCGTGGGCCACACGCGCTGGGCCACGCACGGCGCGCCGTCCGACGAGAACGCGCACCCGCACTCCGACGGCAGCGGACGGCTCGCGCTCGTCCACAACGGCATCATCGAGAACTTCCTCGACCTGCGGCGCGAGCTGCAGGCCGAAGGACGCATCTTCACGAGCGAGACCGACACAGAAGTGCTCTCGCACCTCGTGGGTCGCGAACTCGCCCGCGGCGCAAAGCTCGTCGACGCGGTGCGCGCGGCGCTCGCGCGCGTCCACGGCTACTACGCGATCGCGGTCATGTCCCCGTCGAACGGCGGTGCGCTCGTGTGCGCGCGTCAAGGCCCGCCGCTCGTCGTCGCCACGACGGAGGACGCGGCCTACCTCGGCTCCGATGTGCTCGCGCTGCTGCCGCACACGCGCGATGTGGTGTACCTCGAGGACGGCGACATCGCGGAGCTCGCGCCCGGATCGCTGGTGGTCACCGACTTCGCGGGCAAGCCTCTCTCACGCCGCGCGCGACGCATCGATTGGGACGCCGAGCAGGCCAGCAAGGCGGGCTACCCGCACTTCATGCTCAAGGAGATCCACGAGCAGCCGGATGTGCTCGCGCGCACGGCCTTCGACCGCATCCTGTCGGCTTCGGGCGATGTGTCCTTCGAGCACGGCGACTGGAGCGACGCGCGGCTGCGCTCGTTCGAGCGCCTGCAAGTGATCGCCTGCGGGACCGCGCTGCACGCGGGAATGGTCGCGAAGTACCTGATCGAGCAGCTCGTGCGCCTGCCGGTCGACCTCGACTACGCCAGCGAGTTCCGCTATCGAGAGCCCGTGCTCGCGCCGCGCACGCTTGCGCTCGCAGTCTCCCAGTCGGGTGAAACCGCGGACACGCTTGCGGCGCTGCGCCTCGCGCGCGAGCTCCGCGCCTCGACGGCCTCGATCTGCAATGTGATGGGCTCGACCGTCGTGCGCGAGAGCGACGCGACGATCCTCACGCACGCGGGGCCGGAGATCGGCGTGGCGAGCACCAAGGCCTTCGTGGCGCAGGTCGTCGCGGCGTTTCTGCTCGCGGTGCGCCTCGGACGCGCGCGCGGCACGCTCGACGCCGCTCGCGGTCGCGCTCTGCTCGACGAGCTGCGCCGCCTGCGCCCGCGCATGGAGGCACTGCTGGCCCCCGAGACGATCGAGCGCGTCGGCGCGATCGCACGCGCTCACATCGATGCCAAGGGTTTCTTCTTCCTCGGCCGCGGCGTCAACTTCCCGATCGCGCTCGAGGGCGCGCTCAAGCTCAAGGAGATCAGCTATGTGCACGCGGAGGGCTATGCCGCCGGCGAGATGAAGCACGGTCCGATCGCGCTGATCTCGAAGGGCATGCCGATCGTGGTGGTGAACGCACCGGGCGCGGTCGCCGACAAGGTGCGCAGCAACCTGCACGAGGTGAAGGCGCGCGGCGGCCATGTGATCTCGATCGGTTCCGACGCGGCGAGTCACGAGCTCGCCGACGAGTCGATCGATGTACCGGCCACCATCGAGCCGCTCTCGGCCGTGCTCAATGTGATCCCGCTGCAGCTGTTCGCGTACCACCACGCGCTCGCCCGAGGCTGCGACATCGACAAGCCTCGCAACCTCGCCAAGAGCGTGACCGTGGAATAGGAGAGAGAAATGGCACGCATCCTCGTCACCGGCGGTGCCGGGTTCATCGGCTCCCACACCTGCGAGCGGCTGCTCGCGCGGGGCGAGGAGGTCGTCGTGCTCGACAACTTCAACGACGCGTACGATCCGGCGATCAAGCGTGCGAACGCGTCGGCGCTCGATGGCGCGCGCATCGTCACGGGCGACATCCGCGATCGCGAGCTGGTGCGCAAGCTCTTCGCCGACGGACGCTTCGACGCCGTGGTGCACCTCGCCGCGATGGCGGGCGTGCGTCCCTCGCTGCTCGACCCGCTGCACTACGAAGACGTCAACATGCGCGGCACGATGACGCTGCTCGAGGAGGCGCGCGCGCGAGCCGGGCTGCGCTTCGTGTTCGCGAGCAGCTCGTCGGTGTACGGGGCGCGCGACAAGGTCCCGTTCAGCGAGGCCGACGACATTACGCACCCCGTCTCGCCCTACGCCGCAACCAAGCGCGCGGGCGAGTTGATGTGCTACACGTACCACCACCTCTTTGGCGTGCCCGTGTCGTGCCTGCGCTTCTTCACGGTCTACGGGCCGCGCCAACGCCCTGAGATGGCGATTGCGAAGTTCACGCGCTCGATCCTCGACGGCGAGGCGATTCCGTTCTTCGGCGACGGCTCGACGCGCCGCGACTACACCTACGTCGATGACATCGTCGATGGCGTGGTCGCCGCGCTCGAGCGCTGCGAGGGCTACGAGATCTACAACCTCGGCGAGAGCGCGACGACATCGCTCTCGGATCTCGTCGACGCGCTCTCGAAGGCGATCGGCAAGCCCGCGATCCTCGACCGCCAGCCCAACCAGCCCGGCGACGTGCCGCTCACCTGCGCCGATGTGTCCAAGGCGCGCGCGCGGCTGGGCTACGAGCCGCGCACTCCCGTCGCCGTCGGCCTCGCGCGCTATGTCGCGTGGTACCGCTCCCAGCTCGCCGGAGCCGCGCGCTAGCTCGCGCCCGGGCTTCTCACCACCGCTTCCACCTCCCAAGGCAGCTCCCCATGAAAGGCGTCATCCTCGCAGGCGGTCTCGGATCGCGGCTCTTCCCGCTGACCAAGATCACCAACAAGCACCTGCTGCCGGTCTACGACCGGCCGATGATCTACTACCCGATTCAGGCGCTCGTCAACGCCGGGGTGCGCGACATCATGATCGTCACCGGCGGTCGCAAGTCGGGCGACTTCCTCTCGCTGCTCGGAAACGGCTCGGAGTTCGGACTGAAGCACCTCAACTACACCTACCAAGAGGGCGAGGGCGGCATCGCGGAAGCGCTCGGCCTCGCGTCGCACTGGGCGTCGGGAGACAAGGTGTGCGTCGTGCTCGGCGACAACATCATCCAGTACAACATCGCCAAGGCCGTGCGCGACTTCGAGACGCAGTCGAAGGGCGCCAAGATCCTGCTCAAGGAAGTGCACGATCCCGAGCGTTTCGGCGTGGCGGAGCTCGAAGGCGAGCGCGTCGTGCGCATCGTCGAGAAGCCCAAGGCGCCCAAGTCGAACAAGGCCGTGATCGGCGTGTACCTCTACGACGCGCGCGTGTTCGAGATCATCAAGACGCTCAAGCCTTCCGAGCGCGGCGAGCTCGAGATCACCGATGTGAACAACTGGTACATCCGCGATGGCTCGATGTCGTTCGAGACGCTGCAGGGCTGGTGGACCGATGCGGGCACCTTCGAGTCGCTACACCGCGCCAGCTGCCTCGTCGCCGAGGGCGGCGCCAACCTGATGGACGATCCGCGGCTCAGGCCGGGGTGCGCGTCGAAGTGAGCGACCGCGGCGCAGCGCGCGTCCTCGTCACGGGCGCGGCCGGAATGCTCGGCAGCGAGCTGTGCCTGCGCGCTCCGGATGGGTTCGAGGCCGTCGGCACGGACCTCGCGGCGGGCGCGCTCGTGGCGCTTCCCGGACTCGACCTGTGCGACGAGGGCGCGCTCGAGCGCGTCTTCGCCGAGCACGGGCCCTTCGAGGGCGCGCTCCACTGCGCGGCCTACACGGCCGTCGACAAGGCCGAGAGCGAGCCGGAGCTCGCGCGCCGCGTGAATGTGGACGCGACGCGCGCGCTCGCGCGCGTGTGCGCGCGCCAGGGAACATGGCTCGTGGCCGTCAGCACCGACTTCGTCTTCGACGGCGCGGCGCACACGCCCTACACCGAGAGCGACACGCCCGCGCCGCTCTCCGTGTATGGAGCGACCAAGCTCGACGGCGAGCGCGCGGCGCTCGAGAGCAACCCCGGCCGGACCGCGATCGTGCGCACGCAGTGGCTGTACGGGCCGCGCGGCAAGCACTTCCCGCGCACGATCCATGCGCTGGCGCGCGAGAAGGGGCGGCTGAAGGTGGTGAGCGACCAGTTCGGATCGCCGACGACCACGCTCGAGCTCGCGCCCGCCCTGTGGGATGTCCTGCGCCTGCGCGGCAGCGGAGTCTTCCACGCAGCCTGCGAAGGCGCCTGCAGCTGGCACGAGCTCGCCGTGGCCGTCCTGCGCGCGAGCGGCCTCGGCCATGTGCCGGTCGAGGCCTGTGGCACGCAGGAATTCCCGCGTCCGGCCCGCCGTCCGGCCTACAGTGTCCTCGACAGCGCGCGCCTCGCCGCGCTGCGCGGGCGCCGGCTCGCGGACTGGCGCGAGGCGCTGGCCTCGTACCTGCGCGCGGAACCCCTCGCATGAAGACCCTGATCGTCACCGGCGGCGCCGGCTTCATCGGCTCCAACTTCCTGCACCTCCTGCACGCGTCCCGTCCGGACTGGAAGGTCGTCAACCTCGACGCGCTCACCTATGCCGGCAACCTCGAGAACCTGATCTCGCTCGAGGGCTGGAAGAACTACGAGTTCGTGCGCGGCGACATCGCGCGGCGCGAGGATGTCGAGCGCGCCTTCGCTGCGGCGCGGCGCTTCGGCGGTCCGGTGTCGGTGGTGCACTTCGCGGCCGAGAGCCATGTCGACCGTTCGATCGAGTCGGGACTGCCGTTCGTGCAGACCAATGTGCTCGGAACGCAGGTGCTGCTCGATGCGGCGCGTGCGCACGGAGTCGAACGCTTCGTCCATGTCTCGACGGACGAGGTCTACGGTTCGCTCGGCGACACGGGCTACTTCACCGAGGAGACCCCGCTCGCGCCCAACTCGCCCTACTCGGCGAGCAAGGCCGCGAGCGACCTGCTCGTGCGCGCCGCGGTCCACACCCACGGCTTCCCGGCGCTCGTCACGCGCTGCTCCAACAACTACGGGCCCTTCCAGTTCCCGGAGAAGCTCGTCCCGCTGATGATCGCCAAGGCGAGCGACGGCGAGTCGCTGCCGGTCTACGGAGACGGGAAGAATGTTCGCGACTGGCTGTACGTCGTGGACCACTGCGAGGCGATCTTGGCCGTGCTCGAGCGGGGTCGGCTGGGCGAGACCTACAACATCGGCGGCCACAACGAGTACCAGAACATCGCCATCGTGCGGCGCCTGCTCTCGGAACTGGGAAAGCCCGAGAGCCTGATCCGCTATGTCAAGGACCGCCCCGGGCACGACCGGCGCTACGCCATCGATGCCTCGAAGATCGAACGGGAGTTGGGCTGGAAGCCCCGCTACCGCCTCGAGGACGCGCTGCCGCTCACGATCGCGTGGTACCGATCCCGGGCTGGATGGTTGCAAAGGGTCCGCAGCGGCGCCTACCGTGAGTACCTAGCCCGCCAGTATGGCGGCTAGGCCGCACTCCCTTTCCGCAAGCTCCGGGCCGCCCGGAGCCGATGGAAGGGGCGGACTGACCCCGTGGGGCAACCAAGCCCCTCCCCCGACCCATGACCACGGCCAAGCACTTGTGGCTCCATGTCCTTTTCGTCGCCATCGCGCTCGCGACGGGTGCGTGCAGCAGCACCGCTCCCGACAAGCGCGTGCTGCAGTACCTCAATGACAAGGGCTTTGGCAACCGCTACACGGGCAACGCCGAGGACCAGAACTATGTCACGATCGGGGACACGATCCAGATCAGCGACGCGTTCAACGCCGAGATCAACCAGGCCGTGCGCATCGAAGTCGACGGCACGGTGGTGCTGAACGAGATCGGCGAGGTGCATGTCGCCGGACAGACGCGCTCGGAGCTCGAGGCTTTCCTGACGCAGAAGTACGCGCCGTACTTCGCTCAGTTGAAAGTGGAGGTCCGGATCCAGACCGCAGGCAAGGTGTACTATGTCTTCGGCGAGGTCGCCGGTCAGGGCCGCAAGCAGTTTCCCGGCGATCTGACGGTGTTCGACGCCGTGATGGACGCCAATCCCGACCCGCAGACCGCCAACCTCGCGCGCACGCGCGTGATTCGCGCCGATCCCCGCGATCCGCTGGTGATCCCGGTCAACATCTCGGCCATGCTCGACGGCAACGGCGACTCGACCGACAACATCCAGTTGCGCGAGCGCGACATCATCTATGTGCCGCCGACGATGATCGCGGAACTCGGCTACTTCCTCGCGGACCTGATGTTCCCGATCACCAACGTGCTGCGCAACATCGCCAGCTCGATCTGGATCATCAACGGCGGCGGCTTCGGCGGCCGCGGCTTCCGCAACAACAACCAAGCCGGGTTCTTCTAGGGGACTGCGTGCCATGGCGCCCGCCAACCAGTACCAGTACCAGAACCAGAACCAGTTGAAGGAAGTCGCCTCGGCCCTGCGCCGGCGCCTTGGCCGCGTGCTCGCACCGGCCGCGGTCGTGCTTTCGATTGGCGTGCTCGCGAGCGGGCTCGTGCCGAAGAAGTACACCGCCTTCACGGCGCTCGAGGTGCGCGATGTGCCGCTGCCGTTCAGCGGGCAGGGCGGCATGGACACGACCGCGATCGTGCGCGATGTCACCGCGACGCCGTGGCAGATCAAGCAGTACGAGCGCGTGCGCCGCGTGATCGAGAAGCTCGAGTGGCCCGAGTACACGTCCCTCAACCCGGCCGAACAGAACGACTTCGTGCGCGAGCAGATCAATGCCATCGTCCTGACTCCGGTGGCCGCCAAGAATGCGGGCGGCTCCAGCCTGATCGGCATCTCGTACACGATCGACGATCCGCAGCGCGCTGAGCAGTTCCTGAACCGGCTGCGCGATGCGTACACGCAGGAAGTCCTCGATCGCTATCGCAAGGACGCACGGCTCAACCTCGAAGTGCTGCGCAACAACATGGCGGCGGCGGCCAACGAACTGAACAAGCGCAACGAGGAGTCCGCCAAGTTCCAGAAAGACTACGCGATCTCCGCGACGCAGCAGGCTCCCGGCGGCGGACGGCAGCGCGACGAGGATCCGGTCTTCACGCGACTCAACCAGTCGATCGTGCGGCTCGCCGAGGTCGAGTCGCAGATCACCTCGGACAAGGCCGCGCTCGCGGCACTCAGCGAGCAGTACGAGACCGAGCCACTGACGATCGTCGACGCTTCAGGTCTCTCGGGCGGCGTCAGCTTCGACGACGAGTTGGCACGCATCGAGCAGGAGATCGCGGATCTGCGCGAGACTCAGCGTCCGTACAAGGAAATCGCGACACCCTATCAGGTGGCCGAGCGCAAGATCCGGATCCTCGAGGAGAAGGCGGCGCAGCTGCGTTCGCGCGCCTCGGCGCCCGAGCTGCGCACGACCACGCGACCGAATCCGCGCCGCGATCAGCTGCTCGGCCAAATCCAGCAGCGCGAGCTTTCGCTCAAGCAGGCGGAGGCGCAGCGAGCACAGCTCGACCGCGATGTCGCGACGCTGCGCATCCAGAACGCGGAGCGCGTGGAGATCTTCAAGGAGCTGCGCGATCTCGATGCGCGCGCAACGGTCGCCAACGACAACTACCAGAAGGCGAGCGCTGCGTTTCTGACGCAGAAACGCTTCGTCGATCAGATCACGGAAGGCACTTCGAGCCCGTTCGAAGTGACGGAGCTCGCGCGCGCGCCCACCAGCCCGAGCTCACCGTCGAGCGCGATAGTGATCGTGGCATCCGCCATCCTCGGTCTGGGGATCGGGGTGCTGTTGGCGCTCGCCAGCGAGTTCGGTCGCAGCGGATTCCGCGGGGCCGCCGACGCGGGGCGTGCGCTCGCCGTCCCGGTGCTCGGCATCGTCAACGAGATCCGCACGCGCAGCCAGCGTCGCGACGACCGCACCCGCCGCGCCATCGCAACCGTCGCGACCCTCGCGTTCGCCGGCTCGATCCTGTGGGTCGCGTGGGCCTTCGACAACCGTCCGCAGCTGCTCGGCTCGGGACTCGCCAGCGCGCTCGACGATCTCCGCGAGGCGTTGCGCTAGAGGGGTCACGTGCCCGTCGCGTTCCACACCCTCTGTGCGATCGGGACGCGGGATCGCCGCGGGAGACGGTCTTAGCCCGTGCGCGACATTGTCTTTTCGCTGGTGATCGCCATTCTGCTGCCGGTGTGCTTCCGGCGGCCGCTGATCGGCCTGCTGTCCTTCTCGTGGCTCGCCTACATGCGCACGCAGGATCTCTGCTGGGGATTTGCGCGCGAGCAGCGCTGGTCGTTCTTGATCGCCGGCGTGATGCTCGCAGGCCACCTCGCGCGCTCGGGATCCAAGTGGCTCGAACGCGACCTGCGCTCGACCGTGATGATCCTGCTCACGATCTGGGTCGGTCTCTCGGTCCTCTACACGGGGAGCTTCGGTCCGACCGTCATCAACTTCTACATCGAGTACTGCAAGATCATCATCGTCGCCTTGTTCACCGCCGCAGTCGTAATCAAGCGCGAGCACCTGCGCGTGCTGATGTGGGTGATCGCGCTTTCGTTCGGGTTCTACGGCGTCAAGGTCGGGCTCTCGGGCGTGCTCTCGCTCGGTCGCATCAAGGTCCTGCAAGGACCAGGCGGCATGCTCGAGGACAACAACAACTTCGGCCTTGCCCTGTGCATGGGCCTGCCGCTCCTGATCCAGATCGCGCTGGCGGAGAAAAACCGCATCCTGAAGCGCGGCTTCGTGGCGATGATCCCGCTCACGGTGCTGACGATCATCCTGACGCACTCGCGCGGGGCGTTCTTGACCCTATGCGCGGTCGGCGCCGCACTGATCTGGCGTTCCCGCAACCGCGTGGCCGGCTTCATGATCGTCGGCCTCGGCGGCTTGACTGCGATCGCGTTCGTCGATCGCTCGTACATCGATCGACTCTCCACCATCCAGAACTTCGAGGCCGATGGCTCGGCCATGGGTCGGCTCGCAGCGTGGAAGACCGCGCTCAACATGGCCGAGGCCAATCCGGTGTTCGGGGTCGGCTACGGGATGTTCCAGCAGAACTACTGGAAGTACGCCTCGGGCGCCCAGAGCGAGGGGCGGCGCGTCGCGCACAACGCCTACCTGCAGATTCTGGCTGAGTGCGGGCTGCCCGCGTTCTGTCTGTACATGACGCTGATCGTGCTGTCCTTCTGGAGCCTGTGGCGCATTCGGCGGCGCGCGCAGCAAGCCTACTACGCGAGCTGGATCCTCGAATACGCCACGATGTTCGAGGCCTCGATGGTTGCGTTCGTGGTCGGCAGCACGTTCCTCAACCGCGCGCAGTTCGACCTGTTCTATCACTTCGTGGCGATCATTCTGGTCTTCGAGCGCATCGCCATGCGCGAGATGGACGGGCTGGTGCCCGACGAAGGTCCGCGCAGTCACGGCGGCGAGCTGAAACTCGTGGAAGCGCGCGGTTTCCAGCGCGCGGCGGGACGCAACGGCTTCGTGCGCGGCACGCTGCAAGAGATTCGGAGCTGACGCCGTGTGCGGTCTGTGCGGCGTGGCCTTCGACGACCTGACTCGGCGTCCGGACCCCGAGCGTGTGCGCGCCATGACGCGTACGCTCGCGCTGCGCGGCCCCGACGACGAGGGAGTGTGGACGCGCGGTCCGCTGGCGGTGGGATTCCGACGGCTCTCGATCATCGACCTCTCCGGCGGTCACCAGCCGATCGAGAACGAGGACGGGACGATCGCGCTCGCGATCAACTGCGAGATCTACAACTTCGTCGAGCTGCGGGCGGAACTCGAAGCGAAGGGGCACCGCTTCCGCACGCGCTGCGACTCGGAAGTGGTCCTGCACCTCTACGAAGAGCATGGCGAGCGTTGCGCCGAACGGCTCGTCGGCATGTACGCGTTTTGCCTGCTCGACCTGCGCGATCCACTGCGACCGAAAGTCGTGCTCGGTCGGGACAGACTCGGCATCAAGCCGATGTTCTACGCGCGCACGCACGAGGGGCTCCTTTGGGCGAGCGAACCGAAGGCGCTGCTCGAATGGGGGACCACGCCACGCGAACTGCGGCCGGAGAAGCTGCTCGACTATCTCGTCCTTGGTTACACGGGTGGAGAGGAGTCCGCATGGAGTGGAATCCGGCGACTACCGCCCGCGAGCACGCTCTCTTGGCGGCCAGGCACCGAGCCAGTCGTGCACACGCACTGGGACCTGCCGACCGCATCGCTCGCCGCGCCCACGAGCGACGAGGAAGTGCTCGACTGGCTCGATCGCACCGTGAAGGAAGAGCTCGCGGCCGATGTACCGCTCGGTGCGTTCCTCTCGGGCGGCATCGACAGCACGGCCGTGGTGACGAGCATGGCTCGCGCTCGATCGCAGCCAGTCGTGGCGTGCTCGGTCGGCTTCCATGACAAGCAGTACGACGAGCTCGATCTCGCTCGAAACACCGCGCGGCGCCTCGGTGCCGTTCATCACACCGAGATCCTCGAGCCGGATCCGAAGCTCGCCACCGAGGTGTTGCCGTGGATTTTCGACGAGCCGCTCGCCGATCCGTCGACCCTGCCGACATATCTCGTCGCGCGCATGGCTCGCAGGCATGTGACCGTCGCGCTCTGCGGTGATGGTGGGGACGAGACCTTCGCAGGCTATCGGCGCTACATCCACGATGTGGCGGAGAATCGCGTGCGGCGCGCGCTCGGCGCCCCCGGGCGGGCTCTCGCCGGAGCGTTTGGTCGGGTCTACCCCAAGGCCGATTGGGCGCCCCAGTGGATGCGCGGAAAGACATTCCTCGAGAACATGGCGCGCCATCCCGCCGATGCTTACTTCCACAGCGTGACCCAGCTCGCGCGCATCGATGCGCTCGCGCTGCTCGCGCCGGACCTCGGTGCGCGCCTGCTTCGACACGATCCGGCGGCAGAGTTCCGCCGCTGGTATGAGCGCGTCACAATCGACGATCCGCTGTACCGCGTGCAGTACGCCGACTTCCATACATACTTGCCCGACCAGATCCTCGCCAAGGCCGATCGCGCGTCGATGGGTGCTTCGCTGGAAGTCCGGCCGCCGTTGCTCGACCATCGCTTCGTCGAGCGCTTCGCGCCCTTGCCCGCGGGACAGAAGGTCCGTGGAGGCCGCGGCAAGCACGCGCTGCGCCTTGCGCTGCGATCTCGCGTGCCGAGCGAGATCCTCGACGGACGCAAGCGCGGTTTCGACACACCGCTGCGTGCGTGGATCGCTGGACCGCTCGGCAAGAGCATCGAGGACGCAATCCACACGCTGCCCAACGAGTGGTTCGCCAAGGATATCCTGCGAGCACGGCTGGCGGAACATCGCTCGGGGCTGCGCGACCATGGTCGTGTGCTGTGGAGCCTGCTCGTGCTCGAGCACTGGCGTCGGCGCCACGCCGTGCGGGGTCTTTCCGCGTGAGGATCACCGTCCTCACTTCGCTGTTTCCAAGCGTTCCGCGTCCGCGCGAGGGCATCTTCGCCGAGCGACGCTGGGCGCTCATGCGCTCGCGCGGCCACGAAGTACGCGTCGTACAGCCGCTGCCTTGGACTCCCATCACCTTGGGCCGCGCGGCGTGGCGCGAGCTCGCGGAGATGGCGCCGGTCGAAACCCGCCGCGGTCTCGACGTGATGCGTCCACGCTATCTGCACCTTCCGCGCTTTCCGCGTTTCAACGCGCGGAGCTTTGCACGCGCCGGCCTGCGAGTGATCCTGCGCGGGCAGCGACCGGACGTCGTCGTGCTGGACTACGCCTGGCCTGCGAGCCAAGCCGCGGGAGGGCTCGTCGCGGCAGGCGTCCCATGCGTCGTGAACGGTCGCGGCAGCGACGTGCTCGCCGTGGCCGGCGAGGCAGGATTGGGCGACGATCTGGCGCGCAACCTAAGAACGGCGGGGTACTGGTGCGCGGTGTCCGAGGACCTCGTGCGGCGCATGGACGAGCTCGGGGGCGCGCAGCGCGGCGTGCTGGTCGCAAATGGCGTCGATGGCGAGCTCTTTCAACCGCGCGAGCGCCTGCAATGCCGCCGCGACCTCGCTCTCGCGCCACAGGGCGAGCTCGTGCTCGTGGTCGGACACCTGATCGAGCGCAAGGACCCCATGTTGGCACTGCATGCGTTCGCAGCCGCGACGCGCGCCCTGCCGAGCGCTCGCATCGCGTTCGTCGGACGCGGACCACTGCACGATGCGCTGCTCGCTCGCTCGAAGGATCTCGGTCTCGCGC
>VGYZ01000048.1 GCA_016872795.1 Planctomycetota bacterium
AGGATGCGCCGCGCGCGGGCGCTCGCGGCCGCGTCGTTCCGCTCGTCGGGCACTGGGTCGCCGGGGGCACCGTGGCCGCGCAGGCCGACATCCCGGCGGTCGGAGACGGCGCCATCGAGCTGCACGCCGCCGCACTCGACCTCTCGCACCCCGCGCTCGGCGGTGCGCTCGCCGAGGCCCGCGCGAGCGGCGTCGGCGGCTTCGCCGGCCCTGGACTGGCCAGCCTGAATGTCACCGGCCGCGTCGATTTCCACGGCGACTTCGTACTGCCCGAGGCTGCGCCGCGCGCGCTCGAGTCGCTCTACCGAGTGTACCTGCGCGAGAACGACGTGCGCACGGCCGCGGAGCTCGGGCGCCTCGACCTCGCCGCGCTCGTCGGCACGCTGGAGCAATCCGGAGCCGGGGACCTCTACGGAGCCGAGCTGCGCGCGGAGCTCGCCGGCACGCCGCTCTTCCTGCGCGACACGCGCTTCGGTTCGCACGCAGACCGCTTCCGCTTCGAGACTTCGCTGGACGCGCTCAAGCTCCCCATCGATCGCGAGCATCTCGCGCCGTTTTTCGACGAGACGCTGGTCGCGAGCCTGCTCGACGATCTCGGCTGGCGCGGCGAGCTCGACATCCGTGACGCGCGGCTCGAGCTCGAGACCGGAGCCGACGGTATCGGCGAGGCCGTGTTGCGCGGCAGCATCGAGGCGCGCGCGATGTCGATCGATCTGGGCTTGCCGATCGAGGTCGATACGGCGCTGGTCACGATCGACGAGTTCGCCTTCGGGCCAGCGGGCGCGCACCTGCAGGCCAGCGTGTCGAACCTGCACGGCCAGATCAGCGATCGAGAGATCGAGCGCGCGTCGATGCGCCTCGCCTATGCCAACGGACGCCTCGATGTGATCGGACTTGCGGCGCGCCTCGAGAATGGACGCATCGACTCGCTCCCCGCGACCGGAGGCGAGCGCCCGTTCTTCGCGATCGAGCTCGCCGAGCCCTATCGCTTCGAGCTCGCCGGCGCGCTCTACGATGTCGAGCTCGAAGGCCTGTTGGCCGGTATGTTCGAGTCCGACTTCGCGAGCCGCGGGACGCTCGACGCGCGACTCGAACTCTCCGGCGATCTCGAGCGCGTCTCGGGCATCCGCGGCAGCGGCAAGCTCGAAGTCGACAATTCGGTGTTGTGGTCGATCCCCGTCGTGCGCGACCTGCTCGCGAGCCTCAAGGTCGAGACCGGCTCGGTCTTCGAGCGCATCGAGTCCGACCTCGCGCTCTCCGAGGGCGCCTTGCGCATGCGCAACCTGCGCATCGAGAGCCCACTGCTCTCCCTCGACGGCGAGGGCACGCTCGACCTCGACGGCCGCCTCGACTTCGACCTCGAGGTGCAGTACCGCATGCTCGACTGGCTGGGCTTCTTCAATCGCGTGATCTATTGGGTGCAGTCGGGCCTCGTGCGCGTGGCGATCCGCGGCGACATGGCCCGCCCGCGGGTCGAGATCCAAGGTGCGCTCGGGCGCGCCACGGACAAGCACCGAGGCCCCCGCGACCTGCCGTTGCCGCCGCTCGCCCCGCTGCCGGCTCGCTTCTAGCGCGAGAGTGCCTTCGGGAGCCCGCGAGCGGTACCCTTGGCTCCACATGGCTCTCCACGACGCCCCCCCGCTGTTCGCGGTGCTGCTCTCCGGCGGGATCGGCACGCGCTTCTGGCCCGCAAGCCGGCGCCAGCGCCCCAAGCAATACCTCCACATCGTCGGCGAGAGCTCGATGCTCGCGGAGACGCGGGCGCGCCTCGAGGGCATCATTGCGATCGAGCGCGTGCTCGTGGTGACGACGCGCGCGCAAGTCGATGAGGTGCGCGCCGCGCTCCCCGACCTCCCGGCCGCGAATGTCATCGTCGAGCCCGTCGGCCGCAATACCGCCGCGTGCATCGCGCTCGCCGCCGCGGAGATCCGTCGCCGCTCACCGCGTTCGGTGCAGGTCGTGCTGCCCGCCGACCATGTGATCCGGCCGCGCGAAGCATTCCAGCGCTCGCTGCGCGCCGCCGTCGCCGCCGCGAGCTCCCATCAATCGCTGTTCGTCTTCGGCGTGCACCCCGCCTTCCCCGCCACGAGCTTCGGCTGGATCAAGGCTGGCCTCGCGTCCGCGATCACCGATGGCATCGCCATCCACGCCGTCGAGCGCTTCGTCGAAAAGCCCGACCTCGAGCGCGCGCGCGGCTTCCTCGAGCAGGGCGGCCATTACTGGAACTCCGGCATGTTCGTGTGGAGCAGCGCGGCGATCGAACGCGCCTTCGCGGACCACTTGCCGCAAGTGTGGAGCGCCCTCGACCGCCCACTCACGGAATCGGAGCTCGAGCAGATCTACCCAACCTTGCCGAGCGTTTCGCTCGATGTCGGCGTGCTGGAGCGCGCCAGCAATGTGTGCATGCTGCCCATCGACTACTTCTGGAGCGATGTCGGGTCGTGGGACGCGCTCGCGACCGTGCACACCTGCGATGCAGTTGGAAATGTAAAGACGGGCGGCGTGCAGCTGGTCGCCAGCGACTCTCAGGACTGCATCGTGCACGGCGAGCGCGGCTCGCTGGTCGCGCTGCTCGGCGTCGACAACCTCGTCGTCGTCCACTCGGGCTCGGTCACGCTCGTGTGCCGCAAGGAGCGCGCGCAGGATGTGCGCATGCTCGTCGAGCGCGTCGAGCGCGAGGCGCGAGAGTTCCTGTGAGCCCTTCCGCGCGCCGCGGCGTGCTCGCCCTCGACCACGGCACCAAGCGCACCGGCCTCGCCTGCACGGACGCGCTGCGCATCACGCGCACGCCGCTCGATCCGTTCCAAGGCCCCGGCGACTCGCCGGCCCTGTTCGCGGCCGTCGAGGCCGTGCTCGAGGAGCGCGACATCGACACCCTGCTCGTCGGCTGGCCCTGCAACATGGACGACAGCGACGGTCCGCGCGCCGCGGATGTCGGGGCCTTCGCTGCGCGCCTCGCCGCGCGCTTTCCGCGCCTGCGCGTCCTGTGCCACGACGAGCGCCTCACCACCAAGGCCGCCGAGGAGCTCCTGCGCGAAGCCGGCCACCGCGGCCGCGACGCCCGCGCCCGCCGCGACTCTTGGAGCGCGCTGGTCCTGCTCGACGACTGGCTGCGCTCCGGCGAGCCCACCACGCGCCCCATCGGCCCCGGCCCCAGCCCCAGCCCGAACTCCCCGGGACCGAAACCCGACGCCGAGCGCGGGGTTCCCTAGCGCGGAGGACGCCATGCCCAGCCCCATCCGACTCACCGTTGCGCTGCTGTGCGCGCTGTGCACCCGCGCCGCGCCGCTCGCAGCCACGCAAGGCGCACCCCCGCCGGCGCCCGACAGTGAGCGCCCGCCGGGACCGCTCCCCATCCACGAGCAGCCGACGGAACCGGGCATCGCCTGGTTCGGCACATGGTCGGAAGCGCTCGCGGAAGCCGAGCGCACCGCCCGTCCGATGCTGTTCATGTCGGCCGCGCCGCAGTGCCAGCGCGTGCCCGGCGTGTGGTGACCGGGCTACCAACAGACCGACAGGCGTGTCCTGTCGCAGCCGCAGGTGGTGGCCGCCTCGCGCGCCTTCGTGTGCGTGCGCCCGCAGACCTACGAGGACGCCGAGGAAGCCAAGATCCTGAGCTATGTCTTCTCAGGCCGCAGCGGGCTCGAGAACACCTCGTTCGCGCTGCTCGACCCCACGGGCAAGAAGCTCACGGCGGGCTCGCGTTCGCCGAGCATGAGCTACGGCGAAGTCGAGCGCTTCGTCGCGGCGCTCGACGCCACGGCGGCCAAGTACGCCGAGAAGGCCAAGCCGATCGAGGCCCTGCCGACCCTGCGCAACCTGCGGCTCGCGCTGAATGTGGCGGCGGCGGACATGCGGCCGCTGGTCGTCGTGCGCGGCAAGGACGAGGCTGCCGCGCAGGCGCTCGCGCGCAAGCTCGCCAAGCTCGCATGGAGCAAGGAGCTCGTCGGCGAAGCGCACTATGTCATGCTCCACGAAGCGGTCGAGTTCGAAGCGCTCGCCCCGGAGCTCGGAACGAGCGTCGTGCAGCCCGATCCGTACGGACTCGGCGGCAAGGTGCTCGTCCATGTGAAGCCGGAGGCCGACGCGAAGGCGCTCGCCAAGGCGCTCGCGACGGGCTTCGAGCAACACAAGGTCGAGGCCCGCGAGCACGACGCGCATGTGCGCGAGGCGCGCCGCCGCGGCATCGAGTGGGAAAGTCCGATCCCCCTGTCCGATCCGCATGTGCCGGAGCGCAGGCGCTGAGGCGCGCGTCAGGCGGACCTCCCCGAGGCGGACCTCCCCGAGGCGGACTCCGCGGCCCATTCCAGAGCTGATCCGGCCCCTAGCCGAGCTGCCGCACGAGCCAGTCGCGCACGAGCGCGGCGACCTGCGGGCCGCCGGCGTCGTGCAGCAGCTCGTGGGCCGCGCCGCGCAGCTCGCGCACCTCGACGGAAGTGCCGGCGGCCTTCGAGATCGACGCGTCGCTGAGCTCGCGTCCCTCGCCGTGCAGCACCAGCGTCGGCACACCCACCTGCGCGAGACGCCGCTCGGCGTCCGCGGCCACGGCGGCGACCTGCTCGATCGCGCGCTGCGTGATCACATCGTGCACGAGCGGGTCGGCGCTCCAATCGCGCCGCGCGCCCTCGTCGCGGAAGAGCTGCGCGGGGGCATGGCCGATCGCGCCCGGTGCATCCGGCGCGAGCTTCTTGAAGAGCTTGAGCAGTCCACCGGGTGCCGCGGGCACGCGAAACGCTGGCCGCCAGCGCGGCGAGACGAGCACGAGCGCGGCCACATTGCTGGGCTTGTCGAGCGTGTAGCGCAGCGCGTACAGCGCGCCGAGCCCCACGCCGACGAGCACCTTCGGCGCCACGGGCAGCCGGTACGCGAGGTGATCCTGCACGGAGTCGAGGTCGCGCAGCACCTCGGCGATGCCCGCGCTGTGTCCGCGCGCTCCCTCGCTCTTGCCGTGGCCGCGCAGGTCGGGCAGCGCCACCGCGAAGCGTGCCTCGGCCAGCACGCGCGCCGTGTCGAGATAGCGCCCGCCGTGGTCGCCGGCGTCGTGGACGAGCGTGACACCGCCGCGCGGCTCACCGTAAGCCGCGAGCTCGAGCACATGCAGCAGGAACAGGCCCTTCGACGAGTGCGAGAGCCCCACGCCCTCCGAGCCGTCCTCCGCGGACACGCGCAACTCGAGGTAGGTCGCGAGCGCTTCCGTGCCGGCCATCGCTAGCGCCCCACGTAGGTTCCGCCGTTCTCTTCCGCGAGGCGGCGCATCAGCACCGCGTCGTGCGCGTCGGAGAGGCCGATGGTGTGGATCACGATGCCGGAGTTGCGGTTGCGCTCGCGCACGAAGGAGAGGATCTCGTCGGTCGAGGTCGTGATCCCCACGGTCGCGCGCCCGTCGGTGAGGAAGTAGATCGTGTCGATCACCGGAGCGGACCACGCCGCGCCGCCTTTCGCGCCCGCGAGGTCGAGCGCGCGTTCGAGCGCTCCGTAGATGTTCGTGGCGCCGACGGCGTCCGACGCCGCGATGAAGTCCGCAGCCTGCTTGCGCATCTCCGGCGTCATCGTCGCGAGCTCGTCCGACCATGTCCACACATCCGTGGCGAACAGCACGAAGTTGAACAGCGCTCCGTCGCGCAGCCCGCCGACGGCCTTGGCGAGGTCGCGCTTCGCCGCCTCGAGCCGCGACGACTCGCCCTGACCCGGCAAGTCGTAGGGCCGCCCCGGATCGTCGTTGGGGTTGTTCTTCGGCACCATCGAGAACTGCATCGAACCCGACAGGTCGAGCACGAACAGCACGCGCTGGCTCTCCGTGGCGATGCCGAAGAATGTCACGCCGCCCGTCTCGGCCGCCTCCTGGAGCGCGGTCTTCTCCGGCGGCAGCGGCGGCACGACGAAACTCGCCTCGTTCTCCTTCCACCAGCGCTGCCAGATCGCGAACACCGGCCGAAAGTTCTGGCCCGTGAGCGACTGCAGCGCGGCGTTCATGTCCGAGCGCGAGCGCCCTTCTTCCTTCTCGAGGCGCGCGACGAGCGCCGGCACCGCCGCGCGCGAACGCAGCTGAGCCAGCGCCGCCGCAGCCCGCGCGCGCACATACCATGACTGGTGCGGGAGAAACTTGCCGATCAGCGCCGGCTCGATCGTCGCGTCGCCGAGCGCCGAGAGCCCGTCGACCAAGGTCGCGATGCCGAGCGGCTCCGTCTCGGCCGCGAGCAGCATGCGTAGCTGCTCCTTCACGCTGTCACCCTTGCACTGGGCGAGCAGTCGCAGCGTGTCGATGCGCGTGCGGTCCTTCGAGCGTTTGAGCGCGCCGACCAGCTTCGCCAGCGTCTTCTCGAGCTCCTTGCCGCTCTCGCGCGCGAGCGCCGCCGCCGCACCGCGCCCCGACGCCTCGACCAGTATCTCGAGCCGATAGCCCAGCGTGACGAGCTCGCTCGACTCGCGCTTCGCCTGCTCGTACTGGTCCGCCGTGGCCTGCGCCACGCGTCCGTCGTTCGCGGCCGCCTCCTCCTGCCAGCGGCGCTCGAGCTTGCGCACATCCCCCATCGCCTTGGCGATGCGCGCGCGCAGCTTGTCGATGCTCGCGGCCGACTCGCACATGAGCTCGTGCAGCCCCGCCGCGGTCCCCGGCCCGCCGATGCGCCCGATGAGCTCCGCAGCCGCCGCGCGCTGCAAGGTATCCGCGCCCTCGCGCGCGTCCGCCCAGATCTCGCCGTCGCTCTTGCGCCGCCGCGCGGGCCCGAGCACCTCGCACAGCCGCGCCAGCCCGTCGGCCACCGCGTCTCTCCACGGCTCGAGCTCCGCGACCTTCTTCTCCGCCTTGGCGCGCTCCTTGCGCAGCGTCGCCAGCCGCTCCTCCTCGCGCTCGAGCGTCGGCTTCACGGCCGCATCGCGCTCCGCCTGCGCGCGCAGTCCCGCGATCACGACCTCCCGGCGCTCGCAGGCATAGCGCAGCGCGAGCACCTCTTCGCGGCCTGCCCGCAGCCCCTCGGCCGCGTTGCCGTACTCCAGCGTCAAGGTCGGCACCGCTCCGGCATCGCCCAGCCCGACGAGCTCCGCCAGCGCCGCCGCCTTCTCCTGCTGCGTCCCCGCCGCCGCGGCCTGCGCGAACTTCAGTTGCGCCGCCGAGAGCGCCTTCTCGTCCAAGGGCGCCAGCGCGCACAGCCACGACAGCGCCACGAGCACGAGCGAGTTCAGCATGCGGGGACCTTCCGGGCGACCTCAGGTGGCGTAGCCTAACCTCGCACCCGCCGGAGCTTGGTGACTGCCAAGTGGCTCTCCTTAGGCTAGACTCTGGGCGGCGTGAGAGGTCTGGACCGTCGTCGGCGGGCAACCGCAGGAGGAAAGTCCGGACTCCACGGGTCAGGGTGGTTGCCAACGGCAACCGGCCGCGAGGCCAGGGAAAGTGCCACAGAAAACAAACCGCCGCGCGCTCCTCACGGGGCGCTCGGCAAGGGTGAAACGGTGCGGTAAGAGCGCACCGCGGAGCTGGTGACAGCTCTGGCAGGGCAAACCCCACTCGGAGAAAGACCAAATAGAGATGGCTCATGGGGACGACCCGCTCCTCGCCATCCGGGTAGGTCGTTCGAGGCCGAGCGCGAGCTCGGTCCTAGAGAAAGGACGGTCTCGCCGCGCAAGCGGCTAGCCAGGATCCGGCTTACAGGACCTCTCACGCCACTCCCCCCCCTGCGATGGGGCTGCCGACGCGCAAAGCACTATTAGTAGTGCTTTGCAAACTACACACCTTCAGCATCTTGACAGGTTGGGGGGGACGGGGAGAATCCGATGATCTGTCTCAGGCCTTCCCCGGGCCGAGGGCGTCACCCAAGGCGCTCCCCGACCCGCCGGAGTGGCCTCTCGCGACTGTCCCACCGTCTCACTCGTCTCTGCCTCACTCGCACTCTTTTAGAGGCCCCCACGCGCCCGCCCGGGCGGGGTGGCCCGTCCCACCCAAATGGAGTTCGTCTTTGTCGTCCCGCGCCGGGAGCTCTTCCCGGACCACTACCCCCACGGCTTCGTGCCATTCGGCGAGGGTTGGAGCGCGGCGCGGCTGCACGAGGTGATCGAGCGCCACGGCTTTTTCGTGGAACGCGCGCGGGCCGAGATCACGCCCGAGTGGAAGCAGATCATCCCCTACAACATGGTGGCCTGTGGGGACAGCGTGCTGCTCCTGCGGCGCACCAAGCAGGGCGGCGAGGCCCGCCTGCACCACAAGCTCACGCTCGGCGTCGGCGGGCACCTCAACCCCGAAGACCTCGCGGGCGTACTCGGTCGCAACCCCGTGCCGCGCGGCACGGCACGCGAGCTCGCGGAGGAGCTCTCGATCGAGGGCAGCTACGAGTTCGAGCCGCTCGGCCTGATCAACGACGACGCCAATCCTGTCGGAGCCGTCCATGTCGGCTTGGTGCAACTCGTGCGCGTCGAAGGCTCGGTCTCGATCCGCGAGACCGATGTGCTCGAGGGACGCCTTGCTCTGCCGGCCGAGCTCGCGGCGATGCTGCGCGACGGCGCCAACTTCGAGACCTGGTCCGCCCAACTCGTCGCGGCCCTGCCCGCGTTGCTCGCTCCACCTGCCCGCGCGGCCAGCACCGCCACGGCAAGCGTCTCCCCCGCAGGAAGTTCACGCTAGCGATGTCCAAGGTTCGTCCCGCACGATCTTTGAAGACACGCTCGTCGGCTCAAGACAACCCACAAGCTCCTACACCTTCGGAACTACGACTCGATGAAAGCCAAGGTCACCTCGGATTCCCAGCGCCTCTACGACTTGTTGCTCGGCGCCCGCACCGCGGACAAGGTCACGCTGTACTTCCGCGACGGTCGCGTGCTCAACGGCTCGCTGATCTTCAACCCCTTCAAGGGCACGGGGCGCCTGATCAACATCGATCAGGAAATGTCGCTCGATTTCTCCGTCGACCAGCTGCGCGAAGTCAAGTTCTAGCGCGCGCTCGGCAGGCCGCGGCGAGCTGCGGCGACTCCCACCGGCTTGGCCGTGCGTCGAACGCGCGGCGAGGCCGGTGAGCGTTGTGGGAGCGACTCCCTCGCGCTCAAGCCTCCCGCGGGTCGGGTGGCATCTCGGGCTCGAGCTCCACATGCAGCGCGTCGGCGATGCGGTTGATGTAGTTGAAGTAGGCGACGACCTGCGCGAGGTCGTGGATCGCGCGGTCGTCGAGGCCCGCGGCGCGCAGCGCGAGCACATCGGCCTCGCGCATGGACGCGGGCGCGAGCGTCAGGCGCTCCGCGAACTCGCACAGCGCGCGCTCGCGCTCCACCAGAGCCGCCGCGCGCCAGTCGCGCTCAATGGATGCGAGCCACGCGTCGCGCTGCTCGGGCGGCATGTCGCGAACCTCGGCACGGAGGTCCCACAGGTGCGCCTGCGTTCAGTAGTGACAGCGATTGGCGCGCGACACGACCACGGCGGCGAGCTCGCGCTCGCGGCGCGAGAGCGGCGACGGGCCGTGCATCAGCGACTTGTAGAGCTCGAGCGAGGCGCGGAACGCGCCGGGGTTGAGGCTCTGCAGCTGCAGGATCTGGTACACGCGCCCCGCGCGCCGCACGGCCGCGTCGTAGAGCTCGCGCAGCTCTCCCTGTGCATCCGCCGGCGCGATCGTGCGAATCCAGCTCACGCGAGCGACTCCACCGCCACATCCGCGTTGTAGTCGGGAACGCCGCCACCGGCATCGACGCGACCGTGCGCAATGAGTCCGTTCACTTCCGGCCAATGTCCCTGCAGCGTGCCCGGCGTCACCGCGGCGACGAACACGCGGCCGCGGTACTCGCCGAGTGAATTGCGCAGCCGAATCGGCTGGTCGTGCCGCAGGCCGAGCCGCCGCGCGTCCTCCTCTGCCATGAACACGTGGTCGCGCTCGGCACCGGTCAGCGGATCGCGCGCGGCCTGCACCATCGAGTTGAATTGCTTGCCGCGGCGCGTCGCGAGCGTGAACATGCCATCGCTTCCGCGCGCCGCTGGAGGAACCACCGGCTGGAAGTGCGCCTTGCCGTCCTTGGTCGGGAAACGACGCTCCGCGCACAGGTGCGGGCCGCCCCACTGGAACTGGTCGCCCTGACGCTCGAGCTTCTCGATGCCGGCGTAGCTCGGCACGGCGCGCGCGATCTCCGCTCGCACGGCGGCCGCATCGGCGAAGTGCACCGCGCCCGCGCGCTCGGGCTCGACGGCCCGCGCCAGCTCGAGCAGCAGCTCCCACTCCGAGCGCGCCTCGCCGACATCGTGTCCGGGAATGTGCGGGGAGAAGATCACGCGGCGCTCCGTGGAGGTCTCCGTGCCGCCGCCGCGCTGCTCGTAGCGCGTGCGCGAGGGCAGCACATACGCGATGTCGGCCGGGTCGACCAGCATCTGCTTGGTGAGCACGATGTCGGTGTGCACGCGCAGCGGGATGCGCGCGAGGCCCGCGGCGATACGCTCGGGCTCGGGCATGGTCTCGAGGAAGTTGCCGCCGATGCAGTACAGGCCGTCGAGCTCACCGCGGTGCGCGGCCTCGAGGTACTCGACGGTGGTGAGCCCGTTGCCGCGCGGAACCTCGAAGCCCCACAGCTGCGAGAAGTGCTTCACGCTCTCCTCGTCGATCGCGACGCCGCCCGGCAGCGCCGTCGAGTAGGCCCCCATCTCCGCGCCACCCTGCACGCCCGAGTGGCCGCGAATCGGCATCAACCCCGTACCGTCGCGCCCGACCCACTCGCGGAGCAGCGCGAGGTTGGCGATCGCCTTGACCGTCTCGGCGCCGTGCATGTGCTGCGTGACGCCCATCGACCACACGAGCACGCCGCGCTCGGCGCGGGCGAGCTCGTCGACGAAGGCCTCGAGGTCCGCTCGTGTCGTGCCCGCGCGCGCGAGCAACTCATCGAACGGCAGCTGCGCGAGCGCGCGCTCGAGCTCGGCGAAGCCCGTCGTCGCCGCGTCGATGAACTCGCGCGCGACCGCCCCGCGCTCGATCAGTCGGCGCGCGACGGCGTTCAGGAACGCGAGGTCGCCGCCGACCTTGACGAGGAAGAAGCGGTCCGCCAGCCGCGTCCCGAACAGCGCCGAGTCCGCGCTCGACGGGACCCAGTAGCGCTCCATGCCCGGCTCGCGATAGGCGTTGACCATCAGCACGCGCGCGCCGCGCTTCTTCGCCTCGTGCAGGTACTTCATCGACACCGGCTGGTCGTTGGCCGGATTCGAGCCGAGGAACACGATCACATCGGCCTTGTACCAGTCCGTGTAGGAGCATGTCGTCGCCGCCACGCCGACCGTCGCCTTCAGGCCGGCGCCGCTCGGGCTGTGGCACAGGCGCGCGGAGTTGTCGACGGAGTTCGAGCCCAGAAACCGCATCACTTTCTGCGCGACATAGTATGTCTCGTTGGTGATGCCGCGGCTCGTCACGAACATCGCCGTGCGGCTGCGGTCGAACGCGCGCCAGCGCGGACCGATATCGGCCCACGCCTCGTCGAACGAGACGCGCGCGAAGCCGCGCTCACCCTTGCGACGGCGCAGCGGATACGGAATGCGGCCGAGCTCGCGCAGGTCCTTCGAGGAGCGCGCGCGCAGCGCCTCGACATCGCCCCAGGCGCCCTCGGGCATCGGCCCCATGGTGTTGAGACGCAGCAGGTTGAGCCGCACGAGGCACAGGTGCGTGCCGTCGACGGTCCAGTCGCGCAGGCCGCTCGTCCCCAGCGCGCAGCCGTCACACACACCCTTCGTGAGTACATCCCACGCGTAGCTCAGGTTGTCGCGGTTCTGCCACCCGATGCGGAGCATCTCGAGGAAGTGATGCGGCTTGGTCTCGCCGATCCCGAACGGGACGAGCGAGTGGATCCGCTCCGAGAAGCTCTGACCGCGACGTTCCATCCGCGCCGATTCTAGTCGCTGCGAACCCAAGCGCCGAGGGCCTGTGCGTGTTGAAGCTTGAGCCGGGCCATGCGCGCAAAGCTCGCGTCGAAGCGCAGTTCGCCCTGCTGCCTTAAGAATCCGCCGAGATGCCCGTACCAGCGCGCGCGCGTCTCCTCGGCGTCGAGGCACAGGCGCAGCACCATGCGGCGGGCGCCGAGACACACGGTCGCGGCGAGCAACTCCGCGAGCACACGGCGGCGCAGGCTCGGCCGCACCGGTTCGATTCCCAGCGCGCGCGTCGTCGCGAGGAGCTCCTCGATCTGCCGCCGCTCGTCCTCGACGAACGTGGCGAGCAGGCGTGCGAGCTCTGGGTCGCGCACGAGTCGGGCGAGCCGGCGGTAAGCAGCCAGCGCACCGCGCTCCGCGCGCAAGGCTTCGGCGAGCTCCGACTCGAAGGTGCTCGCCATGAACCCTAGCGGCCCGCGCGCTCGAAGTGGGCCTCGATCGCGCGGCGCGGGCGCGAGTCGCTGCAGCGCCCGTGGAACTGCACGAGCGCGGCGCGAGCGCGGCCGTCGTCGATGGCGATCAAGAGCTCGACGAGCGCGAGCTGGAGCCGGAACAGGTCCGTGCGCTCGAGCAGCGCCGAGGCCTCGCGCGAGAGATCGCTGCGACCCTTGGCGCTCGCGCCGAGCGCCCGCGCCGCGGCCACGCGAGCAGCGACGCCCCAACTCTCGTCGAGTAGCCCTGCCTGCAGCGCAGCCAACGACTGCGATCCCCGCACGCTCGCCACCGCCGGCACGAGCGCCGCGCGCAGGCTGTCGTGCAAGGTCGCGCGCCCCAACTCCTGTAGCAACCAAGGCAGTGCTGGCTCGCCTTCGGACAGCGCCACCACTCGCGCGGCGGCGCCCATCGTCGCGGGGCTGAACTCAGCGGCGTACTGCTCGCGCGCGAACGCCGCAAACTCCTCGCGCGTCTCCCACGCCGCCAGCGTCTCGAGCGCGGCGACGCGGACGCGCGCCGAGCGATCCGCGCTCGCGAGGCCCATCAACTCCTGAGCGATCGGACTCTCCGCCGATGTGTGCACACGGCCAAGAGCGCGCGCCGCCGCGACCCGCACGGCTTCGCACGCGTGGCCAAGTCCATCGAGCAGCGTCTCGGCGATGCTCCAGCGCCGCTGCTCGTCCGGCTCGGTCGCGAGCCGCACTCCGAGCTCGAGCAGCGCCTCGCGTCGCTCATTCACGTCGTCGGACTCGCTGGCAAGCGTGCGCCACTCGTCCGTACCGCGCTCCGTGCGCGCGCGCTTGGGCACCCAGCCATGTTTGTCGAACACGACCCAGCTCGGCCGCGTCGGCGCCGCGAGCTCGATCACCTCGCGTCGCTCGTCGATCGTCACGCGCGTGCGCCGCGAGCCGCTCGCATCGCGCACCTCGATATCGACGGGCACGGTGAACACCGCCGGCGTACCGTCGGTGCTCGCCTGCACCTGCTCGACCTCGATGCGCACGCTGCGCCGCGACTCGCTCCAATTCCAGCGCACCGCGAACTCCGGGTAGCCCGGCCGCAGGAACCACTGCTGGAAGAATGGCGCGAGGTCGAGCCCGCTCTCCTGCTCCAGCGCGCGTCGGAAGTCGTCGGTTGTGACCGCGCGCCCGCGGTGATCGGCGACGTAGCGCCGCAGACCTCGGAAGAACACGTCGTCGCCGAGCTGGAAGCGCAACAGATGCAGCCGGCTCGCGGCGCCCTGATAGGCCTGCCCGCCTCGTGTGAAGAGATCGAACGGCTCACGCCAGCGATCCCACACGTGCGGCCGACGCAGGGCGCCCGTGTCCTGCGCCATGTAGAAGTCCTGCACATCGCGCATGGCCGCGCGGAAGTCATCGCGCCCCGCCGTGGCCTCGCGGTAGAGCAGCTCGCCGTAGGTCGCGAAACCTTCGTTGAGCCAGACCTGCGACCAATCCGCGCAGGTGAGCAGGTTCCCAAACCATTGGTGCGCGGCCTCGTGCGCGATCAGGCCGGTCGGATCGTAATCGCGCCGCGCGCGCTCGTCGCCGACGCAGGCGTCCGTCAGCGTCGTCGCCGAGATGTTCTCCATGCCGCCGTGCGGAAAGTTCGCAACCACGGCCTGCGAGTACTTGGCGTAGGGATAGCGCGCGCCGGTGAGATCCTCGAAGAACTGCAGGATCTCGGCCGTCGGCTCGAAGCTCGCCTCGAGGTGCTCGTCGAGTGCGGGCTCGGCGACCAGAGCGAGCGGCACGCCGTTCCAGCGCGAGCGCACCTCGACGAGCTCACCCGCGACGAGGGTCGTCAGGTAGGCCGGATGCGGCACGTTCATGCGCCACAGGTCGACCGTTCCGCCATCGGCACTCGCGAGCGACTCAACCTTCTCTCCCGCAGCCACGGAGATCCAGCCGCGCGGCAGAGTGACTTCGAGTTCGCTGGTCGCGCGCTCCGCGGGCTCGTCGATGCACGGGAACCAACCGCGCGAGTCGTCGCACTGGCCCTGCGTGAACGCGTGCGTCGGCACCCCGTCGCGCGCACCCGCGAACCACAGGCCGCGCCGCGGCACGCCGCCGTAGCGCACCACCACTTCGTGGCTCGTGCCCGCCTCGAGCGGTGCTCCAAAGTCGATCGCAACGACACCGGGACGGCGCTCGAAGGAGAGCGAGCGTCCTTCCTCGTCGCTCACGCCCGCGACGTCGAGCGTATCGAGGTCGAGCTCGAGCACCTGCACGAGGTCGTGGCGCGGATGGAAGCGGATGCGGCACTCGCCCGCGATCGTGCGCGCGCCCGGATCGAGCGCGAGCTTGAGCGCGTAGTGCTCCACGTCGACCGGGCTCGTGCCCGGCAAGTGCCGCTCGAGCGGCGGAACGTCGAGCGTGAGCGGCTTGGGCGCGGCGCAGGCAGAAAGCGCCGCGAGCGCGAGCAGCGAAGAGCGAAGCGGCGAGTTCATTCGTTGCGGACGAGGATGGATGCAACGCGCGAGCGCCTACTGCACAACCTGCAACTGAACACCGGCGCGCAGCTCGGCGAGCTCCGCTTCCGCGGCCACGGCCGTCCACACGAGCAGCTCGACTTCCGTCGGAGCGAGCCCCTCGGCCAACTCGACGCCGTGCAGTCCGTTCGCGCCGAGCTTCTCGACGCACGCACGCTGGTGCGCGAGCTGCTCCGCGAGCGCCGCGCGGAACTCCGCAGCGTCTTCGGGGCTGTCCCAAACGCTGCGCCAGCGCAGCGCACGCGCTTCGCCCTTCGCGAGCAGCGCGAGACGATCGCCGTCCCAGCCGCTGGCGGCTTTTGACGTGAATGTGAGCCCCATCATCGCCATCGGGTTCGAGAGATCGACGCCGCCGCGCTTGGCGGGCGCGAGCGAGACGATCGCGCACGAGAACTCGCCCAGCGTGTCCTCGCGCAGCACGCTCCAACCGTTCGGCACGCTCGCAGCGACGAGCTCGAGACGCTGCGGCAGGTCGAGCTTGCTCTCGTCCCAGTACTTCGCCGGATGCAGCGCAACTTCCGTGGACACGGGCGGCGCTTGGAACGCCCGCGCGACATCCGCGCTCGGCACGCTCGCCATCTGCGCGCTGAGCCACTTCTCGCTGCGCGCAAGGAAGCCTGAGCCGACGAGGTAACTGCCGATCAGCGGCTTCCACAGCCACTGCGGCGACTGGTCGAACGTGCCCTTCATCATCTCGCCCGCGGCCGCCATGCTCGCCGCGTCGAGCGAGCGCGCGTTCGCCATCTGCCAGCGATTGCCAACGAGCGTCGCCGAGCCCTCGACGACGCACCAGTACGCGAGCTGCGCATCCGTGTCCTTGCCGAGCTTCGCGAGCTGCGCGTCGATGCCGTAGAGCTGGTCGTCGAGCGCGTGGCCGAGCTCGTGCGCCATCGTCATGCGCGCGAGGCCCAGCGGGCAGCCGTCCATGAGGCTGAACGAATCGCTGTCGGGGTCGTAGAAGCCGACCACTTGGCTGTCGAGCAGTCGCAGCGTCTCCGCCATCACATCGAGCTCCGGCGGAATCACGCCGAGCAGCTTGCCGACGAGCGCGTCGGCCGCGAGCTTCTCCGGCGTCTCGGTCTTGCGCAGCCGCTCTTCGACATAGGCCCGCAGGTCGGCCTTCGAAGCCAGCTTGACCTTCACAGGCGCCTTGAAGGCCTCGCCGCGCAGCTTCTCGATGTCGCCTTGGATCTCGAGCGCGACGCGTTCGAGCTCGGCCTGGGTCCAGCCCTGCGTCGGGGCGGCCGGAGCCGGGGTCTGGGGGCAGAGAGCGAGGAGCGGAAGAAGCATCGCGGTCGACATCGCGCAGAGCGTAGCAGGCTCGAAATCTGGCCGCAGCACGCCACTTTCGCGCCGTCTGCGCCGCTCGACATTTGCGCTCGCGGCGCGCGCACTGCACGATCTGCGGCCCTCCTCGGAAATCACCCCATGACGAGCACCGCCACCGCCCACAAGCCCATCGCCCCCGTCGACCTCGCCGCCGAGCGCGCCTCCCTCGGCCCAGCCCTGCACGAGGCCGTGCTGCGCACGCTCGACTCGGGCAAGTATGTGCTCGGACCGGAGGTCGAGGCGCTCGAGCGCGACTTCGCCAAGTTCCATGGCGTGGCCCACGGCATCGCCGTCGGCACCGGCACCGACGCGCTGTGGCTCGGCCTGCTCGCCATCGGCGTCAAGCCCTGCGACGATGTGGTGACGAGCCCGTTCACCTTCTTCGCCTCCGCGGCCTCGATCGCGCTGATGGGCGCCCGTCCGGTGCTCGCCGATGTCGATCTGGAGACGGCGCTGCTCGATCCCTCCAAGGCGCGTGCCGCGATCACGCCGCGCACGACCTGCATCCTGCCCGTGCACCTCTACGGCCAGCTCGCGGACATGCAGGCGTTCCGCGCGCTGTGCGACGAAAAGAAGCTCCTGCTGCTCGAAGACGGAGCTCAGGCCCACGGCTCGCGCCGCGATGGCGCCGCCTGCGGCACGCTCGGCGATGCGGGCACATTCTCGTTCTATGTGACCAAGAACCTCGGTGCGGCCGGCGAGGGCGGCATGGTGCTCACGCAGAGCGGCGCCGTCGCCAAGAACCTGCGCGGGCTGCGCGACCACGGCTCGCCGGCGAAGTATGTCCACGCGCGCATCGGCACCAACTCGCGCCTGCAGGCCATTCAGGCCGCGATCCTGAATGTGAAGCTGCCGCACCTCGAGCGCTGGAATGAGCGCCGCCGCGCGAACGCCGCGCGCTACGACCGCAACCTCGCCGGCCATCCCGCGATCGGGCTGATGAAGGTCGTGCCCGGCGCGTACCACACCTACCACCAGTACACGGTGCGCATGGGCGGCGAGCGCACGCGCGACGCGGTGCTCGCCGACCTCGCGGCCGAGCAGATCTTCGCCGGGGTCCACTACCCCAGCCCCGTGCACCTGCAGGAGGCAGCCAAGCCCTGGGGCTACGGTCCGGGCGACTTCCCCAACGCCGAGCGCCTCGCCCGCGAGGTGCTGTGCCTGCCGGTCCATCCGTTCCTGTCCGATGCCGACATCGACCGCGTGAGCGAAGTCCTGCGGCGTGTGACGCGCTAAATCGATTTCGTCACAAGTCTTTTCCAGAACAGGACTTGTGACTCCCAATCGGCGCACCGCTCGCAGCGCTCCCCCGCGGGCCGCAGCGCTCCCGCTCGGATTCCGGCGCAACCTTGGGCTCGCTGGCACCCGAAAAGGCCTCCACGGGCCGCTCGCGTCCCGTCCTCATGGCCCACCCCCGCTCACCCCGGTCGGGACGGATCCTGTGCCTCGCCGTGCGCAGTACGGTGGTGCTGCCGCGCTCCGTCGCCACGCTCGAGCTGCAACGGCGCGAGAACCTGCTCGGCATCGACCAGCATCCCGCGGACGACACCCCGATCGTCGCGGTGCCGCTGCTCGACCTCGAGGGCGAGGCCGCGCCTCACAAGCTCGCGAGCATCGGCACGCTGTGCCGCGTGCTCGACCGAACTAAAATGCCCGATGGGTCCCAGCGCGTGGTGCTGCAGGGACTGCGGCGAGTCGTGCTGCGCGCGGTCGACGACTCGCGCGGCTGGTTCGAAGTGGAGACGCACGAGCCCACCTACGCGCGCACGGCGGACGCCGAGCTCGCGCGCTGCGTCGAGCGCGCGATGGCGCAGGTCCACGAGCTCGTGCGCGTCGACACCCGCTACTCGGAAGAGCTGCCGCGTGTGCTCGCGCTGAATACGTCCGCCGCGGGCCATCTGGCCGACCTCGCGGCGGCCAAGCTGCACCTCTCGTACTCGGATCGCACGCGCATACTCGTCGAAACCGATGTGCAGCGGCGCCTCGAGCTGCTCGGCAAGTTGCTAGAGCAAGAGATCGCGCGCGGCGAGGTCACGGCCGCGCTGCACGGCAAGGTCGAGGACGAGAAGCGTCGCAGCCTGCTGCGCGAGCAGCTGCATGTGATCCAGATGGAGCTCGGCGAGGCCGACCCGCTCGAAGCACTCGCCCGCGAGCTCGAGGCGAAAGTCGCCTCCGCGGCGATCCCCGAGTCGGCGCGCCGCGCCTGCACGCGCGAGCTCGCGCACCTGCGCCGCTGCGGCATCGGCAGCGAGGAATCGAGCCGCATCCGCAACTGGATCGACTGGCTGCTCGAGCTGCCGTGGAGCGCACACACCGCGGATCCGACCGCGACGCCCGACGAGTTCCGGCGCGTCGTGACGGCCCTCGACCTCACGCACACGGGGCTCGACGAAGTGAAAGAGCGCGTCGGCGAGTTTCTCGCCGTGCGCCACCTCTCCGGCACCTCGCGCGGAACCGTGCTGTGCTTCCTCGGGCCTTCGGGCACCGGCAAGACGAGCATGGGACGCGCGGTGGCAGAGGCGCTCGGCCGCAAGTTCGTGCACATCCATGTAGGCGGCTGCGCGGACGAGAGCGAGCTGCGCGGGCGACACCTCTCGCAGGCCGGCGCCGTGGCGGGCCGCCTGCTCAACGGCATCGCGCGCTCCGGCGTGCGCAACCCGGTCGTGCTGCTCGACGAGCTCGACAAGATCCACAGTGCGGGCTGGAGCCACTCCTCGAGCGCGCTGCTGGAGATCCTCGATCCCGAGCAGAACCGCGAGTTCGTCGACCACTACCTCGGCGTGCCCTTCGACCTCTCCGAGTGCCTCTTCGTCGTCACCGCCAACGACCTCTCGCCGATCCCCGAAGCGCTGATCGATCGGCTCGAGCTGATCGAATTCGGCAGCTACACGGAGACGGAGAAGGTCGCGATCGCGCGCGAGCACCTGCTGCCGCGCGCGCGCGAGTCGACGGGTCTGACCCCGCGCGACCTCACCGTCTCGCAGGGCGCGCTCGTCGAGGTGATCCGCAGCTACACCGCCGAGCCGGGAGTGCGCGCGCTACAGCGCTGCCTCGACAGCCTCGCACGCAAGGCCGCCGTCGCGCGCGTGCGCGGGGGCCACGCCCTGCACGTCGAGAAGAGCGAGCTCTCCAACCTGCTCGGGGCTCCGAACCACGATCTGTTCGTGCACGCGACCACACCGCAGATCGGCGTCATCGCGGGCCTCGCCTGGACCCACATCGGAGGCTCGATCCTTCCGATCGAGACGGTGCTGATGCCCGGCGCGGGGCGCATCGTGCTCACGGGCTCGCTCGGCGAGGTCATGCGCGAATCGGTGCAGACCGCGCTCTCTTGGACGCGCATGCAGCTGCCGTGCATCGGTCAGGACGCCGCCGCGCTCGAACGCCTCGATCTGCACATCCACTTCCCGGCGGGTGCCGTACCCAAGGACGGTCCCTCCGCCGGCATCGCCATCGCCACGGCGCTCGTCAGCGTGCTCACGCGCACACCCGTGCGGCACGATGTCGCCATGACGGGCGAGATCTCGCTGCACGGCACCGTGCTGCCGATCGGCGGGCTGCGCGAGAAGCTGATCGCGGCCCTGCGCGCCGGCATCCGCACGGTGGTGGTGCCCGAGCGCAATCGCGAGGATGTCGAGCGTCTCCCCCGTGAAGTGCGCCGGCGGCTCGAGATCCGCATGGTCGAGCATGTCGGCGAGGCCATCAGCTGGGGGCTGTGCCTGCGCAAGCCGCTCGCCGAGGAACAGGCCCCACCCGCACCGGCCAAGCGCGAGTCCGCGCCGCCGCACAAGCGCCGCCGCAGCGCCTAGCGCGCGCCACGGCACTTGCGAGCGTCGCTTCCAAATTCCACCATGCCAACACATCGCCGCCCTCCATGCGCACCCGCACCTTCCTCGCCCTGCTCTTCCTCGTCGCCGTCGGCCTCGCGCCCGACGCGCTGGGGCAGGGCCGTCGCGGCGGTGGTCGCGGCAGACGCGGACCGCGCGGACAGCGCACGACGGCCGGAGTGACCGGGGTCTTCGGGCCCGCCAAGGGCCTCGTGGGCGGCACGCTGCCCGCTGCGCCGCCGCTGGGCGCGAATCTGAACGCTCCCGGGCCCGTGACGGCCGCATCCAAGGGTGCCACCATGGCCGCCGACGAGAAGCGCTTCCTCGACCTCGTGGCAGAGATCGACAAGAAGCTCGCCGAGTCCGGGCGCTCACGAGCCAAGCTGGCCAGCAAGTCGCAGCCGACCGTACTGACCCTGCCCGGCGGCGTCGAGCCGGGGACGCAGGAGTGGCGCAACCTGCAGCGCCCGGTGTTTGTCGGCATCGACCACGACGAATCGGGCTGGCTCTCGTACCGCGAGATGCGCGACGCGATCGATGTCGACCGCCGCGAGTTCGCGCTCTACGACCGCGACCACGACGGCGGCGTGACTTCGCGCGAGTTTATGTTGCGCTACGACGAGCTCGTCGAGCGCAGCGGCGTGTTCCCGCTGCCCCGCCCGCGAATGGAACCGACGCTCGACGCGCCGCGCACGGCCGAAGCGCTGCGGCAGGCCTACGACGCCGACACGGACGGCGCGTTCGACCTGCGCGAGCTCGCCGAGATGGTGGCCGAGGGCAACTCGGACGATCCCGAGCGCGACGCGGCGGCGCTGCTGCGCGCGGCCGACGCCGATGGCGACGCTCGACTCGCAGGCCTTGAGCTGCTCGAGCTCGCGCATGTGCAGAGCTACGCGCGCGTCACGCCGGTGGCCGGCCGCGCCGACGGCGAGGTGCTCGCCCCGAAGACGTTCGAGGAACTCTTCGGACATGTCGAAGAGCGCCCCGCGAGCGCGTCGAACGCGGAGCTGCCGCCTTGGATTCCCGGTCCGGTCCCCCACTTCCGCCGCCTCGACCTCGACGGCAACGGCGTGATCTCGGCGGAGGACCTGCGCCGGCTTCAGGGCTCCGCCAGCGTCGGAACGCGCACGGGCGCCGTTCTGGCCGCGCTCGATCTCAACGAAGACGGGGTGATCGACGCACGCGAGTTCGCCGCGGCCTTCGCCACGCCGCCGCGCGTGCGACCGCAGTAGCGTCCGCGCGCGCCTGAAGCGCCGCGCGCTCCCAACTCGAGTCGCAGGGCACACGCGCGAACGCGCGCGTACGTTTCAGAGCAACGCGACGAGCGGCTCGAGGCGCGGGCCGCGCTCGGGATCCGCGACCGCGTACTTGCCGCCGCCCTTGAGGGTGACGCCGGCGGTGCGCCCGTCGAGCCCGAGCACATACAAGTGCAGGCCGAAGCTCGGCTGCCCGTCCGCACCCATCAGCGCCCCCTGCCAGCGCGCCTGACGCTCCACCTGCCGCACCACGCGCCGCGCCGTCTCGAGACCGGCGTCGAGCGGCGCCGCACCGCGCCTCAGGTACTCGACCATCGTCGCGCTCGCGAGCGAGAGGATCGATGACTCGCCGCGTCCCGTGGCGCCCGCGCTGCCGGCCTCCGAGTCGCAGTAGAGCCCAGCGCCGATGATCGGCGAGTCGCCCACGCGGCCGGGAATCTTCCACGCGAGTCCGCTGGTCGTCGTCGTGCACGCGACCTCGCCGCGCACGGAGAGCGCCGAGCAATGAATCGTGCCCCACGCGTGGTCGTAGCCCTCGCGCTCGAGCTCCGCGACGTAGCGCAAGGTGCGCTCGAGCCGCGCGTTGCGCTCGTCCTTCGCCGGCGGGAGCCAGTCATCGTCGTTGGAGTGCCGCTCGCGCCACTCGAGCCACTTCTTGCGCGTCGACTCGGTGAGCAGCTCCACATGCGGATGACCGTGCGCGCGCGCGAACTTGTACGCGCCTTCGCCGGCGAGCAGGCAGTGGTCCGTGCGCTCCATCACGAGCCGCGCGACCTCGCTCGGGTGCAGGATGTTCTCGATGCACGCGACCGCGCCGGAGTTGTGCGTGGGCCCGTGCATGCAGGCCGCATCGAGCTGCACGACGCCCTCCTCGTTCGGCAGGCCACCGAGACCGACGCTCGTGTCCTCCGGATCCGCCTCGGTCACCTTGACGACCTCGATCGCTGCGTCGAGCGGATCGCTGCCCTCGACGAGCTTGCGATAGTGCAGCTTCATGCCCGCGAGCGCGTTGGCACTGCCGACCATCACGGGGTAGCCCTTGCGCGGCGCGGGCGCGCTCGTCGCGGACCCGGCGGGAGCCGCAACCTGCGCCGGAAGCGCGCTCGTCGACTGGCACGCGAGCGAGGCGGCAGCGACCGCGCCTCCTCCGAGCAACGCACGGCGATCGAGACCCGTGGACGGCTTGAGTTCGTGCTGGCTCATGGTCACTCCTTCGTGGGATCAGCTTTGGGAGCCTGTGCCGCGGGCGCAAGCTCCTCGGGCGGAATGCGCAGGCACTCGACGCGCAGCCACTGGCGCGCGCCGTCGGTCCATGTGCGCCACAATTGCGCGAGCTCCTCGTCGTGCGCGTCGAGCGCGGCCTGCACGCGCAGGGCGCGCTCCTCCTTGTTTGCGCGCAAGTAGCGATCGAGGTCCGCCGGGCGCGGGTCCGCGGCCGAGAGCGCCGTCGCGACGACCGCGACGCTCATGCGGCGCAGCTCGTCGGCATCGATGTGCTCGATGCGGTCGAGGCTCGTGTGGTAGGCGAAGTCGGTGAAGTGCCAGAACAGCACGCCCGGAATGCCGCGGCCGAGAAACTCGGAGTGATCGCTGCCGCCCTCGTAGGGATGCTCGGCCGTCTCCCAACCGGGCTCGAGCGCGGCGACATCGAGCAGCGCGCAGCGCGCGAGCACATTGAGCCCCGAAGGCGCGAGCTTTGCGGCCGAGTAGGGCCGACCGCCCCACGCCGTGTGCTCGTCGGGAGCGAGCGGCTTGACCGCGCCCGGATCGGGCATGCGCTCGAGCAGCGGCCAGGCCCCCGTGCGCTCGCGCGACTCGCCGAGCATGTCCGCCGAGATCCCCACGATCGGCTTGCGCGCGGTCGCATCGAGCCACATCGAGCTCTGCGTGAACTCGTCTCCGAACAGGAACACGACCGAGCGCGACGGCGCCGCGATGGCGTTCTCGCGCAGCGCCCACGCGAGTGCGATCGCGCCCTCGCAAGTGCCCGCGACTCCGCTCGCGTTGTCGCACGCGCCCGGCTCCTGCACATGCGCCGCGATCGCGACTGCTTCTTGCGCGCGATCGGCGCCGAGCACGGTCGCGACGAGCGTACGCAGCGGGCGTTCGTCGAGCTTGACCTCCGCGCGATAGGCGATGCGCACATGCGGATCCTGCTCGCGCGCCGAGCGAATCGCCGCGAGCGAGCGCTTCGAGATCATCGCCACGGGCAGCGTGCCGCGCATGCTGCGGTACTGGATCGCGTCGAGGTGCCGCTCGGCGCCCGATGGATCGACATTGAAGCGCGGCAGGTACGCGGAGAGCACGGCCGCCGCGCCCTTCTCGCCCGCGCTGCGCAGCACGCCGCCATCGGGAGACGCGTCCGTGACCAGCACCTCGCCGGCGTCGAGTTCCTCGAGCGAGAGCGCAATCGCGCCTTCGACATCGCAGGAGGGAGCTCCCACGGGCAGCATCACACGATCGCGCGCTTGCGGTGTCGAGAACGAGTGCAACACGCGCGACCCGTTCGCCCCGCGCAGCTCGAGCTTTCCGGCTACAGGCGTCCAGGCCGGCGACACGCCACGGCCGCGCGCCTTCATTGGCTGCTCGAGCCACTCCAGCAAAAGCCCGTCACTCGAGCCGAATCCCGCCGCGCGCAGGTCCGCCTCGACGCGCGCCAGCGTGGCTTCGAAGCCATCGTTCGCCGGAGCGCGGTAGAAGCCGTCGATGAACTGCGTGCGCTCGAAGGCGCGCTCGCGATCGAAGCGCTCGTGCAGCGCGCTCACGAAGCGCGCCGTGCCATCGCTCCCCGGGACGATCGCCGGTCCGCGATGCCGCGTGCCCTCGGTTGCCCCGCTCTCGGGGCCGAGCAGCACCGCCTCGTCGATGCCCCGCGGCAACGACGACGAGGACGAGCACCCGAGCGCGAGGAGCGCCAGCGCGCAGCCCAGCCCGAGATCGCGCGTGCTCCTCATCCTCGCTCAGCCCTGCTCGGGTCCGATGTACTTGTCGATCAAGAGGCCGAGCCGATCGCGCGCCGCCTGCGGGATGCGGTCCTTGGCCGTCATGATCGCGTGGCGCAGCGCACTGCCGCAGCCACACGAGCGCACGGTAGGCGTGCGCGGCGCCGCTGCCATCACGAGCGCCTTCGCGTTTCCAACATTGCGTCCCATGACCGCGACCACGGCTTCGACCGTGACCGCCTCGTGCTCCTCGTGCCAGCAGTCGTAGTCCGTGGCCATCGCGATCGTCGCGTAGCACAGCTCGGCCTCGCGCGCGAGCTTGGCTTCCTGCAGGTTCGTCATGCCGATCACATCGACGCCCCACGAGCGGTAGAGCTTCGACTCCGCGCGCGTCGAGAACTGCGGGCCTTCCATGTTCACGTAGGTGCCGCCGTCGTGGACCTTCACGCCGATCGAGCGCGCGGCCTCGAGCGCGACGCGCCGCAGCTCCCCGCACACGGGATCGGCGAACATCACATGCGCGACGACGCCCTCGCTGAAGAATGTGTCGGGGCGATGGCGCGTGCGGTCGATGAACTGATCGATCACGACGAAGTCACCCGGCGCGATGTCCTCGCGCATGGACCCGACGGCGGAGAGCGACAGCACGCGCGTGACGCCGAGCTTCTTCAGGCCCCAGATGTTGGCGCGGAAGTTGATCTCGGAAGGCGAGATGCGATGCCCCCGGCCGTGGCGCGGCAGGAACACCATGCGCACGCCGTCGAGCACGCCGGTCACATACGCGTCGCTCGGAGCGCCGAACGGGGTCGCCAGCGTCACCTCGCGAATGTCCTTGAGCCCCTCGATCTCGTACAGGCCCGAGCCACCGATCACTCCGATCGTCTGCGCTTGCGTCATCACACACTCCGTGGGGTTGTTCTAGCGCTGTCGGCGGGGAGCGCGCGGCGGCGGGCCGTCGAAACCGCGCTCGGGACCGCGCGGCGGGCCGCGGCGCTCGCCCCACG
>VGYZ01000049.1 GCA_016872795.1 Planctomycetota bacterium
CTCGTTGCCGTTGGAGAGCTCCTGCACGGCGAAGTCGGTGATGCCGAAGATGGCGACATCGCCGTCGAGCTTGACCCACTCGTGGGACCGGGCGTACTTGCGATCGTTGGGGCGCATGGTGGAGGCTTTTAGGGGGAGAGTCCGTGAAAAAATGGGATCGGTCGGTCCGCACGCTCACTTGCGCGTGCGGGAGAAGAACGGGAGCGCGCGCACCGTGCACGGCTGGCGCTTGCCCTTGAAGTCGACATCGAGCACGGTGCCCGGGGCGCCGTGCTCGAGCGAGACATAGGCCGAGGCGATGTTGGTGCCGAGCATGGGGGACACGGCGCCGGAGCACACGCAGCCCACCTCGGTCGCACCCGCGAACACCCGCGTGCCTTGGCGCGGCACGCGCGGGCCGTCGGTCGAGAGGCCGACGAGCTTTCGGCGCGGCGCCGAGCGCACCGCGAGCAGCGCTTCGCGGCCGATCCAGTCGCCCTTCGCCTCGTGGAAGGAGACGCCGAAGTCGAGCCCGGCCTCGATCGGGTTGTGGGTGGCGTCGATCTCGTGGCCGTAGAGCGGCATGCCGGCTTCGAGGCGCAGGATGTCGCGCGCGCCGAGGCCGATCGGACGCACATCGGCACCGGCACCGGCGGCGAGGATCGCCTGCCACACGCGCACGACGTCCTGGTTGTCGAGGTACAGCTCGTAGCCGAGCTCGCCCGTGTAGCCCGTGCGGCTGATGCGCGTGTTGGGGATCCCGCACACGCTGCCGAAGCCGAACTTGTAGTAGCCGATCTGAGTCAGATCGCAGCCGGTGACGAGGGGCTGCAGCACCTCGGTCGAGCGCTGGCCTTGGAGCGCGAGCATGCCGGTGGCGTCGCTCTGGTCGTCGATCTCGACCTCGAAGCCGTGCGCGTGCTCGCGCAGCCACGCGAGGTCCACCGGCGTGTTCGAGGCGTTGACCACGAGGTACACGGCGTCCGCCTCGCGGTACACGAGCAGGTCGTCGATCGGGTTGCCGTCGGGCTTGCAGAACAGCGAGTAGCGGATGGCTCCGACGGGGATCTTGGCGACGAAGTTCGAGCAGACGCGGTCGAGGAAGCGCAGGTGGTCCTTGCCGCGCACATGGACGCGGCCCATGTGGCCGAGGTCGAACAGTCCGGCGCTCGTGCGCACGCAGCGCGCCTCGTCGAGGATCGCGCCGTACTGCACGGGCATGTGCCAGCCGCCGAATTCGATCAGCTTGGCCCCGAGGGCGGCGTGGACGTCGTGCAGGGCGGTCTGCTTCATCGCTGGGAACGCGCTCGCGCGGGCGGTGGTGGGGCGGACTGCGGAAAGAACTTCCGAGCCTCTCCGGCGGGGAGCGGGCCGAAGACTCTAGTCGATGCGGGCCGCGCGATCCATGCGCGGCGCCCTGCTCCCATGGCCGCGCACGGGTGTAGCCTTGGAGGGGCCTCTCGCGGCTCTCCGTCCATGGTCGCCGCCTTGCTCGCCGCCGCGCTCGTCGCCCCCGTTGCCCAAGGGCCCTTCGAGCCCGGTCTGCGCTGGCGCGAGCCCGCGCCCGCTGCGGCGCCGTGGCTACCGGGAGCGCTCGCCTTCGTGGCGCACGGCGAGGGTCTGTTCGCCGTGGCGTCGGGCGTGGCGCCGCGCGCGAGCCTGCACTCGACCGCGCCGTTCCTCGGCGCGCTCTCGCTCCCGCCTTCGCGCGCGCTCGCTCTCGATGGAGCGAGCGGTCCGATCGCGGCCGCCGCCGGGGACCAGTCGCACGAGCTGTTCGTGCTCGTCCAGACGGCGCTTTGCAGCCCGTCATCCAAGCGCACGGAGCTGGTGCGCCTCGAGCCGGGAGCGGGCGGCGCGCTCGTCGAGCGCTGGCGCACGCAAGTGGGCGGCATCGGCAACACGAGCGGTCGCCTTGCACTCGCGCGCGATGGCAGCCGCGTGGCGCTCGTGTTGCAGGACGCGAACACGCAGCAGTTGCTGTGTGAATGGCGCTCGGCGCTCGACGGCTCCGTGAGCGCGGCGCGCGTGGAGAGCGCGGGTCCGCTGCGCGCCTGCGAAGCCACAGCGAGTCTCTCCAAGCTCGCCTGCGTCGCCGGCAACGTGCTGCGCGTGCTGCGCGACGACGCCACGCTCGAGCATGTCGAGACGCTCGCGGGCTCGACCACGGCGCTCGCGCTCGACGCGCAGGGCTCGCTGCTCGCCGTCGGAGCACCCGCAAGTGTGCGCGTGCTGCGCTCGAACGCGTCGCTGTGGGTCTCGAGCGCGGAGTTTCAGGGTCTGTCGGGCGAGCAGCCCGTGCGCGCGGCGCTCGACGACTCCGGCGCGACCTTGGCGCTGGGCTGGTGGCACGCCGCGAGCGGCCGCGGCGCGCGCTTCGAGGCGTGGAAGCTGCACGACGGCGTGCGGAGCTTCTCGCGTTCGTTCGTGAATCCGGTCGGAGGACCGCAGGACTTTCCCGAGGCGCTCGCGCTCGCTCGCGACGGCTCGCGACTGGGCTGCGGACGCTGGGGCGGTGACGCAGTGGCGCAGGCGTGGCTGTTCGACCTTGCCAGCGGAAACGAGCTGCTCTCCGCGACCTTGCCGGGCAGCGTGCGCTCGCTGGCGCTCGATGCGAGCGGCACACGGCTCGCCGTCGGATGCAAGTCGACGCACGCGGGCAGCTTCTCGAACGCGGGCGAAGTGCGGCTGTACGACACGGGGGAGCGAGCGTTGCAGTGTCTGGAGGAGCCGCTCGCGGGCGCGCTCCTGAGTGTCGAGCGACGCGCGCCGCTCGCGTCGCGCGTGCTGTTCTTTTTCGGTCCCCTGCGCGCGCAGCCCGTGGTGCAACTCTCCGTGCCGTGGTGGATCGAGCGCTCCGCGGCGAATGTGGAAATCCGCGCCGTCGATCCCGATGGCGTGGCGCGGCTCGAGCTGGCCATCCCGGCGGCTGCTCGGGGAATGTCGTTGGGCGTGCAGTGCGTCGAGCGCTGCCCGGGGAGCCCTTCGCGCGTGACGAGCGAAGTGCTGCACATCGAGGTTTTCTAGGGCGCTCGCCCAGTTGTCTCGGGCGGCGGCCTGCGCCTCCCGAACGCCCCTCGCGCTCTCGAACGCAGCACTGCGCGGTCGCCGAGGCGCTGCGCGGCTTGGCACCTGCGAAGGAAGTTCGCGCGCGCTCTTCAAGAACCCGGCGAACCGAGGTCGAAACAGGACCGACCCACGCTCCCCCGCGAGCCGTGGAACCGTCCACGCATGCACCTCGCCGACACCGCCACGCTCCGCGCTCCGACTCGGGCTCCCACCGGCATCGCGCGCATGAAGTCCGAGCTGGCGGGTGCGGAGCGCACGCCGCGGCCCGCCCTGAAGTCGCTCGTCGAGCACGCCGCGAGCGCGATCGACGAGCCGACGGCGCAGGCCTGGTGTCTGGAGCTCCTGCCGTACCTCACCGCGAACCCGGACGATGCGCTGGCGCTCGAGGCGCTGCTCGTGCTCGGCCTCGCGCACACGGAGGTTCACGACCGCCATCGCATCTCGATGCCGCAAGAAGGGCGGCGTTTCGCGATCTTGCTCGAACGCGCGGGTGACTCGCAGCGGGCCGAGGACATGCTGCGGCTCCTGCTCGAGATGTTCCCGGGGAACGAGACGCTGCAGTTGGAGCTCGATGCGCTCGAGCGCCGTGATGGAAGCATGGGGCGGCGCGTCGAGCGGCACCTGCGCTCGGCCGAGGAAGCGCTGCGCGCGGGGCGGCGGGACGAGGCACTGCGCTCTCTGCGCGAGGTGCTCGCGCTCGAGCCGCGTCGCCGCGATGTCGCGCGCATGGTCCGCGACTTGTGCTTCGAAGCGCAGCTCTCCCGCGACACATGGCGGCTGCGACTGCGCAGAGCGCTGCTCGCCTGCGCCGGCGTTGCGGCGCTCGCGGTGCTGCTCGGTCGCGAGCGAGCCATCGAGGCCGAGCGCGCGGCTCTGCCTTTGGCGCTGGCCGACGACCTGCAGTCCAGCCGCGAGCGTCTCGCCGGGCTCGAGCTCCTGCTCGAGGGCAATGTCGTGTGGCTCGGCATGGGCGCGGTGTCGCGCGAGCGCACGCTGCTCGCGCTCTCGATCGAGCGGCTCGAGCTGCGCGAGGTCGCGGCGCAGGCGCGGCGTCGCGAGCTGCGCTCGCGCGCCGCACTGCTCGCGGATGCCGAGCGGTCGCAGGCGTTCGTGGCCGCGGATCGCATGGACTTCGGGCGGGCGCTCTCGCACTTCCGTGGTGCGCTGGAAGCCGCGCCGGACGACTGGGAACACCGCGACTCGACGCAGCGCGAAGTGGCGTTGCTCGAGCAGTGGAGCACGACTCGCGCGGGAGAAGCCCGATGAAGTTCCTCGACCACTGGATGGCGCGCTCGCGTCTGCGCGCGGCTCGCGCGACCTTGGCGGAGCATCCGAGCGCCGAGAACTTCGCCGCGCTGGCCTTGGAGCACGCGCGCATCGACGACTACGCGCAAGCCGAACGCGTCTGCACCGAAGGCCTCGCATCGCTCGCGTCGCATCCCGAGCTCTCGCGGCTGCGCGCGCGCATGCGCGTCCTGCAGAAGGAAGAGCGCGCCCGTGCGCTCGCCAGCGAGCTGCGCGAGGCTCCGCGTCCGGGCCTGTATCGAGAACTCGCCGAGATCTACCTCGAATGCGGCCGCCTCGAGCGCGCCGAGGAACTCGCGGCGGCGTGGCTTGCGGCCGGCGGGGCGGGGGAGGCGCAGTGGATTCGTGCCGAGGCACGCGTCGCGCGCTACTTCGCCGATCGGCGCCGCGAGGATGGTCGTCTGGCCCTCGAGCTGCTCGCGCTCTGCGAGGCGGCGCTCGCGCGCGACGAACGTCCGCTGCGCTTGCGACTGGACTTTGTCTGTCGTGTCGGTGCGTGGGGCGAGGCGCGGCGCAGCGTGGCGCAGCTGCTCGAGCTGCACCCGGGCGATCCCGCGCTCGAGGCGCGCTACCGCACATACACCGCGCTCGCGGACGGCGGCCCTACGCTCGAGGCCGCGCTGCGCGAAGTCGAGCGCTGCGGCACATTCCCCGAGGAGCACACCTGCGCCCCCGCGCTCCCGACGGGTCCTGCCAGTCGTCCGGTGCGGTCCGAGTTGCAGCAGCTCGTGGCTCAGCCGAGCGTGCAGGTCGCCGTGTTCGAGCGCGGCGCCACGGCGCTCGTGCAAGGTCCCTGCGGCGCGACGGCTGAGCGCTGCGCGCGCGCGGTGCGCGAGGTGGCCCAGCGCAGCCGCGCGGCCGCGCGGCGCATGGGACTGGGCAGCGCGGTCGAGGTCGAGCTCGAGGGTCGCTCGGGCAGCCTGCTGGTGCTACCGCACGACGCCGGCGTGGCGGCCGTGCAATCGAGCGCGTCGTCCCTGCCGGACGGTCTGCGACCAGCGTTGCTCGCTCTCGCTCACGCACATGTCGAGGCGCAGGGAGTCAGCTCGCCATGAAGGAAGTTCTCGAACCCTTGGCGGCGATCCCCGGCGTGCGCCTCGCGCTGCTCGTGACACCCGACGGCGTGCCGATGGCGTCCTGTGGGCGGGCCTCGGGGCCGCAGCCCGAGGATCCCTCGGCGCTGTCCGCGCTCGTTTCGGGCTGGCTGGCGTCGCTCGGACCCGCGCTCGGCTTGGCCTCCTGGGAGTTTGGGCGGCGGGCGGTGCTGCGCGGCACGCGCGGCACGCTGGTGGCGCGCCACGCCGGCTCGGCGCTGTTGCTCGTCGTGCTCGAGCCGGGCACGAGCGCGGACGAGCTGCGCCTGCCCTTCGAGGCCGCGCTCTCGCGCCTGGCGCGCCTCGCCCGCGGCGCTCGCTCGCAGGCCTGCGCGCCCCCGCCATTTCCAGCGCGAATCGCTCAAGCCGCGCCCCTCGTGTTGGACGATACCTCGCTCGAAACTCCCCCCCCGGGACTCGTTCGCAGGAAGCTCCATGGTTCAGATCAATTTCGCTCAGAAGCAAGTCAGCGCGAAGATCGTCTACTACGGGCCCGGCATGTCGGGCAAGACGACCAACCTCGAGGTCGTCCACCAGAAGGCGCCTGAAGGGAACAAGGGCGAGCTGACGAGCATCTCGACGGACGGTGATCGCACGCTGTTCTTCGACTTCATGCCGCTCGACCTCGGCACGGTGGCTGGGATGCGCACCAGCTTCCAGCTCTACACCGTGCCCGGACAGGTGTACTACAACTCGACGCGCAAGCTCGTCCTGCAGGGCGTCGACGGCGTCGTGTTCGTCGCCGACTCGTCGGCCTCGATGGTGCAGGAGAACCTCGAGAGTCTGCGCAACCTCGAGGAGAACCTGAACGAGTACGGCAAGTCGCTCGCGACCCTGCCGCATGTGATCCAGTTCAACAAGCGCGACCTGCCGGACGCGCTGCCGCTCGAGGAGCTCCAGCGCCTGCTGAACCCCTGCGGTGCCCTGTGCTTCGAGGCCGTCGCGAGCTCGGGCCACGGCGTGTTCCCGACGCTCAAGGCGCTCGCGGCGCGCGTGCTCGAGGCGATCCACGCCACGGGCGCAGCCCCTGCGAGCTCGACTCCGATCGCGGTTCCGCCGCGGCCTGCCTCGCCGCCTCCCTCGGCGCTCGGCACGACGGGCTTCCACACCGGCGCGCCGACGGTCCCGGCGCCGATCCCCCAACGCGCGAGCGCGAGCGCACCGACGCCCGTGGCGAACACCTCGACGAGCGCACCCGCGCCCGCGGGGCTGCACGCGCCGGCTCCCGCGCGCGCGCTCGGCGCCACGGGCTTCCATCCGAGCGCGACCAGCGCGACGCAGATGGGGGCCGCGCCGGTCGGATTCCCGGGGGCGATCCCGATTCACTCCAGCGCACAGTCTCAGGGCCCTGCGTTCGGCCTGGCCCCCCAAGCTGGCAGCGCACACGCCGCCACGCCTGCGCCGGGACTCTCGCAGACGAGCTTCCACGCTCAGAACATGCTCACCCCGAGCGCGCCGCTCAACATGGCGATGCGCCCCTCCACGCTGCACCCGGGGACGAGCGTGCCGACGCAGACGCGCGCCGTTCCCGCGAGCATCCCGATGCCCGCGCCGTGGGCCGCTCCGCTCGACGGCTCGCGTTTCCGTCCGCGCACGGCCCCCGTGGCAGGCGCGGGCAGCGCCCTCTCGTCGCGCGTGCAGGTTCGCCCGGCTCGAACGGGCGAGGACTCGAGCAAGCTCTACGTCGGGTTGTTCATCGCTGCGGGAGTGATCCTCACGATGGGCCTGACATATGTGGTGCTGTCGTTCCTCTAAGGGACGAGCGCGCGAGGCGCCAATTCGGAGTGCATGCGATGGGACGCGACCAGCAACTGCGTGACAATCGGCTCGTCTTCTACGCGCAGGATGTGGCGCGGCTCGATGGCGAGCTCGATGCGCTGCTCGAGCTCAGCAACGCCAAGGCCGCGCTGCTGATCGACAAGGAAGGGCACATGGTGACGCGCCGCGGAGCAGCCGCCATGGCGGGCTCGATGGACTCGATCGCGGCGCTCGTGGCGGGCTCGTTCGCGGCGACGCGCGAGCTCGCACGCCAGCTCGGCGAGGCGCAGTTCACGACCATGGTGCACCAGGGCGCGCGCGACTCGATCCAGCTGCAGCTCGTCGGCGGTCGCACCCTGCTCGGCGTGCTGTTCGACGAACGCACGAACCTCGGGCTCGTCCGCTTCTACTCCAGCGAGACGGCGCGGCATCTGGAGGAACTCCTCGCCGACATCCACGCTCGTCCGGTTCCCGCTGGCGCGGCCCTGTCCGAGCAGTTCGGCGCGGACGCCGCCGCGGCGCTCGACAACCTGCTCTAGGCGCCGCGAGGCCCCGCGCGAGGGGCTCGGGGGTGCCTTCCGGGGTCGGCATGGCCCGTCTCATGGGGCCGGCCCTTGCCCGTGCGCGGGGGCCTCGCTAGTCTCTTGCGCCCTCGAACTCTGGCCCGATCCCGGGTCGACCCTGCGAGGATCGAGAATCTCAAGAGCAAGCGGAGCATCCGACATGGCCCGGGTTTGTGACTACTGCGACAAGCGCACCGAGACCGGCTACCAGCTCGCCCGACGCGGTTTGCCCAAGAAGAAGGGCGGTATCGGTCTGCGCGTCACCGGCCACACCAAGCGCAAGTTCAAGCCGAACATCCAGCGCATCGCCGCCGTCGTCGACGGCAAGACCACCCGCGTCAAGGTCTGCACACGCTGCCTGAAGTCCGGCAAGGTGCGCAAGCCGCGCAACCTCGCCGCGGCAACGGCGTAGGCATCGGCCTGCGCGCCCCGCGCTCGCTCCCGAGCGCCCTCGCGACGGGAGCCTGAGTGCGCCGCCGCGAGCCCCACCAGCTTGGCCAGCGCGCCGATCGAGACGGCGCTCCGCTTCGCGCGGGGTGCCGTTTCGCGTTGTTGCACGGCGCCATCGACGGCACGGTTGAGGCTTGCCACGCGTCCACAGGGCGCTGCATGACGACATGCTCCGCACGCACTCGATGTCCAGCCTCGGTCCTCACTCCGCGCTCGACCGAGAGGCAGCGTCGTCGTCAGCCTGCGGATCGATCGCCTCGCGAGCGCAGCTCTCGCGCAGCGAGCCGAGCGGCGGAGCGTTCGCTCGAAAGAAATTTCGAGGAAGTTGGGAAAGTGGCATGCATTGTGCGCCGATGTCCTACCGTGGACAGCGCCGCTCGGGCGCTCCATTCAACCTCTAGCCTCTCGAAGGAGAAACTGTCATGGCGAAGAAGAAGGCAGCACGCAAGGCGACCCGCAAAGCGAAGAAGTCCGGCAAGAAGAAGAAGGCCTAGTACAGGCGGGCCCAGTGTGAAGAACATGGGCCGAAGCAGGTTGCGCCCAAGCAAGTTGGGCTCAGGGAACTTGGACCCGGTCGGATCGCGACTGGGAGCTCCGCAGCGGATCACTTCTGTATGAACAAGAGCCAACTCGTTGGGTATGTCGCGGAAGAGTTGCGCTTGTCGCGCCTCGGAGCGGCTACCTTGATCGACAAGGTGCTCGAGGGTGTCCAGAAGGGTCTGCGCGAAGACCAGTCGGTCACGATCGTCGGCTTCGGCACGTTCGAGGTGAAGGACCGCAAGGCCCGCCTCGGACGCAATCCCCACACGGGGGCGCCGATCCGCATCGGGGCCGGTCGCCGGGTGGGCTTCCGGATGGGCAAGTCCCTGAAGGACTCGTTCAGCCCGGGCTAGCGTGCCTCCGCGTGTGCACTTCGCGAGGAGTGCTGCGCAAGATGGTTCGATCATCGACGGGCTCCGACTTGCAGGTCGGAGCCCGTCGTCGTTGGCTGGCCAGGCGGGCGTCGGAGCGGCAGCGCTAGCCGCCGGATGGGGAGTTCTGCGCGGCCTCCGCGCGCCCTTCGAGCGCTGCGATCTCGGCCGCGACTTGCTTGTCGTCGAGCTTGGGGAACAGGCCTGCGACCGCACCGAGCTTCGAGCCCGCGAGGCCGATGCGCCAGCTGCCCGGGGCCGGACGCGCCGGCCAGCCGCGCGAGGTCACCGCTCCCGTGGCACCGAGCATCTCCCAGATGGCCTGCGACTTTTCTGGCATGAAGGGCGCCATCCAGCGCGCGAGATAGCCGATCCACTCGGCGCAGGTCGACAGCACGCTCGCCGCGCGCGCGGGATCGGTCTTCTGCAGCGTCCACGGAGCAAGGCGGTCGACGAACACATTGGCCACGCGCGCGTTCTCGATCAGCTGCTCCGCCGCGCGGCGGAACTTGAAGGCGCGCACATGCTCGGCGGGATCGCCGAACGCGCCGCACTCGTGGAACAGCACGCGATCGAGCTCGGCCTCATGCTCGCGCGCGCAGACCGGGATGTGGCCAGCGTAGTGCTTGTCGACGAACTTCAGCACGCGCGTCACCAGATTGCCGATGGCGTCGGCGAGCTGCGCGTTGTTGCAGGACTGGAAGTCCTTCCAGTTCCACTCCGAGTCCTTCGTCTCCGGGGCGCTCGTGAGCAAGTAGAAGCGCGCGGCCTGCGCGTCGTAGCGCGCGAAGAACTCATCCAGCGGGATGGTCCAGCCCTGCGAGGTCGAGAACTTGCGACCTTGCAGGTTGTAGAACTCGTTGGCGGGCACATGCCACGGCAGCACATAGCCGTCCTGCGTGGCGAACAGCATGGCCGGGAACACCACGCAGTGGAACGGGATGTTGTCCTTGCCGATGAAGTGCACCAGCCGCGTGTCGGTGTCCTTCCACCAGCGCTGCCAGTCGCCGGGACGACCCTCGCGCGCGGCCCATTCCTGAGTGAAGGAGGCGTAGCCGATCGGTGCATCGAACCACACATAGAGCACCTTGCCGGAAATGTCGCCGCTCGTGCTCGCGGGCAGCGGCACGCCCCAGCTCATGTCGCGCGTGATCGGGCGCGGCTCGATTTCCTTCATCTGGTTCTCGACGAAGGTGCCCACATTGGGCTTCCATGCATGACTCGCGATCCAAGTCCCCAAGAACTCGTCGCGCACCTTGGGCAGGTCGAGGTACCAGTGCGTCGTGCGGCGACGCTCGGGGCGCGAGCCGCACACCTTGCAGCGCGGGTCGGCGAAGTCGAGCGGGTTGAGCCACTTCGCGCAGCGCGGGCACTCGTCGCCGCGCGCGGCCTCGAAGCCGCAGCTCGGGCAGGTCCCGGTGACATAGCGGTCGGCCAGGAACTTGGCGTCCGTGGTGCAGTACAGCTGCTCGGTCTCGCGCTGCAGCAGGTAGCCGTTGCGATCGATGCGGGCGAAGAAGTCCTGACTGAGCGCCGCGTGCTGCGGGCACACGCTCGTTCCCGACCAAACGTCGAACGCGATGCTGACGCGGTCGAAGGTGTGCTTGATCACATCGCGCCAGCGCGCGACATACTCTGGGTACGGGACGCCGTCCTTTTCCGCGCCGATCGTGATCGCGACGCCGTGCTCGTCCGTGCCGCAGACATACAGCACTTCCTCACCCTGCATGCGCAGGGTGCGCACATACACGTCGGCCGGAAGGTAGGCGCCGACGACATGACCGAAGTGGATCGGGCCGTTGGCGTAGGGGAGCGCACTGGTGACGAGGTAGCGGGTCATCGCGCGGGGAGCGTAGCGCACGGGCGGGCCGCGCGCCCTCGGTCTAGGGCGCCTGACGCAGAGCGGACTTGTCGATCCGCAGGAGCAACCACAGCCCGCCGGCGGAGGCGCACGGAACCACCACGAGGGGGCCGAGCACCGGCAGCAGGTAGCCGAGCGCGGCCGTGGCGCCGAAGGCGACGAGCGCGAGTGGGTGGCGCGAGAGAAAGCGCCAGCGCGTGCCGATGCTCCAGCGGCGGCGCGACATCGGGATGTCGAGCAAGCTGAGCGCGGTGGTGAAGCCAGCGGCGAGGGCGAAGAGCGGATGGCCGACGAGCGGCACGAGCAGCACCGGGAGCGCGAACACGAGCAAGAGCCCCGAGAGCGCGGTCGCCTGCACGCTGGCGAGTACGGTGCGCAGCTCGATCCTCGCGCGCCAGAGGAGCCAGCGGCGAAACGGCGGCCAACAGAACAGGATCGCGGCGCAGGCCGCGAGACCGGCGAGCGCGCCGTAGAGGAGCGATCCGGGGCGCGCGACCCACAGGCCGAGCGTGACCCCTGCGGCGATCACGCCGACGCAAGCCAGCGTGCCCAGCGCGCACTCGACGCCCGTGAGCCCCACGGGGCGTTCGCGCGCAGCGCGCGGATCGGCGCCGAACCAGCGGCTCTCGAGCACGCCCTGCAGCTCGTCGAGGAACGGTCCGGCGAGCAGCTCGTACAGCAGCGAGAAGGCCCACAGGGACACGAGCAGCGTGAGCGAGGTCGCGATCAAGAACGCCGAGGCCTTGGCGGCGGCGAGCGAGAGGGCGTGGTCGACCAGCCACTCGGCCAGCGCGCGTTCCCAGCCGTCGAGCTCGGGGAGCTGTTCGAGCGCCAGCTCGCGCCCGCGCTCGAGCCAGTGCATCACCGTGCGGTAGAGCCACACGCTGAGTGCTGTGAAGGCGGCGAATGTGCACACGGCCGGCGGCACGATCCAGCGCTTGGTGCCCCGTGTCGTGACAAGCAACCGGGCACCCTGCAGCAGCGCCGCGAGGCCATCTTGGAGCTCGCCCCAGCCTCCACGGCGTCCCCGCAGGCTTTGCGGGGGCCTTCCGGCGCATGTCGCGCAGGCTTCGTTGGCAGACACGGGCCAGTCGTATCCGCAGTACGGGCAGGGCGCGATCACGGGCGTGAACCTACGCGCCGTCCCCCTTCGCGGGCTAGAATGCTGGCCACTTTCGCCGTCGAGCGCGGGCTCAATCGGCCTCGTTCGCCCCTCTCAAGCCCCTCTGCGAGTGCCTTGCGACCATGGGTTCCTTCGCCAACTTCCGCCAGCTCGACTACCTCGGCCTCGACGACCAGTTCTCCGAAGACGAACGCATGGTCCGCGACGCCGTGCGCTCGTGGGTCACCGAGCGCTACCTGCCGATCGCGATGGAGCACTTCGAGGCCGGCACGTTCCCGATGGAGCTTGTCCCCGAGCTCGCGGAACTCGGCGTGTTCGGACCGACGACGCCCCCTGAATACGGCGGCGCGGGCGTCAACAGCGTCACCTACGGTCTGATCTGTCAGGAACTCGAGCGCGGCGACAGCGGCCTGCGCTCGTTCGTCAGCGTGCAGGGCTCGCTCGTGATGTGGCCGATCCTCGCCTTCGGCTCCGAGGAGCAGAAGCGCCGCTGGCTGCCGCAGCTCGCCGCGGGCAAGGCCATCGGCTGCTTCGGCCTGACCGAGCCCGACTTCGGCTCGAACCCCGGCGGCATGCTGACCACGGCCGTGAAGAAGGGCGACGACTGGGTGCTCAACGGCCGCAAGATGTGGATCACCAACGGCACCTGCTCGCAGGTCGCGGTGGTGTGGGCGCGCACTCCGGACGGCATCCGCGGCTTCCTCGTCGAGGCGGGCACGCCGGGCTTCAGCGCCCCGGAGCAGAAGCACAAGTTCTCCCTGCGCGCGTCGATCACGAGCGAACTCGTGCTGCAGGATGTCGTCGTGAAGGACAGCGCGCGCATGCCGGGCGCGATCGGCCTCAAGGCGCCGCTCAACTGCCTCACTCAGGCGCGCTACGGCATCGCCTGGGGTGGTCTCGGCGCGGCCTACGCCTGCTTCGACGAGGCGCTGGCGTACGCCAAGTCGCGCATCGTGTTCGACAAGCCGCTTGCCGGGTTCCAGATCCCGCAGAAGAAGTTCGCGGACATGGCGACCCAGATCACGATGGGCCAGCTGCTCGCCCTGCGCCTCGGCCGCCTGAAGGACGACGGCCAGCTCACGCCCTCGCATGTCTCGATGGGCAAGCGCAACAATGTGATGCTCGGCCTCGAGGTCGCGCGCACATGCCGCGACATCCTCGGCGCCAACGGCATCAGCCTCGAGTACCAAGTCGGTCGCCACCTGTGCAACTTGGAGAGCGTCGTGACCTACGAAGGCACGCACGACATCCACACGCTGGCGATCGGTCAGGAACTCACGGGCCTTCCGGCCTACCGCTAGTCCGAGTTCTTCGGAGTCTTGCGCCGCGCGGCGGGGAAGCCTCGAAGCTCTTCCGCCGCGCGCGCCCTTTTCGAGGTCGTGACGCAGCGCGCTTGGATCGCGTATTGTCATCGGGGTGGAACTCGCGCTCGCGCTCGTGCTCGCACTGCCCGCGCAGAAGCCGGACGGCAAGGCGGAAGCTCAGGTGCCCGTCGAGCTCGCGCGCACCAGCCCGTCCGCGCTGGCGGTGGAGGCGGGGCGCCGCGCGCTCGAGGCGAAGGCGCTCGACGAAGCCTGCGCCCACGGCCTGCGGGCGCTCGAGCTCGAGCCGCGCTCCGCGGAGGCGCTCGCACTGCTGCTCGACATCGCTCGCGACGACGCGGACGCGCGCATGCTGTGGAGTCACGAGGCCGCCGCGGCGCTGGCGGACGAGCGCGGCAAGCTCGCGCTCGAGCGCGCGCTCGCCGAGCGACTCGCGCCGAAGGACGCGAGCGTCGCTGCCATCGCCGCTGCGCGCGCTGCTGCGGCAGAGGAGCTGGCGGAGCTCGCGACGAGCGCGCGCAAGGCCGCGGAGAAGTCCGTCGAGAGCGCGGTGATCGCCGGTTGGGCCGCGGGGCTCGGACGCGAGCTCGTGCACGGCGCTCCCGCGCTGCTCGCGCGCCACGCGAGTGCATTTCCGCCAGGATTTCCGCCCACGGCGAGCGCGCGCAAGGCGACGCTCGAGGCGCTGGAGAAGAAGCTCGGTTCCGCCGAAGCGTCGGGTGACCTCGAGCGCGCGGTCGAGCTCGCGCTGGTGCTGCGCGGCATCTGTGCCCAAGCTGGGTTTCACGACCTCGAGGGCCCGGCGGCACCGGATCTCTCGCGCGTGCGCGGCACGGCCGAGGCGGTGCTCGAGCGCTCTCGCCAGCGCCTGCGCGAGAAGCAGGGCGAGCCGTGGACGGTCGAGCGCCTCGACGAGCTCGACGGCGATGCGCGCGACGCGTTCACCAAGGAGCACGCGCGCTTCTCGAATCCGGGCGTCGCGCTCTCGCCGCGCAGCTGGTATCGGGTCGAGACGGTCTGCGGCCACGCGACCCTGCTCGGCGCGGCGGCGACGGTCGAAGACCATCACACGCGGCTCGCGAACTGGTACGGCAGCGATCCCTTCGTCGGGCGGCCGGGGCTGGTGCGGCTCGTGGCCGAGTCGGCGGGCTTGGAGAGCGAAGGCGCGCCTTTTTTCTGGGTCGGCGGCTTCCAGTCGGGCGACGTCACGACGCTGCGCATGTCGATCGGCTCGATCGAGGGGCTCGGCCGCGGCCTGACGCACGAGCTCACGCACCGCTTCGACGGCGCGCTCTTCCCCGGCATTCCATCGTGGCTGGCCGAGGGGCGCGCGGTGTGGACCGGCGCCGCCTACGCGAACATCGAGGACACCTCCTTCGTCGCGAACCATGCGAGCTTCGGGACGATCGACGACGCGCGCTACCGCGGCTACGGCGGGCGCGACAAGCTCGCGGACCTCGTCGCGGGGACGATCGAGGACTACCGCGACAACTACGTCGCCGGCTACGCGCTCTATGTGTACTTGAACACGTGGTACGACACGCCGGGCAAGCCGCTCTACCGCGCGCAACTCGAGCGTTACATGAGGAGCCGCGCCGGCGATCGCAAGTCGCCGATGGCGGCCTTCGAGGCGCACTTTTGCGATGGCAAGGAAGGCCGTCCGAAGGACTTCGACAGCTTCGCGCAGGCGTTCGGCACCTTCGTGGTCGGCTTCTATTGGCGCGATCGCAAGCCGTTCACGGAACGCTACACCGAGAGCGCCGGCGACTACCGCGCGAGTCGCTGGAGCGAGACGGTTTTGGACGAGCCGACATGGGTCTGGTCGCGCGGGCGCGCAGAGCCGTGGCTCGGGCAGGATCAGGCGCGTTCCGCGGGCTTTTTGCTGCGCGCGCTCGGCGACGAGCCGGGCGCGACGGCGGCGTTCGGCTGGTCGCTCGCCGTGGACGAGCGCTGGAACTCGGTCGACTCCGCGCTGCGCGAGTTGCTCGCGGGAGCGGGCAAGCGCGAAGGCGCGTGGGTGCTCGCGCGCGACATCGAGCGGCGCGGCTTTGCGAGCGGAGCCCCCGCGGGGGCGGCCCCGATGTTGGCGCGCTTGCCGAAGCTGCGCGCGTTCCTCGACGCACTGAAGGTCGCGTCCGCCGCCTGCGCCGCCGACGGTCGGCGCCTGTCCGCCGCCGCGCTCGCGGCGGACCACGATCGTCTGGCCGACCTGCTCGGCACAGCGCGGGTCGCCGCGGGGTTGCCGGCGCTCGACCTTGCCGCCGCGCGCCTGCATCCCTTCGACGAGCCGCGTCGCGCGCTGCAGTCGTTCGGCTGGAGCGAGGACAAGCTCGTCGGCTACGACGACCGGCGCGCTCCGGGCCTGTGGTGCCTGGACGAGCGCGCCGCGCTGCATGTGGGGCGCTCCACTCCGCGCGTGGGCACGGGCTCGCAGGATCGCGCCAGCGGGGTGCACGAGGCCTTCGTGCGCTCCAACCTCTGGATCGAGCCGGGGCGCTGGCGCGTGCGGATGCGCATCGCGCCCACGAGCTCGGCGTTCAACGGCGAGGTCGTCGTCGGCTACGAGCGCCGCGATCGTCAGGCGCGCATGCGCTTCTCCGGCGGCGACTACGCCTTCGCGATCGGCGACAAGGAGGAGCCCGCGGAGCTCGCCAGCGTCGACTGGGGCATCTCCGGCCTCTACGAGCGCGACGGCGGACTCGACGGCTCGACGCGCGGCGGCAATTTCGGCTTCGGGCGCACGGTGGCGGCCTTCGCGGTCGAGCTCGCGATCGACGAGGGCGCGCTGCACCTGTTCGTCGAGAACGAGTACCTGGCGACCTACCACACGCCCGACGGAATGCCGATCGAGGGCTACCTCGGCTTCGCGAGCGCTCTCGGCTCCTACAAGGCGAGCGAGATCAGCCTGCAGCGTCTCGATCGCAGCGCGACCTTCGCGCCGCTCGAGCGCGTCCCGCCCGCGATCCACCTCGACCTCCCCCGCGCGGTGGCCTTCCGCGACTCGCTGAACCGTCGCTTCGTCGGCATGCCGCTCTCGGCCAAGGGCACCCTGTGCGCGTGGGTCCCGCTGCCCGAGCCGGGCGACGACGGCGGCATCGACGCGGAGCGTGCGCTGAAGAAGATCTTGGAGCGCGCGGTCGAGCTCGAGCGCATCGCGACACGCCAGTCGATCCAGACGCCGCTCGTGCTCGCGATTCCGCGCTCGCTCGGTGTCCCGCTGGTGGCGCGCGTGCGCGGAGAACTGGACGCGCGCCTCGATCCGGAGTTCCGTCCGCGGCTCACGCTGCTCGAGTATGGCCCGCCCGAGCTTTCCGCCGCGCGCGGCAGCGCCGGCGACGAGCACCAGTCGTCGCTGCTCTTCATCGACTCCGCGGGGGTGCTGCGCGCCGCGGAGAGCCTGCACCCGGGCAAGAAGATCGACGGGAGCCTCGGCCGCTGGGTCGAGGTCTTCCGCAACCGCTAGGGAGTTCGCGGCTCAGGCGCGCGAGCGCTTGGCCTTGCCGGTCTTGGTCGTGCCGCGTGCGTGGGCGAGTGCGGCGGCAACGAAACCGTCGAACACCGGGTGCGGTCTCAGCGGCTTCGACTTGAACTCCGGGTGGAACTGCACGCCGATGAAGAACGGGTGGTTCCTGAGCTCGACGATCTCGACCAAGTCGCGCTGGGGATTGGTGCCGCTCGTCACGAGCCCGGCGGCCTCGAAGCGCGCGCGGTAGGCGTTGTTGTATTCGAAGCGATGGCGGTGGCGCTCGCGGATGGCGCTCGCCTTGTAGAGGCGCTGGGCGAGCGTGCCCGGCACGAGATTGCAGTCGCAGGCGCCCAGGCGCATGGTGCCGCCCTTCTCGTGCACATTGGCCTGATCGGCCATCAGGTGGATCACCGGGTGCGGTGAGCGCGGGTCGAGCTCCTCCGTGTTGGCGCCCGCGAGCCCGAGCACATTGCGCGCGAACTCGATCGTGGCGCACTGCATGCCGAGGCAGATCCCGAAGAACGGCAGCTGGTTCTCGCGCGCGTGCTGGATGGCCTTGATCTTGCCCTCGACTCCGCGCTCGCCGAAACCACCGGGAATCAGCAGGGCGTTGCAGCCTTCGATCAGCGCGGCGCCCTGCTCCGCGTAGTCCTCGGCGCGCACCTTGCGAATCTTGACCTTGCAGCCGTTGGCGATGCCGGCGTGGGCGAGCGACTCGTAGATCGACTTGTAGGCGTCGTGGAGCTGCGTGTACTTGCCGACCACGGCGATCTCGCAGCTCTCGCTCGTGCGCCGCAGGTCCTCGATCATGCGATTCCAATCGCCGAGGTCGGTTTCGCCGTCGGGCGGCAGGCCGAGGCGCCGCGCGATGATGTGATCGAGGCCCGCCTTCACGAGCATGGTCGGCACTTCGTAGATCGAGAACTCGACATCGCGCTCCTCGATGACCGCATCGCGTCGCACGTTGCAGAACAGGCTGATCTTGCGCGCCATGTCGTCGGTCATGGCCTGCTCGGTGCGGCAGATCAGCACATCGGGCTGGATGCCGATCTCGCGCAGCTTGCCGACCGATTGCTGCGTGGGCTTGGTCTTCATCTCGCCCGAGGCGCGCAGGTAGGGGAGCAGCGTGAGGTGCACGAACATGACTTCGCTCGCGGGGAGCTCGAGGGCGAACTGGCGGATGGCCTCGATGAAGGGCAGGCTCTCGATGTCGCCGACCGTGCCGCCGATCTCGGTGATCGCGACATCGGCTCCGGGCGCGACGCCGTTGCGGATCGCGTCCTTGATCGCGTCGGTGATGTGGGGAATCACCTGCACCGTGCTGCCGAGGTAGTCGCCGCGGCGCTCGCGCGCGATCACCTCGCTGTAGATCTTGCCGGTGGTGTAGTTCGAGCAGCGGTTGAGGCGCGCGGTCGTGTAGCGCTCGTAGTGGCCCAGATCGAGGTCGGTCTCCGAGCCGTCGTCGAGCACATACACCTCGCCGTGCTGGTAGGGGCTCATCGTGCCCGGGTCGACATTGATGTAGGGGTCGAGCTTCTGCATCGAGACCTTCAAGCCCCGGCGCTCGAGGATCATGCCGATCGCCGCCGACGTCAGTCCCTTGCCGAGGCTCGAAACGACCCCACCCGTCACGAAGATGTGCTTCATGTTGCTCGCCCCCGCTCGCTCGATTCCTGGCTGCGCGCCCTAGCGCGCCGCCTCGCTCCGAACTCGCCCGACGAACGCATCGTAATCGGCGCGCGTGTCGATTCCGAGAGGCACTCGCCCCGCGTCGACGACGCGCATGCGCCGACCCTGCTCGAGCCAGCGCAGCTGCTCGAGATTCTCGAGGCGCTCCAGCGTGCCCGGGCTCGAGCGCACGAAGCGCTCGAGAGCCGCGGGGCGGAACGCGTAGACCCCCACATGGCGCCGGGCGACCTCCGCCCACGGCCGCGCGTCCGCCCGCGCGTAGGCGCGGCTCGGGTCGGTCGAGCGATGGGGGATCGGGGCGCGGGAGAAGTACAGCGCGTCGCCGCGCTCGTCCCGCACGACCTTGACCACTTGGGACGCGAGAGCTTCGTCGGGATCGACGAACGACGCCGCCAGTGTCGCGGCCTCGACCTCGGGGCTCGAGAAGGCCGCCACCAGCCGCCCGAGGTCCGCCGGGTCGAGCTCGGGCTCGTCGCCCTGCACATTGACGACGACCTCGAATGTTCCGCCGACCTTGGAGGCGGCCTCGAACGCGCGGTCGGTCCCGCTCGGATGCTCGACCCGCGTCAGCACGGCCTCGACTCCGTGCGCGCGCGCCGCCGCGGCCACTTCCTCGTCGTCGACCGCCAGCACGATGCGCTCGAGGGCCGCACAGCGCCGCAGGTTGCGCACCGTGTGCACGCACAGCGGCAGGCCGGTCTCGGAGAGGAGCATCTTGCGCGGCAGGCGCACGGACGCGAGGCGCGCCGGCACGATCGCCAGCGCGCGGGGGCTGTTGCCGGTCGGATTCATTGGCCCCGGCGGATGCGGCTCGGAGGCTCGGGGGCGAGGAACGGGGACTCGCCTTGCTTGGTCTGGGTGGCCTGTCCCGCGTAGGTGGCGTTGTAGATGTCGAGGAAGCCGTCCTTGAGCTTGCGGCAGCGCGCGTAGTCGGCGGGCGAGGTCGACTTGGACACCACGAGGTGGCGCGGCTTGCCTTCGCGCTCGACTTCGAGCGCCCAGACTGCATCCGTGGCGCCCCGGCTCGGGCTCGGGCCTTCCCGGGCGAGGGCACCGAAACCCTCCGTCTCCAGCCAGCCGGTGAGCTCCGCGACGATCTCGTTGGACTGCACCTTGCGGTCGGCGTTCTCGCGCACCTTGGAGTATTGGTCGAGCCGCGCGGTGTGGGCCTCGTTGACGAGCTCGAAGCGCCGCTGGCTGCGGAAGTCATACAGCCCGATGCGCGTGGGCGCGGTCTGGTCCGCCTTCGGCGCGCTGGAGCAGCTCCCGAGGAACGCGAGCAGGGGAACAACGCAGGCCCACAGGGGACCCCTCGCGGATCCAAGCAAGGCGGGGACGGGCATGGAGGAGGCGGTGGCGTCCGGGGAGGGGGACGACCCCCAACCCGGGGGCACCTCCAAGGGCCAGCCGGAGGCGCACCTTAGCGGGCTCTCCCGAGGCCGGCAAGCGGGCGTTCCGCCGTGTGGGTAGACGGTGGAAACATGCGGTCGCGCACGCCCTCGCCCCCCCTGATCCGGTGTGGACGGCGGATCCACACGCAAGATTTTGTGGAAAAGAGGTGGGCGGTTTGGCTTCTTCTAGGACACGCACGTCGCAGGCGAGCAAAAGCGCTCGCATGCGGCGCGCCGGTCACCTCGCGCGGCGCTTCGCAGCGCGAGGGCAAGTTCCGTCACACCAAGGCTTTAGGGGAGGGCGTTCCACGTCCATGGGCCGTCTCGAGAAGATCGTTGTCGTAACCGTTCTGTTCATCGTTGCCGTGATCCTCGGCATCTCGCTCACCGGCGGGGGCGAAGAAGAAGCGCTCGAGGCCGCCGCGCGCAACCGTCGCAAGGCGGCCGCGCAGGCCGGCGAGGCCAATGTGGAGAAGTCGCAAGCGGCGGGCGTGATGAGCGCCTCGCTCAAGCTCGACGCTCCGGCCGCGGGCAACCCTGGACAGGACCTGTCCAAGGTCCCCGCTCCGGCGCCCGCCGTCGTCGCCCCGACGCCCGTCGTCGCTGCGCCGGTCGCCGGTTCGTTCCTCGTCACGACCGTCGGCCTCGAGCCGACGACCAGCGACGACATGATGCTCTACACGTGGAAGGCCGGCGATTCCTTCAAGTCGCTCGCGCAGACCTTCTATGGCGCGCCGCTGTATGTCGCGCGCCTGCGCGCCGCGAACGAAGGCATCGATGACACCAAGCTCGCCGCGGGCACGCGCGTGCTGGTGCCGTCGAAGGCCGCGATGAACGAAGTGCGCGGAGCGCTCGGCGTCGCCGCTCCCGCCCTTGGCGCTGCCGCGGCGGTCTCGGTCCCGTGGACCGGCGGCCCCTACAAGATCAAGGACGGCGATGTGCTCGGCACGATCTCGCAGACGGTCTACGGCAGCGCGAAGCACTGGCAGCGCATCTACGACGCCAACAAGGACCTCATCGGTTCCAACCCGAACCGTCTCAAGGTCGGCATGGAGCTGCGCATCCCCGAGCTGAAGTGAGCGTCCGCGCGCTGGCGCGCGCGACAGATCTCCACGCAACGACGCGGGCCGGCGAGGAAACTCGCCGGCCCGCGCTGCTTGGCTGCGCACCGCGCGCCGATCACTTGAGGCCGTAGCGCTCGAGCTTCTTGTAGAGATGCGAGCGCTGCATGCCGAGCAGCTCGGCCGTGCGCTTCACATTGCCCTCGTTCTCCGCGAGCTTGCGCCGGAAGAACTCGGCCTCGCTGCGATCCTTGAATTCCTCGAAGGTCGCGCTCGAGAAGGAGTCGTGGGGCGGGAGGCCGCGGGTGCGCGCGCCGCCGCCCGCGCCGCTCTCGAGCAGGCGCTCGAGGTCGGCGCGCGCGAGCGTCGGTCCGTCGGCGAGCACGCAGGCGCCCTCGAGCAGGTTGCGCAATTCGCGCACATTGCCCGGAAATTCGAGCGCGGCGAGGAACTCCTGCGCATCGGGCGCGAGCGCGTGCGGCGCACGGCCGACGCGCGCGGCGAGCTCGCGCAGGAAATGGCTCGCGAGCGCGGGGATGTCCTCGCGGCGCTCGCGCAGCGGCGCGACGCGCAGCGGCACCACATTGAGGCGATAGAAGAGGTCCATGCGGAACAGCTTGGCCTCGACCGCGGCCGCGAGGTCGGCGTTCGTCGCGGCGACGATGCGGATGTCGACGGGCTGCGGGCGGCTCCCGCCGACGCGCGTGATCTCGCGCGTCTCGAGCGCGCGCAGCACCTTGGCCTGTGCGGGCAGCGGCATGTCGCCGATCTCGTCGAGGAACAGCGTGCCGCCGTGCGCGAGCTCGAAGTGACCCGTGCGGCGCTCGACCGCGCCGGTGAAGCTGCCCTTCTCGTGGCCGAAGAGCTCCGACTCGATCAGCTCCGAGGGAATCGCGGCGCAGTTGACGGTCACGAAGGTGGCCGCCGCGCGCGCGCTCTCGAGGTGGATCTGGCGCGCGACGACTTCCTTGCCGCTGCCGTTCTCACCGGTGATCAGCACCGATGCATCGCTGCGAGCGACGCGCGCGACCTGCTCGCGCAGCGTGCGCATCGCGGCGCTCGTGCCGACGAGCCGCCACGGCTCGCCCAGCCGCGTGCGCAGGTCGGCGTTCTCGGTGGCGAGGCGGCGCTCGCGCAGTGCGTTGCGGATCGAGACGACGACGCGGTTCTGCTCGAGCGGCTTCTCGAGAAAGTCCACGGCGCCGCGGCGCAGCGCGTCGACGGCGGTGGCGATGTCGCCATGGCCGCTGATCATGATCACGCTCGCGCTCGTCCCGCGCGCGGCGAGCTTGTCGAGCAGTCCCGGCCCGTCGAGCCGCGGCATCTTCACATCGCACAGCACGAGGTCCGCTCCGCGGCCCGCCTGCGCCTCGCGCTCGAGGCGCGCGAGCGCTTCCTCGCCGTCCTTGGCGGTCCAGACCTCGAAGCCCTCGTACTGGAGCATCATCTCCAGCGAGAGGCGGATGTCGCCGTCGTCGTCCACGACGAGCACGGTTGCGCGTTCGCGAGCCATGGCGCAAGCGTAGCAGCCGTCCGCCCTCGCGCGACCGACGTCGCGCCTCCCGCGCGCTATCCTCCGCGCAGCATGGAACTCTCGCCGCATCCGCTCGACACGCTGCGCGCGCGCCTCGCCGATGGTTCGGCGGGCGTGGCGGGTGTGCTCTCGGGCACCTCGGCGGATGGCATCGATGTCGCGCTCGTGCGCTTCGAGCCCGCGAGTTCGGCGCGTCCGCTCGGAACGCCGCGGTTGGCGGCGTTCCGCACGAGCGCGTATCCGCCCAAGCTGCGCGCGGCGGTGCGAGCGGTGCTCGACGGCGGGACGCTCGGCCTGCGCGAGAGCGCGCTGCTGTCGCGCGATCTCGGCCGTGCCTTCGGCCGCGCGGTGCGCGACTTGGCCGACGAACAGCGCTTCGCGCTCGACCTCGTGGGAAGCCACGGCCAGACCGTGTGGCATCACGACGGTCGCGAGAGCTCCGGCGCCGCGACGACGCAGCTGGGCGACGGGGATTTCGTGGCCGAGGAAGTCGGCTGCACGGTCGCGAGCGATTTTCGCCAGCGCGACATCGCGGCCGGGGGCGAGGGCGCTCCCGTGTCCGCGCTCGCCGACGAGCTCGTGTTCGCCGACCTGCCGCGACCCTCGGCGATCCTCAATCTCGGCGGCATGGCGAACCTCACGCTGCTCTCGGACGATGCGCGCGAGGATGTGCGCGCCTTCGACACCGGGCCGGCGAATGCACTGCTCGATGGGCTCGCGCGTCGCTTGCTCGGCAAGCCCTTCGACGAGGGCGGTGCGGCGGCGATGGCCGGCACGGCGCACGAAGGCCTGCTCGCGGAGCTCGCCGCGCACGAGTTCCTGCGGCGCGCGCCGCCGAAGAGCACCGGTCGCGACACATTCGGCGAGGCGTGGGTCGACGGCATCGTCGTGCGCGCGAGAGAACTCGGTCTCGCGCGCAAGGAAGACCTGCTCGCGACGGCAGCGGAGTTCGTGGCGCTTTCGGTCGCGCACGCGCTGCGTGATCTTGGCCTGCAGGCGCAGTGGCTCGTGGTGTGCGGAGGCGGCGTGCACCACCAGCGCGTGATGAACGCACTCGCGCTGCGCTGTCCGCAGCCTGTCGCCTCGGGTGCGGACTTCGGCGTCGATCCCGACGCGCGCGAGGCACTCGTGTTCGCCACGCTCGCGGCGCGTTGCGCGCTCGCACTGCCGGTCACTCGCACGAGCGCGACCGGTGCGCGCCCGGGGCGCACGCTCGGAAAGCTCTCTTGGCCGGCGCACCCGCCGCGCTAGCACGCACATGTCGGACGCGCGGGCGATCGAAGGTTGGGTGGGGGCCGTGCTCGCGCCGGAAGTGCGCGTGGCGGGAACCGTCGCGAGCGCGAACGAAGTGGTGCCCTCGCGCAGCTACCTCCAGCGCTTTCCGCCGGCCTTGCTCACCGCCTTCGGACGCACGCCTGAGGGAGCGGGCGAGCTCGCGACGCTGATCGCCCGTGTGCGCGCGACCTGCGCCGAGCTCGGCATCCGGCCGCCGGCCGTGGCCGTCGACCTCGAGCAGGGCGCCGGACTGCACTTTCGCGGCGCGACGCGGCTGCCGCCCGCACTGGCGCTGGCCTCCGCCGCACTGGCGGGAGAGCGCGAGGAGCTGGACTGGATCTGGGCCGCGGGAGAGCTGACGGCGCGCGAGGCGCGCACGGAGGGAGCCGAGCTGGTGCTCGCGCCGGTCGCCGATGTCAACACGGAGCGCGACAACCCGATCATCGCCACGCGCAGCTTCGGCGACCGCCCCGAGCAAGCCGCCGAACGCGCGCTCGCTTTTTCGATGGGCCTGCGCGCGGGCGGCGCGGGCAGCTGCGCCAAGCACTTTCCCGGCCACGGCGACACGGTGCGCGACTCGCACGTCGAGCTGCCGAGCGTGCCCGCGAGTGCGGCGGCGCTGCGCGAGCGCGAGCTAGCGCCGTTTCGCCGGCTCGTCGAGCAGGGCGTCGATTGCGTGATGGTCGCGCACCTCGATGTGCCCGCGCTGACGGGCGAGCGCGGTCTCCCGAGCACGCTCTCGCGCGCGGTGATCGAGACCACGCTGCGCGGCGAGCTCGGCTTTCGCGGCACGGTCGTGAGCGATGCGATGAACATGGGCGCGCTCGAGCGCTTCGAGCCGCGCTATGTGCGCGCGCTCGCGGCCGGTTGCGATGTGCTCCTGTGTCCGCACGATCCGCAGGCCGCGGCGGTGGAGCTGCTCGCACACGCCGGCGGCCCGCTGCTCTCGCTCGAGCGCCTCGAGCAGGCCGCTGCGCGCGCACTCGCGCTGCGCGAGCGGTTGCGTTCCAACGCCAGCGCGCCCTACCCGACGGCGGACGCCCGCGCGCTCGCGCAGCGCCTCGCGCAGCGC
>VGYZ01000050.1 GCA_016872795.1 Planctomycetota bacterium
CCTGACCTCCGGCCTGCGGCCCCTGTTCCGCCAGTCCGGCGACATGACGCCCATCGACGGAGCGCCGGTGATCGGCCCCGACGAGATGCGCCAAGTCCTGTACGAGATCGCTCCCGAGCGCAACCGCGCGGAGTTCGAGCAATCGAACGACACGGACTTCGCCTACGAGGTCGAGGGGCTCGCACGCTTTCGCGCCAACCTGTTCATGGATCGCAACGGTCCCGGCGCCGTGTTCCGTCAGATCCCGAGCGAGGTGCTCACGGCCGCGCAGCTGGGACTGCCCAAGGCTGCGCTCGACTTCTGCATGCTCTCGAAAGGGCTCGTGCTCGTCACCGGCCCCACCGGCAGCGGCAAGTCGACGACGCTCGCGGCGATGATCGACCACATCAACAAGACGCGCACGGACCACATCATCACGATCGAGGATCCGATCGAGTTCGTGCACCGCCAGCAGCGCTGCCTGATCAATCAGCGCGAAGTGCACCGCCACACGCAGTCCTTCAAGCGCGCGCTGCGGGCCGCGTTGCGCGAGGACCCCGACATCGTGCTCGTGGGCGAGATGCGCGACCTCGAGACGATCGAGATCGCGATCGAGACCGCGGAGACCGGTCACCTCGTGTTCGGCACGCTGCACACGAACACCGCGCCGTCGACCGTCGACCGCATCATCGACCAGTTCCCCGCCGACCGACAGAACCAGATTCGCACGATGCTCGCGAGCTCGCTGAAGGGCGTGATCGCGCAGACCCTGTGCAAGAAGAAGCCCAAGGGGCGCGCGGCCGCACTCGAGATCCTCGTCGTCAACACCGCGATCGCGGCCAACATCCGCGAGGGCAAGACGCACGGCATCGTCTCGGCCATGCAGATGGGCGGCAAGCTCGGCATGAAGCTCCTGAACGACTCGCTGCTCGAGCTCGTGCGCGCGGGCACGGTCGAGCCAAGCGAGGCCTTCCTCAAGTCGGTCAACAAGGACGACATGCTGGCCAAGCTGCAGTCGATCGGCGTGTCCTTCGACCCGTCCAAGTTCGGCGAGAGCGCCGAAGTTCCGACTGCGATCGGGGCGCTCCCCGGGGCCGCGTCGGCTGCGCGCCCGCAGCCCACTGCGGCGGCACCGCAGCCGCGCGCGCCGATGCCCCAGCAGCCTGCGGCACGGGCCGCCCCAAGCGCTCAGCACGCTCCGGCCACGCAGCCCGCACCCGCCGCGCAGCCCGCAGCGAACGCCCAGCCGCGGGGCTGGACCGACCCGTTCGAGCAGTTCAAGAAGCAGCGCCCCGGCTAGTTCGAGGAACAGTGGCGTCTAGCGCAGGAGCACCGTCTCTCCGTCGAGCACTGCGCGCTCCGAGATCGAACCGACGAGCGAACGGCCGCCGACAGTAGCGACGAGGCGCGCGGCGCCGCAGACGCCGTTGGCAGCCTCCGTGGAATAGGGAACCACAAGCCGCGCGACGCCATCGTCTCCGACCCGCGCGCGATCGCGCCACTCGAGCTGCGCACCACCGGGCTGTGACAGCGCCAGCACGACCTCGAGCGTCTCGCCCATGGCGCCGCGCGCCTCGACGCGCGCGCCCGCGACGCGCTCCCACACCCACGCGGCCGGCGCAAGATCGCGCGGACCGCGCAGCGCGCGCGCCGGATCGCGCAGCGGCGCAACCCACACGAGCCGCAGGTGAGCGAGAGGACGCGCGTCCCGGCCGAGCGGTCCGAACACCGCGCCGTCGAACATCGCGCGCGCGCCGAAGGTCAGGAACCACTCCGGTCGAACGCTGCCCCCGCGCTCGCTGCCCGCTTCGACATAGCGTGCGCGGCGCGACGGCGCGACGGGGTCGAGCAGTGTGTTGAGCGCGTTGGGAAGATCGCTGTCGACGAGTGCGTAGCGCACGCGCAGCTCGTCCATGCGCCGCACCAGTGTCGACTCCTCCTCGGCGAGCAGGAGCTCTGGAGACGCACGGAAGCCCTCTTCGCCCACGTACGAGCCAAAGTTGGTCGCAAGACTGCCGCGGCGCGCCAGCCGCTCGACGGCGTGACCGTGGGACCAGAGCGCAAGCACGCCCTCGCCCTCGCTGCGCTCCGGCTGCATGCCGATCCACTCGAGCCCGAGGCGCGCACCGATCGTGGACGGGCGCTCGACGCGCAGCGCGTCGCGCCGCAGAGGCCAGCGCTCCACGCTGCGCGCAAGCGCGGGCCAACAGAGCAGCGCGGCCGCGATTGCCGGCAGAGCCGCGCGGGCAGCGAGGGGCATGCGCGACAGGGTCTCGAGCGAGCTCGCTCGTCCCAGTGCGACCCCGACCACGACGGCGAGCGGCAACGCGAGGCCCTCGGCGAAGCGCGCCTGCCCGAATGCCTGCACGGCGAGGACGGCGCTCGATACGACCCACGGAAGCAGCTCGAGCTCACCCCGCCATGTCCAGCGCGCGAGCGCCAGCCACGCGATGGGCAGTGCGAACGCTGCAAAGCCGAGCATGCGCAGCAGCGGGGCGAGCTCACCATCGCGCACGAGCGCTTGCGACTCGCCGATGCGCGCCATGAACGCATCGACGCGGCTGAGCCACTCGAGACCCTCGCGCACGCCGCGCGCTGGCGCGGCGTCGGACCAAGCGAGAAAGGCGAGCGCCGCGAGCGCCACGGCCATGACTCCCAGTGGGAGCGCACGCCGCAGCGGCGCAGAGTCCGGCCGCAGCGCGAGCGGAGCGAATACGAGCGCTCCCGCGGCAAGGTAGGCGAGGTGGAACCACGAGAGGTTGACGACGATCCACGGATGCGTGGCGTTCCACGGGCTCGAGAGGATCGCGGGCAGCGCCACGAGCAGGGCGCCGACATGGAAGCCCAATGCCAGCGCGCCCAGACCGGGGAGCGCGCGGCGCGCGTGGACGAAGAGCAGCGCTACCAACGCGACCTGCACGCACGCCACGAGGATCAGCGTCGCGACCCAAGATCCCAGCGCAAGTCCGGCGACCGAACCTGCCAACACCCCGAACAGCGCGCCGCGCCGCGGCTCCTGCAGGGAACGCCCGCTCATGCCGAGCGAGAGAAGCGCGAGCACCGCGCCGCTCGCGAGCGAGACGAACGCGTGGTGATCGCCATTTCCGAGCTTCCCGTACTCGATCGCCGCGCCGTTGAGCGCGTGCAGCAGCCCGGCGGCCAATCCAGCAGGGGCACCGGCAAGGCGCCAGGCGACGAGCAGCGCCAGCACGCTCCCCAGCACGCTGGCGACGGCTGCGGCGCTCGCTACCGCGCACTCGAGCCATTCGGCGCGACCCTCGGACGGCGCGAAGGGCCCGAGCAGCGTCGCGAGCAGGCGCGTGTAGTACGGCGGCCACGGAATCGCGGAGCCTTGAGGCGCGTTGAGTCGCGCGTCGGTCTGCGCGACCGCTCCCTCGTCGAGCGCGCGCTCCACGCGCCTCACATGGTACTGGGTGTCCGGATCCGTGCTGAACCAGCTCGCGCGCCCCGGCAGTTCCACGCGCCGGTTCTGCGCCTCGCGCGCGAACCACGCCACGCTCGCGACCAGCGCGATCCACACGACCAGCAAGACGCGCGCGCGCGGCATGGCGAGCTACCCTACCGAACGCCCCACGCCGATCCAGCGCCGGAGCGGGGCTCAGGTCGCAGGGCTGGCCGCGGGCGCGGCGTCGGGAGCGGTTTCCTCGCGGGCCGCGCGCTCGACCAACTCGCGCATGGTGCGGTTGTGAACCGACGAGCGTCCCTCGGCGTCGAGCGCGCGCAGGGCGCGGTCGGCGAGCGCGTCGAGCGACACGAATCGCCCGCCCTCGCTGGCGCGCACTTCGCCGCGCACGGCGAGCAGCACATCGCTGATGCGAATCGTCGCGGGGTCGCGCGCGGGCTGCCAGCCCTGCGCCTGCCCCGCCTCGGACGACTCGATCGCCGCCACCAGCTCGCGCTCGCGCAGGTCGGACAGCAGGCGGTCCACCGTGCTGAGCGCGACGCCGACGCGCCGCGCGAGCTCGGGCACGCTCGGACCGCGCTCTCCGGCGAGGAAGGCCTCCGACAGCCGCGCCATCAGGCGCACGGCCACATGCTCGGCATGGGCGGGAGCGATGCGCGTCCCGGTGCCGACGCCTTGGTATTCGTAGTGCTTCTCGGAGGCGTACGCCAGCTCGGCGCCCGCCAGCACGATCCCCCACGAGAGCTGGACCCACACGAGGAAGATCGGAATGGCCGCGAAACCAGCGTAGATCGCGTTGTACTTCGCGACGCCGATCTGGAACGCGATGTGTGCGAGCAGCGCGCCTTCCCATGCCAGCGAGGCGAAAAACCCGCCGAGCAGCGCGGCGCCGAAGCGACCGCGGCGGTTGGGCATCACGAGGTAGAGCAGCGTGAAAGCCATCCAGCCGACGAGCACCGGCGCGAGCTTGATCAGGAGCTGCAGCACGACACCGAGCGCGAGCTTCTCCTCGAGGAAATCGATCACCCCCGTGTTCTGCAGCGCCGTCGTGACGCCGATCGCGACCACGAGGAAGATCGGCGTGATGACCACCATGGTCAGGTAGTCGGAAAGCTTGCGGACCAGCGTGCGCGCCTTGCGCACGCTCCAGATCTGGTTGAACGAGGCCTCGACGCTCGACAGCAGCCGATGGACCGCGAGCAGCAGCACGACGAGTCCGATCGCGCCGAGGCCCTTGACATCCGTGCCGTCGACCATGTCGAGCACGTTGTTGAACACGCCGCGCAGGTGCGCGAGTCCTTCTTCAGGGGCTCCGCTCGCGAGGACCAACGGAGCGTCGCTGGTCTCGAGCAGCGGGGCAGGCGCCTGCTCCGCCGCACCGAAGAGCGTGTCGAGGTACGGTTCGATGCGCTCGCGGCGCAGATCCTCGTAGAACCCGAGCCCCTTCAGAATCGCGAAGGAGAAAGCGAGCAGCGGCACGAGCGACAGCACCGTCGTGTAGGTGAGCGCCATCGCGCGCAGCATGCAGTTGTCGCCGACGAAGCCGACGGTGGCGAGGAACGCGACGCGCGCGCACTTGTATCCGAAGCGGCGCCCGCGCCCGAGCTCCTCGAGGCGCGCGTCCCAGATCGTCTCCGTGAAGAAACGCAGCACGCGTCCCTGCGGTCCCTTGTTGAGGAGCGGCAGTCGCGCGAGCTTGTCCGGCAGGGCGTGTTTTCCGTTGCTGTCCATATCGCTTTCTCCCGCGCTCACTTCGCCTTGGGCAGCAGCACATAGGTTGTGCCGCCGCGCTCCATCCACACGCGCTCGAGGTCCGCTCGGCTGTACGTGCGCGCACCCGCTACCGGATCCGACACCGCCGGATCGTTGACATGCACTCCGCCCTGACCGTCGAGGCCCGTAAGCACGAGCAGGTGCCCCGCCGTCGACTCGTAGGGCGCGCCCGCGAGCTCGCCCTGCTTCGCCGCGATCGAGATCACCAGCGGCTGGCCGGCCGCGACCGCCTCCTCGACCGACCTCCAGTCGCCGAAGCGCGCGAGATAGCCGGGCACTCCGAGCTCGAACGCGCCCTGAACCGCGCGCGTCCAGTTGCCGTAGATTTCATGGCGCTTGTCGTAGAGCAGGTCCGCGACCTGCTGCGTGGTCTTCGACACGCCGCGGTGCTCGAGCAGCATCGCCACCGAGGTCGGCGAGCAGATGCGCCCCGCGATCTCCGCTCGCTCTGTCTTCTGACTGCGGAACGGAACCTCGATGCGGCGCGAGAGCGTCGGAACATGCGCCACGGCCGGCCCCGCCACGCGACGGCTGAAGCACAGGGATACGCTGCGCAAGAGCACAGGCCGCGCCTGCGTCGGATCCGCCGTCGTCGTGCGGACGCGGTACTGCGCGCGGCCCCACATGCGCGTCGAGACGAAGAAGTCGACATCGACCTTGCCGCCCTCGAACTCCGTGCGCAGCGGCGCCTGCGCGTCGAACTTGGGCCCGCCCGGATCGTCCTTACGCAGGTACAGAGCCGGCGGCGTGACACTGCCCCAGTCCCCCATGTACAGCCACGGCGACCACGGCGTCTTGCCGTTCTCGCGCACGCGCAGCTCGAGGCACAGGCCCGTTCCCTCGGGCACGGTCGCGTTCCACGAGACGAGCGCCTCCTCGAAGCCGCCGGTGACATAGAGCTCCGTCGACTCGTAGAAGCCATCGAGCCAGCCCGCGAGGTTCGCCGGATCCTGCGACCACAGCTGGTCGATCTGCTCGCTGCTCCCAGGAATCGCGCCGGTGCTGAGCCGCACGGGCGCGTCCGCATTCAATTCCGCGCGATACGCGCTCGCCATTCCGCCGGCGAAGAAGTCCTCGAAGGACTGGTGACGAACGAGCACATGCTCCCAGTGGCGGGGCGCGGATTCCTGCATGGCCGAGAACATGAGCAACGCGACTGCGAGCATCGAGGGCCTCTTGTCGCGCTCCGATCGGCGTGCGACGCGGACATCCTCGACTTTCCGAGCGCGGGTTGTCGAGGTCCAGCCCCTACAGAAAACATGCCGGGCGCCTAGCTCTCCGCCCACAGCCGCAGCGCGGCCCCGAGCGCCACGAGCACGACTCCGGCCGCCAGCAGCCACCACCCGATCCGGCTGCGGCGCTCGGGCGGCTGCCATACATAGGGATCGCCGTGCCCATGCCCGGCGCCGTGGGTGTGGCCGTGCGCCTCGCCCGGCCCGTGGTCGTGAGACTCGCCGCTCGTCATCGCAACACCACTCTCAGGCCCCCTGCGGCCCGCGCGCTTGCGCGACCATGTGCCCGGCCTCCTTCAGCACGATCTCGTCCATGGCGAGCCGCAGCGCCTTGGGCGAGCCGGGCAAGGCCAGCACGACCTTGCCGCCCAAGAGCCCACCGAGCGCGCGCGAGAGGATCGTGGCCGCGCCGATCTCGCGGTAGCTGAGCCAGCGGAAGAGTTCGCCGAAGCCCGGGATCTCGCTGTCGAGGATCCCGCGCAGCGTGTCGTAGGTCACATCGCGCGGGGCGATGCCCGTGCCGCCCGTGCAGAGCACCAGATCGACATCGCCCTGCGCGACCGCGCGCTGCATCGCCGCCGCGATCGCGTCGCGCTCGTCCTTGACGAGCTCGCGCAGCGTCACGGAGTGGCCCGCGCCCTGCACGCTCTCCACGAGAAACGGTCCGCCGCGGTCCGTGCTCGCATCGCGCGTGTCGCTGATCGTGATCACCGCGAAACGCAGCTTCGCGGGTGCTGCGCCCTTGTGCTGCTCGAGGCTCACGCCTTGGCCCCGAGCCCATCGAGCAGCCGCCGCAGGCGCTCGACGCGCGCCACTTCGACGGGCTCGTCGACCGCACCGTTGCGCTTGAGCGATGTCCCGACGATCGCGCCGCTCGCGTAACGGAACATCTGCGCCGCGTTCGCCTCGTTCAGGCCGGAACCGATCAACACGGGAGCGTCGCCCGCCGCGCGCCGCACCAGGGCGACGCGTTCGATGTCGGGTGCCGAGCCAGTGCCCGAGCCGCTGACCACCAGCGCATCGGCCAGCCCGCGCTGCAGCGTGTCGGCCGCCGCGGTCTCGATCGAGCCGCCGCCGAGCGGCACCGCATGCTTGACATGCACATCGCACAAGAGCGCCACTCCCGGGCAGATGCGCGCGCGCTCGCGCAGCGTCTCCGCGGCCCTGCCTTCGATCACGCCCTGATCCGTCACCGCCGCGCCCGAGTGCACATTGATGCGCACGAAGCGCGCCCCCGTCGCCGCGCACAGCCCGAGAGCCGCGCGAGCGTCGTTGCGCAGCACATTGACGCCCACGGGGGCTCCCCCGGCCACTTCGATCACGCTCTGCAACGCGAGCGCCATCGTCGCGATGGTCTCCGGAGGCACGCGCTCGGCAAAGAACGGCAGGTCGCCGAAGTTCTCGACGATCAGCGCGTCGCAGCCTCCGCCGATCAGAGCCATCGCGTCGTCGCTGGCGCGGCGCAGGATCGCGCGGCGATCTCCCAAGAAACGCGGCGAGCCGGGCGTGGCGACGAGGTGCACGACCCCGACAAGGAGCCGCTGGGAGCGCAGGAGCTTGATCATCGAGCGCAGAGAGTAGCGCGAACACCCCTCCGCTGTCCCATCAGCGCAGGTTCACAGGATGTCGAGGATTCCCGTGCCCGTGTCCGGCGAGTAGAGCGTCGCCGTACTCGCCCGGTAGTTCGAGTCCGCGGCCAGCTTCGCATTCCACGGCAAGAGTTCCTTGTCGCAGCACATGCCGAGCGCCACCGCCGCGAACGCGCGCGCGAGGTCTGTGCAGTTTTCGCGGTCGCCGAGCATCGCCAGCAGCGGCTCGATGCTGCGCCGATCCCCGATCAAGCCGAGCGCCGACGCAATCGCAGCGCGCGCAGAGAGGCCCGTCGCGTTGCGCAGCATGGAAACGAGCTGCGGCACGAGCTCTTTGTCCCCGAGCAAGCCGAGGGCGAGCGCCGTGTTGCGCAGGAGGTCCGGACGGTACTTCGACTTCGCGACGATCTCTTGGATGCGCTGGATCGAGGCGCGGTCCCCCACCAGCCCGAGCGCGACCGCCACATGCCCGCGCGCCTCGGGGTCGGAAGCCGCGTCGAGCTGCTTGCGGAGCACGGCGATGCTGGCTGGGTCCTGCGCCAGACCGAGCGCGAGCGCGAACGCACCGACCTCGTCGGGCGAGCGCGCCTCTTCGAGCGACTTGCGCAGGACCATGAGGACGTCACTCGACTGCCCGGCTCCCGCATCCGCTGCACCGCGCTCGAGCACGCCGAGCGCGAGCGCCGCATAGCAACGCGTCGAGCTCGCACCGGACGAGAGCCGCTCCAGCAGGAAGGGACGCGTGCCGTCCTTTCCGAATTCCAGTGCCGCGAGCGGGCTCGCTCCCGATCCGACCCGCGCGCTGACCTGCGCCAGCGCGATCAGCGCGAAGTGCCCCGCCTGAGCATCGCGCAGAGTCTCGTGCATGTTGCGCAGGCGCTCGCGCACGCGCACATCGAGCGCGCCCTCGCCCGCATTGCCGACCAGTCCCAGCGCGATCACGCAGCCGAGGCGAACTTCCGCGGCTTCGTCGAGTTCGCGCGAGAGTCGCACGGCGATGCGCTCGACCGCGAGCGCTCGAGCCACCGCGCTCGCCGCGCTCTCCACGCGCATCAAGCGCGCCATCGCGACCGGCACATGTGCTCGCACGCGCGGCGAGAGGTCGCGGCGCTCGAGCGTCCACGCGAGCCACGCCAGTTGCTCCTCGATCGAAGTCACGCGCGCTGGACTGCTGACGCTTTGCGGAACCACCACCAGCGGGTCGCTGGGCAGCGCGATCAGTCCGAGCGCGGTGATGCACGCGACCGGGATCTCGGCTTGGCCCGCGCTCGCGGACTCGCGCTGCATCCAAGCGACGAGGGCCTCGACCGCGCGCTCGCGCGGGACACCGCTCGAACGATACCCGACGAGCCCGAGCCCGAAGGCCGCGAATGCACGCGTGCGCTCGCTCGGCGGTCCATCGAGCCCCACGCCGCGCGCGCGCAACGCCTCCGCGTCGCCGTCGAGAATGGCGCGCAGGAAATCGAGCTCGCGCTCGTTGCCGAGGATGCCGAGCGCGACGGCCGCTGTCTCCGCGAGTTCTTGGTTGGGGTGCGCGAGGAACGGCGCGATCCAGCCCGCGACCTCCGTCTCGCCCGGCCGATCGCCGAGCTTCGCCAGCGCCACGATCAGGCCGCTTTGCACATCGTTCTGGCGCTCGACCGAGAGCGCCGCGCGCAACGCCGGCTTGACCTTGTCGTGGATGTCGTGCGCCGTCGGCTGCAGCTCGTCCTGCGTCGGCTCGCGGCGTGGCAGGAACGCGATGTCGCTCCCCGCGAGCAACCCGCCCGAGCCGATGCGCGCGCGCAGGCCAAGGTAGGCATCCTTGTTGAAGCCCCACCACATCTGCCAGCGCGTACCGTCCGGACCAGCGCTCGAGGCGGCGCCGCTCGAAGTCGAAGGCTGCGGAACTGGCGTGGACGGCCCCGTCGGTTGCCCAACGGGCCCCGTCGGTTGCCCAACGGACCCCGCCGGCGCGACCGTGCCGCCGCTGGAGCCTGCCGGCGCACCTGCCGCCACGCAATCGCCCGGGCCGCGGTAGGCACCGCCGTGCCCCGACGCGGGCAGTCCGAGCACGAGCCACAGCGCGAGCCCCCTCACGCAGGCGGCGAGAGCCGCTCGCTCTCCCGCGCTCGTCCGTGGGAAAACCTCACCGCAGTGTTTCATCGCAAGGTCTGTGTGGATCCGGTCGGAAGATGGAAGCCCGAGTGCTGCGCGGCGAACGCTGCGCCCACCGCGCCGAGACATTTCTGCGCCGGCCGAGCGGAGACGGGCCGCCAGAGCCGATCGCAAGGGGAGCAAGCCGCGTGCCAGCCGCGCGGCAGCATGGGCGGCGAGCGTACCGCGCACGCCTCGCGTAACCGTTGCGTAGCACGCAAGCCGCGCTTGGAGTTCCACATCCGCCCACCATGGTGCGCCGCGTGCGCTGACACCGCTCCCTCCCTTCGGCGCGCAGCGGCGCTAGACTCGCGCGCCGCCTCGTCCCCCCACCTCCCCACCGCCCCTCTCGCGCGCCGCGCGAGTTCTGGAGTCCCCGCGATGACATCGACCCCCCATCATCCCCACGGTCCGACCACCTCACGACGCGCGATGCTGGCCTTCGGCGCGGCCGCCACGGTGGCGAGCGTCGGCGCAAGCGGCGGTGGTCAGAAAAAGAGCGATGTAGGCGTGCGCGGCGCCGATCGCGCGCGCCCCAAGGATGGCGAGCCGATCCGCATCGCAATCATCGGCATGGGCGCGCCGAGCACGCCCGCCATGGGCTACGGCCACCTGCAGCGCATCTGCGCGCTCGCGAAGGAAGGCAAGCAGAGCGTGCAGGTCGTGGCGATCTGCGATGTCGCGGCTCCCTACCTCCAGCGCGGCGTCAAGTTCGCGCAGGAGGCGCAGGGCATCGATGTGCGGGGCTACGCGGACTACCGCGAGATGTACGCCGCGGAGAAGGAGCTGCACGGCGTCCTGATCGCGACGCCCGAGCACTGGCACGGCCAGCAGGCCATCGACGCGATGGCGGCGGGGCTCGATGTGTACTGCGAAAAGCCGATGACCTACGACCTCGAGCAGGCGCTCGAGCTGCGCGCGGCGGTGCTCGCCAACCCGCAGAACATCTTCCAGTGCGGCACGCAGTTCCTGCAGCACCGCAAGTACTGGAAGGCCAAGGAGCTGATCGCCGCCAACGCCATCGGCAAGCCGACCTTCTCGCAGACCTCGTATTGCCGCAACTCCAAGGGCGGCGAGTGGCTCTACGGCATCGACGACAAGATCGTCCCGGGCAAGACCCTCGACTGGAACGCGTGGTGCGGGCCCGCGGGCAAGGCCGAGTGGGATCCGGCGGTGTTCTTCCGCTGGCGCCGCTACTCGAAGTGGTCGAGCGGCATCATCGGCGACCTGCTCGTGCACGTCACCTCGCCGCTCGTCTACGCGCTCGACCAAGGCTGGCCCGTGCGCGTCACCGCGTCGGGCGGCCACTACCACGACGCGCAGATGCAGAACCCCGACCAAGTCAACCTGACGATCGAGTTCGAGAAGGGCCACACCATGACCGTCGCCGGTTCGACCTGCAACGAGACCGGCGTCGAGGCCATGGTGCGCGGCCACATGGCGAACCTCTACCTCGGCGGCAACGACTGCATCCTGCGCCCCGAGCGCATCTTCGCCGAGGAGATCGAGGAACAGACCTTCCCCTCGGCCTCGTCGGGTCTGAACGACCAGGACGAGCACCGCCTGCACTGGCTCGGCTGCATGCGCTCGCGCAAGCCGGCCATCGGCGATGTCGACACCGCGGCCAAGGTGATGGTGATCGTCGACCTCGCGGCGCGCTCGATCTGGACGCGCTCGGCGTGGACCTTCGATCCCTCCACGATGCAGGCCGCCAAGGCCTGAGCGCGGGACACGACGTGCTGCGGCTCGCCACGCGCGCGATGGGCACGCGCTTCGAGCTCGTCCTCGGCTGCGAGGACGAGCCGCGCGCCCGTGCCGCGGGCGAGGCCGCGCTCGGGCGCATCGAGCAGTGCGACGCGCGCTACAGCGTGTTCACGAACTCGAGCCTGATCGCGCGCGCCAATCGCGACGCCTGCGAGCGACCCGTGCGGCTCGATCCCGAGCTCTACGGGTTGCTCGAACGCTGCCTCGAGTTGTGCGCGGCGAGCGACGGCGCGTTCGATGTCGCCATCGGACCGCTGATGCGCGCGCTGGGTTTTCGCGGGCAGCGCATCGACGCACCGCGCGGCGCGAGCCTCGGCGGCTTCGAGCTCGATCGAGCCACGCGCTCCGTGCGCTTCACGCGCCCCGACACGCAGCTCGATCTGGGCTCCATCGCCAAGGGCCACGCCCTCGACCTCGCGGCCGCCACCCTGCGGGAGGACGGCATCGAGTCCGCGCTCCTGCACGGCGGCACGAGCAGCGTGATCGCGCTCGGCGCTCCGCCCGACGCCGAGCACTGGCGCGTGCGCATCGGCCCCGACGGCGCGTGGGAAGCTCACCTGCGCGACAGCGCGCTCTCCGTCTCCGCTCCCCACGGTCGCACCGCCGACTTCGCCGGCCACAAGGTCGGTCACATCCTCGATCCGCGCAGCGGCCGTCCCGTGCCGCTCGGGCTGTGCGCCGCGGTGCTCGCGCCCACGGCGGAATCCGCGGACGCGTGGTCGACCGCCGCACTCGTACTGCGCGCGCGCGGCGGATCCCTCGAGCTGCGCCGACCGCACGATCAGGCTTGGCTGATCGAGGAAGATGGCCGCGAGCCGCTCTTCCTCGGCCCGCACGCTTCCTTCGCTCCCCACGCCCGAGTCGAACCGACCCACCGATGAGCGTTCCCGACCGTCGTCAGCTCCTCCACGCCAGCGCAGGCGGCGCAGCCGCGCTGTTCCTCGCGCCGAGCTTCGAGCTCCTCCACCCCACCATCCTCGGCGCGCCGCTCGCGATCGCCGTGATCGGCGTCGGTCGCCAAGGGCGCGCGATCTTGGGCGAGCTCGCCACGATCCCCGAAGCGAGCGTCGTCGCCGTGTGCGACAGCGACGACTCGCGTCTGCAGTCCGCGCTGCGCCGCGCCCAGGGCTTGCGTGGCTACGCGAGCCACGCCGAGCTGCTCGCGAAGGAGCCGAGCATCGCGGCCGTCGTGATCGCCACCCCGACCCACCTCCACAAGCAGATCGCGCTCGACTGTATCGCCGCGGGCAAGCACATGTTCTGCGAGACGCCGCTCGCGCACACGATCGAGGACACCCAGGCCATCGCCGCGGCCGCCAAGGGCTCGTCGAAGGTCTTCGCCGCGGGCTATCAAGCGCGCTCGAACCCCGTCTATTCACTGGCGCGTTCCTTCTTCAAGGCCGGCACGCTGCGCCAGCTGTCGCACTTGCGCGCGCAGGATCACAAGAAGACCACATGGCGCACGCCGGGCTCGACGCCGGAGCGGGATCGCGAGCTCAACTGGCACCTCGACGCCGAGCGCTCGCTCGGCCTCGCCGGAGAGAAGGGCTCGCACCAGCTCGATGTGTTCCACCACTTCCTCGGCCGCCATCCGGTCGCGGTGCGCGGCACAGGCGAGATTCGGCTTCACAAGGACGGCCGCACGGTGGCCGACACGATCTTGCTCGAGGCGCGCTTCGAGGACGGGCTGCGCGCGAGCTACTCCGCCACCCTGTGCAACTCCTACGAGGGTCGCTACGAGCTGATCGGCGGCGAGATGGCGCTGATCAAGCTCGGCTGGACCCACGGCTGGATGTTCAAGGAGGCGGATGCGCCGACGCAGGGCTGGGAGGTGTACGCCAACCGCCAGCAGTACCACAACGACTCGGGCATCACGCTGATCGCCGACGCGACCAAGCTCGCGGCGCAGGGCAAGCTCACCGAAGGCGTCGGCCTGCCCTACACCTCGCTCTACTACGCGCTCGCCGACTTCGTGAAGTCCGCCAGCGAAGGCAAGGCGCCCGCGTGCTCCGCATCCGACGCCGCGCGCAGCACCGTGGTCGGCATCCTCGCCAACCAGGCCGTGCGCTCGGGCAGCGAAGTCGCCATCGATCCCGCCCTGCTGGAGAGCCTGTGAGCGCGTTCACCTTGCGCCTGCGCGAGCTGGGCTTCGGCACGCGCGTGGGACTCTCCGCGCTCGTGCTCGCCTTCGGCATCGGCCTCGCGGCGAGCGCGTGGCACCTGCAGGACCACCACCACAATCGCGACGAGCAGCCCGGCGTGTCGCTCGAGGACCTCGAGGGCGCCTACCACGGCGTCAACACGACCGCGCCGCTCGTGAGCGCGCTCGAGCGCGGCCACCCCGAGGCGCTCGCGACGCAGGAGCGCGAGTTCCTGCTCGTGTGGCTGCGCTCGGGTCGCATCGTCGAGGACTACGACAGCATCGACCTCGGCGACTCCGCGCCCGAGGGCCTGATCCGCGCCAACTGCCTGCCGTGCCACGCGCGCAACGCGAGCGCGGGCGAGGGCATCGGCGCCCGCGTGCCGCTCGAGTACTTCGACGACGTGAAGAAGCTCGCCTTCTCCAAGTCGGTCGCACCCGTGCCCGTGCGCGTGCTCGCCGCATCGACGCACGCGCACGCGCTGTCGCTCGCCGCGATGTCGGTCGTGATCGGCTTTCTCTTGATCGCAACGCGCTGGCCCGCCTTCCTGCGCAACGGACTGTTCGCCCTCGCGGGACTCGGACTCGTCGGCGATCTCGCCGGCTGGTGGCTCGCGCGCAGCTCGGCCGCGTGGGTGCCGATGATCGTGGCCTCGGGCGCGACCTACGCGCTCGCGACCGCGCTCTCGCTCGCGCTGGTTTTCCTCGAGCTCTGGCTGCCGCGTCGCCGCGAGAGCTCGTGAGCGCCCGCGCGCGCCTCCCGAGGAGCTTCTGGCTGCTCCTCGTCGGCATGGGCGTGAACCGCATCGGCGGCTTCGTGCTGCCGTTCCTCGCGCTGTTCCTCGCCGAGCGCGAAAAGCTCGCGCCCGACCTCGTGTCGCTGGTGCTGGGCGCGTGGGGCGCGGGCACCGTGCTCGCCGCGCTCGCCGGCGGAGCGCTGGCCGACCGCCTCGGCCGCAAACCCACCATGATGCTGAGCCTCTCCGGCGGCGCCGTGGCACTCGCTGGCCTCGCCGTGGCCCACGGTCTCGCCGGGCTCGCGCTCGCGGCCTTCGCGCTCGGCGCGCTCGGTGAGCTCTATCGCCCCGCCGTGGCCGCGGCGATCGCGGATCTGGTGCCCCCCTCCGAGCGCGCGCGCGCCTACGGCTACCTCAACTGGACCTTCAACCTCGCCTTCGCCGCGAGCCCGCTCGTCGCCGGCTGGTTGGTGGAGAACCACGGCTGGAACTGGCTCTTCTTCGGCGACGCGGGCACGATGCTGGCGGCCGCGCTGGTGATCCTGCGCGGCGTGCCCGAGACGCGGCCCGCGCGGGCCGTGAGCCGTTCCGAGTCCGCGGACTGGCTCGCCCCCGCGCGCAATCCGCGCATGGCGTGGATGCTCGTCGCGGCGTTCGGCATCGGTCTCGTGATCATGCAGGGCTTTGCAGGGCTGGCGAGCATGGTGCGCGCGGACGGTCTCAGCCACCGCGAGCTCGGCCAACTGTTCGCCTGCAACGGCGCGTGCATCGCGCTGCTGCAGCCCTTCGCCGTGCCGCGGCTCGCGCGAGCGCCGCTCCGGCGCGTGCTGCCACCCGCGGCGCTCCTCTTCGCGCTGGGATTCGCGGGCCACGCCCTCGCATCCGACTTGGGCACACACCTCGCCTGCGTGCTCGCCTGGACGCTGGGAGAGATCGCGCTCTTCTCCCTGTGCAACGCCCATGTCGCCGCGCTCGCGCCGCCCGAGCTGCGCGGCCGCTTCCAAGGCGCGTACTGGTGCGCGTGGTCCTGCGCCAATGTGCTCGGCCCGGGCACCGGACTCGCGCTGCTCGCGCTGGGAGGTCCGCCGCTGTGGTCCGCGCTCCCGCTGTCGGTCGCGGTGCTCGCCCCGATGGCCCTCCTCCGCGCGACCCGCCCCGCGATTCCGGCCGAGGACTCGGAATCCGCGTGCGGCGACTCGTAGAATCGCACCCCCTCTCTGGGAGGTCCCACGATGTTCTTCGCACCGGCTCCGCTGTTCCTGTCGCTCGCCACGGATCCCACTCCCCTTTCCGCGCCGAGCCTCGAGCCCGCCCCGCTCGCAGCGCGCCTCGCGGCCGCCACGCCGCAGGAGCGTCGCTACGGCTACGCGTGGAACCCGAGCTGGACCGTGAGCCTCGGGGCGTACCAGATCGACGGCGACTTCGACACCTTCCTCGCCGGCCCGAGTGATGTCGACCGCGACCTCGGTTTCGCCGTGGACTTCGTGATCTACAACTGGGAGGGGGAGCGCGGCATGGGCCTCGAGCTCGGCCTCGCGCGCACCACCTCGACCGTGTCGTCCTCGGGCGTGGGCACGGACTACGATCTCGAGAGCTACCGGCTCTCCGCGGGCGTGCGCCTCGCCGATCGCGGCACGGACGACCCGTTCTGGATTCCCTTCGCGCGCGCGGGCGTCAACTACCAGACCGACGACAGCTCTGGGGCCGGCGACGCCGATGGCTTCGGCTGGTACATCGGAGGCGGCGTCGACTTCCGCCTCGGATCGCACTTCGCGCTGACGCCGAGTCTGCTGTATGGCGAGAACCAAGCGAACAACACGACCGAGTGGATGTTCGGGCTGCTCGGCACGCTCGCGTTCTAGACTCGCCCATGAGCGACGCTCAGCGCGCCCTCTGGCCCCGCCCGACCGCGATCGAGTGGCTGTGCCTCGCGGCCAGCCTGCTCCTGTCGCTGCAGTACTCGTGGCTGCTCGACGACGCCTTCATCTACTTTCGCTACATCGACAACCTCGTCCATCTGGGCCGTGGCCTCGTCTTCAACGAGGGTGAGTATGTCGAGGGATTCTCGAGCCCGCTGTGGTGCGTGACGCTCGTCCCGCTGCGCGCCCTCGGCCTCGACTGGTGGATGATCACGCGCCTGCTCGCGCTCGGCTGCGCTGGGCTCGCGTGGTGGCTGCTCGTCGTGCTCGCGCGCCGCACGGCGCCGGGTGGTGTCCCGATCGTCAACGTCCCGCTGGCCTACCTCGCGTTCAACTACGCGACGCAGACATACTTCACGGGCGGCGTCGAGGCGCCGATGGTGCAGCTCGTGGCGGTCGCCTTCGCGCTGTTCGTGTTCGCCCCTGACATGCGGGTGGCGCAATGGCTGGTCGGCCTCGCGCCCATGATTCGTCATGAGCTGGCGCTGCCGCTCGCGATTGCGCTCGCGTGGCTCGCGTGGCGAGAGCGTCGCCTCCGCTGGACGCCGGTGCTCGTGGCCTCAGCGACGCTCGGAGCTTGGCTCTTCTTCCGCGTCGTGTACTACGCCGACTTCCTGCCCAACACCTTTTACCTGAAGGATGAGGTCAACTGGGCCCGCGGGTTCACCTATTTGCGCGACACATTCTCGACCTACGGCACCTACTGGCTCCTGCCGGCGTTCCTGCTGCTCGCCCTCGCGCTGCGCCGCGAGCGCGGGCTGCTGCTCGGCGCGCGGACTATCCTGCTGCTCAGCGCGCTCGCAGTCTGCGCCTATGTTGCCAAGATCGGTGGCGACCCGCGGCACTACCGCTACCTCGCCTTCCCGTTCGTCGTGCTCGCATGCGCGTGGAGCGGACTCCTCGAACACGCGCTCGCCCGCTGGCCCGCTGGTTCGCGCCGCAACGGAGCGCGCCTCGCCGCGGGCGCGATCGCCTTCGGCACCTTCTTCCTCTACCCCGCGCAGCTCTCGAAGCATCCATTCGGCCGCGACGCGGCGCACACGAAGATCGACGAGATCAACGATGCGCAGTACCACCGCCTCAAGAGCGACCTCACCTACTCGCCGTGGACGCTCGCTCCCGACATCGAGCAACTCGACGATGCGCAGCTCGACCTCGCCTACGGCGAGAGCCCGCTCTTGCCGCAAGGTCCGGTCGACATCCGCGATGAGTATGCGCGCTGGCGCGCCTCGGGCGAGACACCCGCGAGCTACCCACTCACCACCATCGGCTGGTGTGCGACCTCTTGGCGCATGTTCACGCACACCTTCGTGCACTGGGACGGGCTCACCGACCCGATCCTCGCGCGCACCAGCGCGAGGTCGTGGCGCGCAGCGCACAAGCAGGACCTGCACCCGCTCGGAGCGGATCTCGCCTTGCTGCGCCAGAACTTCGGCTCGACACCGGCCGCGTTCGCCCGCGCCGTCGAAGCTGGCGCGGCTCCAGCTTGGATTGCCGCCAACCTCGACTCGCTCGAGCGGATCGCGGCCAAGGCCTACAACCGCCACGAATTCGGTCCGAACCTCGCGCTCGCGCTCGAGCGCATCCCGCGCATCGACCCTAGCCGCTGAGCACGGGCTCCGCGGCCTCGATCGGCGCGAAGCGTCCCGTGAACTGCGGCAGGTACTCGGGCCGGTAGGTCATGCGCAACCCGCGCAGGCCGACGGCCGCGGCCACGAGGTCGGGCGAGGAGCGGCTTCCGCAGCCATGCCGAACGGATGGCGGCCGGAGTGCTCGAGCCGCTCCATGCGTTCCGCGCGCTCGGGTTGCGCGAGGGTGGTGCATCCCGCGGCCATGACGGCGAGCAGCCTGCGCTGCACTCTCGACGATCGCCGGCCCCCTCCGGGGAGCGCCAGCCCTCAGGGCTCGTCCGCCGCTGTGCTCGACAATGGCAGGGCCACTTCGAGCAGCTCCTCCCATTCTTCGACGAGCAACTCGCGCCAGTCCTCGGGCTCCCCACTGCCGCAGTGAGCCGCGACGCGCCAGGTGCCCGGCGGGAGACCGCACAGGAACAGCCGTCCCTCGCGCAGCGTCAGCTGGAGCGCGCCAGCTTCCCCGCACTCGAGCGAAACCAGCGGCCGCGCGCGCTCCTCGACGAGCGCCGTCTCGCCCGGCTCGAGCGTCGCCCGCAAGCACGCTCCGGGCAGGGTTACATCCTGCTCGAGGCTGTCCGCGCGCAGGGCGAGTCGCCCCACCTCGACGCTGCCGTCGAAGGCGAGCGCCTGCACGCTCCAGTCGCCACTGCGCAGCCGCGCCGCGATACGCCCGAGCTCATCGCTGCGCAGGCGCTCGACCCAGCCGCGGCTCGTCTCGACGGCCAGCAGGTCGAACGCCTCGTCGAGCACCCGGCCCGAGCGCAGGCGCACGAACCCGTGCCACTCGACCGTCGCGTCCGGCATGCCCAGATCGAGCCGCGCGCTCTCGCCGTCCGCGATCACGGTGCTCGCGCTGCGCACCTCGCTCGCGCCCGGCTGCGCGCTGGCTTCCGCGACGGTCACGGGCCCCGCAAGGAGGCCAGCGCACGCGAAACGACCCTCTCCATCGCAGCGCAGCTCGCGCCGGATCACTTCGCTGCCGGACGACTGGAGCGCGTGCAGCGCGGCATGCGCCCACGGATGCCCTTCGCAGTCGAAGGCCTGCCCGGAGAGTGATGCGCTGCCGAACGCGACCTCGACGCTGCGCTCGCTGCCGCTCTTCCACTCACGCACGGCCCGCGACCCGTCGGGCGCCACCACGCGCAGCGTGTGCCAGCGCTCGGAGCGCAGCGAGAGCCGCACGATTCCGTCGCGATCCGTCCGGCCGCTGGCGTCCCGCTCGCCCGTCACATCGAAGAGCTCGGCTTCGACACCCGACAGCGGCTCGCCACCGAGCCGCACCAGCACTTCGAGCTCTCCCTCGGGCACGCTGCCAAGAGCGCGAGCCGCTCCCGGGGGCGCAACTGCGAGCTCGGTCTCCGCCGGTGCCGAGAGCACTTCGAGCTGCGCCTTGTCCTCGACGACGACGCGCACAATGCGATTCTCGAGTACCTCACCGCCAGCGCGATGCAGGTCCATCCAGCGCACCACGCCTGCCAGCGACACCACCGCCGCCGCCGCGCACATCATGAGCAGCGCCTGAATCTGTCGGGACTTCGCCTTCACGAAGGCGAATTCGTCACGCCGCGTGCCGGAACCTGAGCCAGCACGCCGATTTTCGCGGCGCACAGCGCGCGACGGCGGACATGGCTTGCGATGCTTGCCCCTCGACGGCGCGGGCGAGCCGTGGCAAGGTCTCGGACCATGCGAAGGGAACGCTGGATCGTCGCGGCCTCGCTGGCGGTTTCGTGGTGTGGTTGCGCGGCGCCGAGGGATCGGCCCACGCGGCGGCCCAACATCGTGTTCATCCTCGCGGACGACCACGCCGCCCATGCGATCGGCGCCTACGGCTCGACCGTCGCCCGCACGCCGCACATCGATCGGCTCGCGAGTGAGGGGCTGCGCTTCGAACGCGCCTTCTGCGGCAACGCGATCTGCGCGCCGGCGCGCGCAACGCTGCTCACCGGGAGCCACAGCCACATGCACGGCGTGGTGGACAACGCCGCTCGTTTCGACGGCACACAGCCGACCTTCCCGCAAGCGCTCCAGCGCTCGGGCTACCAGACCGCGCTGGTCGGCAAGTGGCACCTCAAGAGCGAGCCCACGGGCTTCGATCATTGGGAGATCTTCCCCGACCAAGGTCAGTACTACGATCCCGAGTTGCTCTCGCCCACGGGCAAGCGCCGCGCCCAAGGCTACGCCTCGGAAGTCATCACCGACCTCGCGCTCGAGTGGCTCGAGACCCGCAGCGACGAGCAGCCGTTCCTCTTGTGCTTGCAACACAAGGCACCGCATCGCTCGTGGGAGCCTGGCCCGCGCGAGCTCTCGCTGTACGCCGACGAGACCCTGCCCGAACCGCCGACGCTCTTCGACGACTACGCAACCCGCGCGAGCGGTGCGGCCGCACAGGAGATGTCGATCGCGGGCGACCTCAGCGAGTTCGACCTCAAGCTCGGCCAACCGACGCCCAAGAGCGCGCGGGCTCTGGCCGCATGGTCAGCGGCCTACGCCGCGGAGAATGCTGCACTGCGCGCGCAGCCCCTCGAAGGCGACGCGCGCACGCGCTGGAACTACCAGCGCTACCTGAAGGACTACCTGCGCTGCGTGGCAGGCGTCGACGCGAGCGTCGGACGCGTGCTCGACTACCTCGAACGCGAGGGGCTCGCCGAGGACACGCTGGTCATCTATGCCTCGGATCAGGGCTTCTTCCTCGGCGAGCACGGCTGGTACGACAAGCGCTGGATGTACGAGGAAGCGCTGCGCTTCCCGCTCGTGATGCGCTGGCAGGGCACGATCGCCGCAGGCACGGTCGACCGCCACCTCGTCTCCGGCATCGACCTCGCCCCCACGCTGTGCGAGGTCGGAGGATCGGCGGCGCTGCCCGGCGCCCAAGGCCTGAGCCTCGCGCCGATCCTGCGCGGCGACGCGCTCGGCGAAGCGCGCGACGCGATCTACTACCGCTACTACGAGTACCCCGATCCGCACCGCGTCGAGCCGCACTTCGGCCTGCGCACCGAGCGCCACAAGCTGCTCGTGTTTCCGCGCCTTGGCGCGAGCGAGCTGTTCGACCTCGAGGCCGATCCGCGCGAGCTGCACAACCTCGCGGGCGATCCGCAGTACGCGGAACTCCAAGCGCGGCTGCGCGCGCGGCTCGCGAGCTTGCAGCGCGAGCTCGGCGACACTCCCTAAAGCGGAAAATCGCGCGCCGCGCTCGCGCGATCTCCACAGCGGCGCGGGCCCGTGTGAGCGAGGTCACACGGGCCCGCGGCCTTGGATGGAGCCAGAGACGGGATTCGAACCCGTGACCCCCGCTTTACGAAAGCGGTGCTCTACCACTGAGCTACACTGGCGAGTCGATCTGAGCGAGCCTCGAGCGGCGCCCGGCAGGTTTCGGTCAGGCTCGGACGACCCCTTGAGATCGCCCGCCGCCCTGTTCCGACCCGCTTCCTAGTGATGGGCCGCGCCGAGAGCCGCGCGATCCTCTGCCGAGAGGTTGCCGACAGCCTGAGCGGCCGCCTTGCGCACCGCGATCGGCGCGTCGGAGTGAGCGATGCCGGCGAGCACCGCCGCCGCCTCTCCAGCGGCACCGCCGCGGGCGAAGATCGACGAGCAAGCACGGGCCGCGGCCTCGCGGACACCTTCCGAGCGCGCGCCATCGGCCGCGACCGCGGCGAGGGCCGCGACATGGCTGGCGTTGCCGGCGCTGCACAGCGCATAGGCCGCACCCACCGCCACCGCATCCTTGCGACCGAGGGTGCCCGCGAGGGCGTCAGCGGCCGGAGCGATGTTCGTGCCAGTCCCCGCGAGGGTCGCGAGCAGGCCCGCGGCCTCGGCGGCGAGCGCGTCGGCACGGTCGCGCTCGGAGCCCATCGATTCGCCCATGGAGGCCGTCACCGTCGATACATCGGCGGGGTCGGCCAGCACGCCGGCGACGGTCTCGCCGAAGGCCTCGGCCGCGGCCTCGGGGTTGGAAGAAACGAGGAAGATCGCGGCCTTGGCGAAGGCCGGCTCGGCCTTGATCTCGTCGATCACCTGCTGGGCGGCGACATCCGGCAGCGAGTCGCTGACGACGACCGCGTCGAGGCCCGGCATGCGGCGCAGGCTGGCGAGACCGATCACGCCGTTGTTCGAGGCGTTGACCATCATGCCCGCGGCGCTGAGCGCGAGGGAGACCGTCTGTCCACGCGCGGCGTCGGCGTCGATCACATAGGCGAGACGCACGACCTGACGGCCGACAACTTCGCCCAGCGCGCTGACGACCTGTGCGTTCGCCGCGCCCTTGCCCCAAGTCGCCATCTGGCCCAAGGCCACGGCGGCTTCGGAGCGGATCGCGCCGTCCTTCGACGCCAGCGCCGCGCGCATGGCCGTGGTCGGAGCCGGAGCCATCTCGGCCAGCGCGCGCACGAGGACCGCGGCCGTGCCGCTGTCGCCCTGCGCGAGCGCCTTGGCGAGGCCGCCTTCGGCGCCGGCGGCCCCGGTCATGCCGAGTGCCACCTGAGCGCGCTCGGCCATGGCCTGCAGCTCGCTGGTGTCGACGCCGGCCGCCGCGAGGGCGTTCACGGCTGCGATCGTGCCGGCCTCCGCGCGGGCGAAACCAGGGAGGACATCGGCGCAGGTGGCGTCGGCGATGTGCGCCGCGGTGAAGCAGGCGCGCGCCATGGCGTCGGGGTACAGGGAGCGCGGAGTCGCGGTGGCGACGAGCGCGCCGTCGCCCCAGCTCCACACCACATCGCTCCACATGTGATCCGCGAGCACCATGCCCGAGCGCAGGTGATAGGCCTCGCCTTGGGCGCACAGGTCCTTGCAGCCGTTGCCCGAGGACTTGAGCACGCCCATGGCGGCCACGGCAGCGTCGGCCACCGAGGCGTCGGCATCCGTGGAGCAGCAGGCGACGCGGCCCGCGGCGCGGGAGTCACCGATGCGGCCGAGGACATAGACGATGTTGCGACGCAGGAAGGCGTCGTCGGTCGAGAGCGCGGCGCACAGCGGCAGCACGACATCGCTGCTCATCTCGGTCAGCGCCTGAATCGCGGTGGTGCGGTTGTCTTCGTCGGCGGTGCTGCCGAGCCAGCCGAGCAGGTGCGGAACGGCGTACTCGCCGTGATCGGCCGACAGCGCGCGGATGGCCTTGCGGCGCTCGACCGGGTCGTCGGTCGAGAGTTCCTTGACCAGCGCCACGATGGCGTCGGCATCGTTGCGGCGCTCGCGGCGCGCGGCATCGACGAGCGCCATCATGCGGCGGCCGATGAGCTCGATGTCGCCCTTGGTGCGCAGGATCTCGAGCCATGTGTCGTGGTCGGTCCCCGTCCACAGCGCGTAGGCCTGTTCGGCGGAGGGCTCCATGGAGAGCACCTTCTGGAACATGCGCAGCGCCTCGTCCTTGCGATCGCGCTGCAGCAGGTCGACGGCCTGCTTGAAGGTCCCTTCGATGTCCTGGGCCAGCGCGGCAGGAGCGGTGAGGCACAGCGCGGCGAGGGCCAGACCCAGCTTCCGGTACGATCCGGTCATGTCTTGACTTCCTTGGTGGGGCGGGGGCTCTGCGGAACGGGCGGCCCGTGCGTTCCGCCCCGGGATGGATTGGGGCGGGTGGGACGCGCGGGCGGGCTTGGGGGCCCGTTCCAGCGAAAGGTCGGGTGATGATAGCGGTGCGAGGGGGCGGGTCAAGCGCAGGCAGTGCCCGTGCTCGCTCGCCGCACCGGCCCCACTACCCGAGCTGGGCGGGCAAGCTACGCCCCCCGATCGTCGGCCCGGCGCCGTCCCCCCCACCCAAGACGAGCGCGGCTACAGCGCGAGCCGCGGCCGCCACCAGTGGCGGAGTGGGAGCGTAGGCGAGCAGGATGGCCACATCTTCGCGCTCCCACAGCGCGCGCTCCACGGACTGGGGCGAACCGAACCACAGCAGCGCGACGGGCCTTCCCCGCTCTCGCTGGCACGCGAGGGTCGCCACAACGGCGGCGCGCTCGGCCGGTGTCAGCCCGTAGCGACCGCGGCCCGCGCGGGCCTCGCAGAAGACGGGCAGCAGTGCGAGATCCCCCACCAGCGGGGCGAGCTCGCTCCGCAGGTCCGCGAGCAGCAGGGCGAACTCCGGCGTCTCGGCCGAGGGGATCGAATCGAGCACGCTCACGCCGCCCACGCGCGGCCGCTCGCCGCGCGGCCAGCGCGCCCGCGAGCTGCGCAAGGC
>VGYZ01000051.1 GCA_016872795.1 Planctomycetota bacterium
CACCAACCACCTCGACCTGCGCGGCATCGAGTGGATCGAGGCGTGGCTGCGCGAACTGAAGAGCGCGGTCCTGATCGTCAGCCACGACCGGCGCCTGCTCACCAACTCCGTCGACCGCATCCTCGACCTCGAGCGCGGCACCCTGCGCAGCTTCCCGGGCAACTACCCCAAGTACCTGCAGGTCAAGGCCGAGCGCTTCGAGTCCGAGCAGCGCGCCTTCGAAGTGCAGCAGGACTTCATCCGCAAGGAGGAGGAGTTCATCAAGCGCCACATGGGCTCCCAGCGCACCGCGGAAGCCAAGGGGCGGCAGAAGAAGCTCGAGAACCTCGCACGCCTGCACGAGCCCTACGACGATGTCCGCAAGCCGGCGATCCCGCCGCCGAAGGTCGAGCGCGGCGGCGAACTCGTGCTCGAGACGCGCGCGCTCTCCGGCGGCTACGGCGAGCGCGTGCTGTTCAAGGATCTCGACTTGCGCATCGGCCGAGGCCAGCGCCTCGGCATCGTCGGCAAGAACGGCGCGGGCAAGACCACGCTGCTCAAGCTGCTCGCCGGCCGCACGCGAGCGCTCGCGGGTTCGATCGACTTCGGCCACAAGGCGCTGTGCGGCTACTACGATCAGGACACGAGCGAGCTGCGCGCCGAAAACGACTCGATTATCGAGATGCGGCGCGTGAAGCCCGACTGGACCGACCTCGAGTGTCGCTCGCACCTCGCGCGCTTCCTATTCCGCGGCCTCGAGGTCGAGAAGCAGGTCAAGAGCCTCTCCGGCGGCGAGCGCGCGCGCCTGTGCCTCGCCAAGCTGCTCGCCACGCCGATCTCATGGCTCGCCATGGACGAGCCCACCAACCACCTCGACCTCGCCGCGCGCGCGTCGCTCGAGGAGATGCTCGGCGGCTTCGACGGCGCGCTCGTGTGCATCAGCCACGACCGCGAGTTCCTCGACGGCCTGTGCACCCACATCCTCGTCGTCGAGGACGGCGCTGCGCGCCTCTACACCGGCAACTACAGCGACTACCGCGCCCGCAAGCTCGAGGCCGACGCCGAGCTCGCCGACGCCCGCGACAGCGCCCGCAAGTCCGCCCCCAAGCCCCCGCCGAAGCCCGCCGCCACCGAGCCCCAAAAATCCGCCGCCGCCGGCAAGGTCCGCAACCCCTGGGCCTTCGAGAAGCTCGAGCAGAAGATCATGGCCCTCGAAGCCGAGCTCAAGACCTTGAACGACTCCCTGCTCACCGAAGACATCTACAAGAGCGCCCCCAGGTCCCGCGAAGTCCAGACCCGCATCGCCGAGCTCCAGCGCGACCTCGACGAAGCCAACGACCAGTGGATGAACTGGCAGTAGCCCGCCCCGCACCCTCCAGAATTCCCCGAGCCGCCGTCCGCCGAAGGCGAGGCCGCGGCGCTTGTGGCTCCCGCGCATCCCTCGCGCGACGGGCGAAGCCAACCGAGACAACGCGCGCCGCGGTTCACCTCACCTGCCCTACGGGCAGGTGGTGAACTGCAGGCCGTTGGAAAGGTTGGTCGTGCCCGGAGCCGACGGATCGCGGAACCACGCTTGCGCATTCACCACCACCCCCGCCTGGAAAGGCTGGCCGAGGGCGCTGGGGCGCGTGGCGAGGTAGGCCTGGAAGTCGAGCGAGATCGAGCCGTTGCAGCCGCCCGCGGTGCCGAGCGTGCTCGTGCCCGGACCGCGCTGGACCGGCGACTTCACGCACAGGTAGCTGGAGCTGCCGGGGAACCAGATCGACGCCTTGGGGCCGGTGATCCCGTAGAAGAGCAGGCCGGTCTTCTGACCCTCGACATTGCTCGCGCTGAGCACGAAGCCCGAGGCCGCCGCCACGCTCGGGCTGCCCACGGCCGACATGGTGGCGTTGCAGCCGCTGCTGGTCGTGCCGCTCGTGCAGTAGCTCACGATCGAGCCGCAGGGCTCGCACTGATCGGGAGTGCCGTTGCCGTTGGTGTCCCACTGGGTGCCGGCCGTGAGCTCGCAGGCGTTGCCCACGCCGTCGGAGTCGCAGTCCTGCTGACCCGAGTTGGCGATCGCGACGCAGTTGTCGCACTCGTCACCGACGCCGTCGAAGTCGGCGTCCGGCTGCTGCGAGTTGAAGATGAACGGGCAGTTGTCGCACGCATCGCCGAGCGAATCGCCATCGGTGTCGGCTTGGGTCGAGTTCGCGAACTGCGGGCAGTTGTCGCACGCGTTGCCAATGCCGTCGCTGTCCGCGTCGGCCTGCGCCGGGTTGTATGTGGTCGGGCAGTTGTCGACGCAGTCGAGGTCGCCGTCACCATCCGAGTCGATCTCCGCCACGCCGCAGCCGCACACACCCGGAGCCGTCTTCAGCGGATCCAGAGGGCAGCCGTCCGTGCAGTCATCGATGCCATCGCCATCCGAGTCCGGGCACACGTTGGCGGGGTCGATGCGCAGCGTGAGCTTGTAGAGCTGCGTCTCGGTGGGCGAGTCGGTCTCGTAGGCGCGCACATAGAAGGTGCCGGCGCCGTTGAGGATCACGTCGACGAGTGTCTCCGCCACGCCGGCTGCCGCCCCCGAAGCCGTCGCGAGCACGGTCGTGCCGTTGGTGCCGATCACCTGCACCGCCAGATTCGCCTGCGCCAGCGCGTTGGTCGTCGTGCCGGACGCGCAGGAGCCGTTGGCGTTCTGCACGCTGTCGTCGTAGCTGTTTCCGATCGGAGTCAGCGTCACATCGAGCTTGGAACCCGTGTTGGCCGTGGTGAACTTGAAGTAGTCCGACTCGCCGTTGGCGTCGATCGAGAGCGTGCTCGAGAACGCGTCGTTGGTGCCGGCCAGCGGGTTCGGCGGCGTGCCGAATGTGCTGCTCACGGCATTGACGAGCGTCACGGTCACCGCCGTCCCGGATGTGTTGTCCGACTCGTTGTTGTCGCCGTACAGCCGATGGACTGCGCGGATGTCGTCCTGACGCGGGCCGTCGAAGGCGCCCGAGTAGAAGGGCTCCATCAGCTGGCTCGAGTTGTTGCTGCACATGTGGTCGAAGCCGAGCCCGTGGCCCATCTCGTGCATCACGACATTGCGCAGGAAGATGTGCGAGTTGGTGGCTGTGCCCCAAGCCTCCGAGCGGTCGATCACCATGTCGCCGCTGGTCGGGAAGAAGCAGTAGGCGAGGACGCCGTTCGCACCGTCGATGTTGCGCATCGAGAGGCGGATGTCGCCGCGGGTCGTGTCGTTGCCCGAGGTGCCCCAGGATGCACCGTCGTCCCAGTCGACGCCCGCAGCCGTGACGCGCGTGAAGTCGACACCGGAGAGCGCTTCCCAGCGGTCGAAGCACGACTGGAGTCGAGCGACCCATGTCGCGCGGCCACCCTGACCCGAGAACTGAGAATCGAGGCGCGAGAAGAGATCGCTCGCGGCGCTCGGATCACCCGAGAACGAAGACGGGATGTTGAGGCCGTCGGGAACCATGCTCCAGCTGATCTGCACGGGCGCACCGACCGAGCCGTTCCACGACCCGCCCGTGTAGTACTCGGGCACGAGCGGCTGCACTTCGAGCACATTGGACATGTAGACGGGGTCCGTACCCTCGTCGAAGCAGATGACGCGCGGTGCCGTGGCCGGATCGATCCACGGGTCGTTGGCCTGTGCGGCCGAGACCGGCGCAAGGAGGCCCGAAAGTGCAAGGAGGAGCAGAGGGCGCTGGGGCATGTCGAGGGACCTGTCGGGGACGGACTCGCCAACCACGAAAGCCGGAGACCGGCCCACCAAGACTACCGACAACCCCCAATCCCGGCGCAGGAGACGGGATGATTTTCGGGGCGATCGCGCTGCCAAGGCTGGGCGGAGCCTAGGACGGGCCTTTCCTTCGTGCTGTTCCGTCGGAAACTTCTGCCGACGAGGCGGCACCAGCACAGCAGCGCACGCCATCGGCCTATGCTGACCCCGCCATGCTGCTCGGCGCGCTCCTGGCCTGCTTGCCCACGGCTACGCCCACCCGCGCGCAGCAGCCGCCCACCTGCGTCGAGATCCGGCTTCCGGAATCGACCCTCTGGGCCTCGTTCGAGGTGCCCGAGTGGACGCGCGATGCGCAACTCGAGACGCGCCTGTGCGAACAGTACGGCCACGGCGCGCTCACCGCCGGCCGCTTCGGCCGCGCGACGGCGACCCTGCGACACCTGCCGGCGAGCGACGGACGCGACAGTCGCGCGTGGCGGGAGGAGCTGGGGAGCGGCGAGCGCTTCGAAGTCGGCGTGGTCGCCTGCCTGCGGACCGAGCAACGACTGCCGGGCGAAGGCCGCACCATGGCGCGCTTCACCGCGCTGCCGGTCGTCGGTGGCCACGCCTTCCAGCTCCACATCAACTCGCTGCGCATCGGAACGCAAGACTCGTGTCCGCGCGATCGGTTCGAGGAAATCGTGCGCAGCTGGCGGCTGCAGAGCGTCCGTCGCGGACGGCCGAGCGACCTGCCGCGGGCTGCGCGCGACGAGCTGCACCTTGGCTTGCAAGCTTGGCCGAGCTGGGACACGGCCATGTTGGAGGGCGAAGCTCCGACACCGACGCGGCTGTTCGCGCGCGCGGAACTCCTTTGGCTCGCGCGGAGCGATGCGAGCGCCATCGAGAGCGCTCACGAGCGCGCGCGCACCGCCCTCTCCCGCCTCGAGACACCGTCGCGCGACGAACGCGCCCTGCTGTGCGCGTGCGAAGATGCGCTCGGACGAGGCGCTCTGGAGCGCACGGACGCCGAGCGATCCGCTCGGCACCTCGAACGAGCCGCGCGACTCGCCAGCGACCTGTCGCACTCCGGTCGCGGCGCAATCGAGCTCGACTTCGCGCGCGCACTCGTGAGGCTCCAGCGCCACGAGGACGCTCTCGACGCGCTCGCGCGCGCGCTCGCCGCCGAGACGCGCCTGCTCTTGCGCGCGCGCGAGGAGCCGGACTTCGCGCCGCTGCGCGCAACGAAGCGCTTTCGCGAGCTCGTGCACCTCGCCGACTAGAACCGCCAGCGCCGCTGCGAATGATTCACGGCGCTGGTGCTCGTCCACTGCCAGCCGTCGCGTTCGCGCAGCTCCCCTTCGATGAGCGCGTCCCATGTCACGAGCAGCGCGCCGCGATCACGGCGGTGAAACAGGATGTGCAGGCGCACCCGCGCCGACTCGCCATCCTCGGCGACCTCGATCTCGAGCCCGTCCTCTGGATCGAGCCTGCCCATGTGCTCGAACTCGCCCGTCTCCGGATCGCAGCCCTCCTCGAACAGGAGGAACAGCGCGCGGCGCACATCGTCGCGCGTGGCCCTGCTCGTGCGATCGACGAAATCATCGCTGAGTCCATCGAGGATGGGACGCGCCTGACCGCGGTGTAGGCCATTGAGCTGCGCCTCGATCACGGCGCGAATGCGCTCTTCCGGCGTTGCACGCGAGGCGACGAGGCGCCACAAGAGCGCAACGGCCGCGAGTGCGAGCAGAGCGACGAACCAACGATGCCCCATGCACGCAGGCTACGCGCAGGGCACTTCGAGTACGATGCGCGCCCCCTCGCCATGGACAACTTCCTCGACGGGCGCAAGCCCGAGATTCGCTATCCCTGCGTCTGGACCTACCGCATCATCGGCTGGGACGAGCCGCGGTTGCGCGCCGTGGTGGCCGAGGTCGTCGGAGACGGCGAACATCGGCTGCTGCTCGCGCGCGAGAGCTCCACCGGCAAGTACCGCACGCTGCAACTCGAGCTCGAAGTGCGCGACGAGGCGCATCGCACCGACATCTTCACGCTCATCTCACAGCACCCCGATGTGCGCTTCGTGCTCTGATCAGCGCGCGCGAGCCGCGTGGGCCATGTGCGCCGCGCCCCACAGGTATGTCAACGACACGACCGCGAGCGAACTGCGCACCGCGAAAGCTCCCTGAGACGGCTCGAAGACGCCGTTGAGCACTCCGACGATCCACGGCCCCAGCCCCAGTCCGATCAAGTTGATGCCAAAGAGCAGCACGGCGGAGGCCAGCGCGCGCTGCTCGGGCCGTGCGCAGTCCTGTGCGTATGTGAAGACGGGTCCGAGATACATCGCTCCCAAGATCGCCGCCGGCACATAGCACAGGAGCGCGACCTGCGGATCGGCCGCGAACAGGAAGAGGTACAGAAACGGCGTGGCCGCGAGCGTGACCCACCAGGCCGTCGCGACGCGACGGCGCGCGTCACCGCCGCCGAGACGATCCGCGAGCCAGCCGCCGCCGAAGGTGCCGAGCGCGCCGCCGAGACCGACCACGGGGCCGAGCCAGCGACCGCTCGCCTCCGAGTCCATACCGTGCACGCGCGCAAGAAATGCCGGCACCCATGTGAGCAGCGCGTAGCCCGCGATCGACTTGATGCCGGCACCGAGCGCGAGATGTCGAAACGAAGGCGTCGCGAGCAGGCTCGCGATGCTCGCAGAACGCGGCGTGGGCTGCGCATCGCCTCGCTCGCGCGCGGGCTCGCGCATGGCAAGGAACCCGGCGAGCGCGAGCACGGCTCCCGCCGCTCCAAACAGCAGGAATGTGAGTTTCCAGCCGTGCTCCTTGCACATCCAACCGCCGACCTCGTACGCGAGCAGCGTCCCGAGGTAGATGCCCATCGAGTAGATCGCGATGGCCGTCGCGCGCCGCGCCGAAGGAAAGAGATCCGAGATCAGCGAGTGCGCGCACGGCGAGCAGGCCGCCTCGCCCGCGCCGACGCCGATGCGAGCGAGCGAAAGATGCGTGAACGAGCGCGCGAGCGCAGAGAGGGATGTGAACGCGCTCCATGCGACGAGCGACAGCGAGAGCAGTCGCCAGCGATGCCAGCGATCGGCCAGACGCGCGAGCGGAATCCCCGCAAAGGTGTAGAAGAGCGCGAAGGCCGTACCCGTGAGCAGACCCATCTCGGCGTCGCTCGCTCCGATATCGCGCTTGATGTCCTCGAGCGCGATCGAGAGCAGCTGGCGGTCCGCCCAATTGAAGGTGTAGATCGCGGTGAGCAGGGCCAGAGCCCACGGCGCGCCTTTGCGTGTCGTATCCGTTTCCATCGCAGCCGCGTGGCACTACTTCTTCAGGCTCTCGAGGTACGCGCGGATCGCCTCGGCGGTCTCGGGCGCCGCCCACGCGAGGCGCACCATCGTCTCGTGCGCATGCTGGCGCTTCCACGCATCGACGCTCGGCTGTCGCAGCTGCCGCTTCGTCAAGGCGAACGCCGCTGGTTGCACGCACGCAAGCCGCTGCGCGACCTCGAGCGCGCGCCGCAGCAGCGCGTCGGGCTCGAGCGCCTCGTCGACCAGCCCGCGCGCGAGCGCATCGTCCGCGTTGTATGTCTCGCCGAGATACAGGAGCTCCTGCAGGTGCTCGACGGGCGTCGCGAGGCGCACGCTCTCGAGCGCGAGCCACGGGAAAGGCACGCCGACCGCGAGCTCCGGCATGCCGACGCGGCCCTTGCCGCGCGCCATGATGCGGATGTCGGCCGCGCAGGCGAGCGCGTAGCCACCGGCGATCGCGTGGCCGTTGAGCGCCGCGACGACGGGCTTGGGACAGCAAAACAGAGCGCCGAGCGCGCGATCGAGCGCGGGCAGGAACTGGTCCGTGTAGGCCGCGCCGCCAGCGAGCACGCGCTTCAGGTCGACACCCGCGGAAAACGCGCCGCCCGTGCCGACGAGCACGACCGCGCGCGTGGCGTCCCACTCGTCGACATGCTCGACGGCGTCCGCGAGCTCGTGGCAGAGCTCGAGGTCGAGCGCCTGCACCTTGCCGCGCTCGACGCGCAAGAGAGTGACGGAGCCGTGTTGCTCGCGGTGGATCATGCGCGCATCCCACTGTGCGCGGGGCGCCGTTGCAAGCCCCGCGCGCGTGTCAACTCACCGCAGCAGTCACCGACGCCATCTCCCGCACGACCTGCACGCTCTCGGTGTGCCGCACGGGGTTGAGCGCGAACTCGGACTCCTACGCGAGCAGCGGCACCTCTCCATCCCTCCGCGCATCACGCCGGGGCTGGCAGATGCCGGCGAGCGTGAGCGCGACGGCGAGCGAGTCGATGTCGCGCCGCGCCTCGCAAGCGGGATCCGCGAGCGAGAGCAGGCCCGCGAGCTGGCCGTCGACCACCGGCACGCAGCCGCAGCCGCGCTCCCACATCACCCGTGCCGCCGCCAGAGTGTCCTCCGGTCCGCACATCCAGACATCCCGCGTCATCAGTTGCTCAACCTGCACGATCGTTCTTCCTCGGAAGCGAATCGTGGGACGAGCCCGCGCCGCGCTCGTCCGTCTCGCGGCACTCCCTGCGCACGCTCGTTCGTACCGCGACAGGGTCCTTCTTCACCGGTGCGCCGGCTGCGCGAGAGCTACTTCGCGCGCGAGCGAATCAGCGCGGCCACGGCGGCGTCGACAGCCGCAGGAGTTTCATCGTTCGCACAATTCGTGGCGACGAGGAAGGCGCTGTCGATGCGCGGTGCGAGCCACACGGTGCAGTACCACATGGTGTTCGAGCCCGAATGCGTGAGCACGGCGCCTTGGCCCCACGGGCGCTCGGCGGTGATCCAGCCCAGCGCGTAGTCCTGTCCCTCGTGGGCTGTGTGCAGGCGCTTCCACATCTCCGCCTTGAGGTACTTGCTCTCGCCGCGCGCACCGCGCACATGCTCGGCCGCGAACTTGGCCCAGTCGGCGAGCGAGGCGTGCACGGTGCCAGCCGGACCGATCGCCGGCGGATTGTCCGCCCGCGGGCCGGGCGCGACGGGATCGGGCGCGTGGCCGCGCGGCTGGTCGAGCTCGCTCGCACTGCCGGGTGCTCCGAAGCCCGCGCTCGTCATGCCGAGCGGCTCGAAGAGCTCGCGCCGCATCAGTTCCTCCCACGCCCTGCCTGTCGTGGCCTCGAGCACCGCGCCCGCGAGCACATAGCCCTGATTGGAGTACACGAACGCGCTCCCCGGCGGCACCTGCGGCGGCTGCGCGAGCAGCTGCTCCGCGAACCAGCGCCGCGCGTCCGTGCTCTTGCCTCCGCGCGCCCACAGCGTCGTCCACAACTCCGCCGGCGGACTCCCGGGCGCGCCGCCGCGATTGCCGAGCAGGAGTTCGAGCGTCGCGCCTGTCCAGCCCGCGTCGATCTCGGGCTTCCACCTCGCGAGCCCGTTTTCGAGCGAAATGTCCCAGTGCAGCGTGCCGCGCTCGACGAGCCGGGCCGCCACGGTCGCCGTCATCGCCTTCGTGCACGATCCCAGATGCCACAGGTCGTCGACCGTCACCGCCACGCCACTTCCGCGCGCACGCTCCCCCACCGCACCGAGCGCCGCGAGCTCGCCCTGCTCCACAATCGCGCCCGCCAAGGCCGGCAGCTTGTGCTTCGCCCTCAAGCCTTCGAGCAAGTCCGTCAGCGACTCCGATTTCGCCTGTGCACTCGCGGGCAGGGCGAGCGCAAGCGCGACGACAACGCGCGCGAGCAGCTTCAACGCAGGGCGGCCTCGAGCTCGGCGACGAAGAGCTTGGGGTCGAAGCGCGTGGGAAGTTCCTTGTGGTAGCCGCGCACCCACTTTGCGCCGTCGAGCCGCAGGTAGGGCACGCCGCGCTTGCCGGTCTCGCGCTCGAGCTCGTCGGCGGCGCCCTCGACCCTGTCGATGTCGACCCTCTCGTGCGCGATGCCCGCGTCGGCGAGCACGCGATCGAGGCGCTTGCAATCGGGGCACCATGTCGCGGTGAACACTTCGACCCGGTGACCGGCGAGACATGCGTAGGAAGCGTTCATGGCGTGGGAACCGGCGCGAAGACATGCGCGAGCCAGAAGGTGGCGGTGAGGAAGTAGATCAGGATGCCGGTGACATCGCACAGGGTCGCGACGAGCGGCGCCGACGCGCTCGCGGGGTCGAGGCCGAGGCGGCGCAGCACGAGCGGGAGCATCGAGCCGATCAGCGTGCCCCACAGCACGACGCCGATCACGCTGAGGAAGATCGTGACCGCGAGCTCCCACGAGAACAGCGCGTACTCGGCCGCGTCTCCGGGCCAAAGTCCGAGCACGCGCGCGAAACCGATCAGGCCGAGCACGAGTCCGAGGCACAGGCCCGCGGCGAGCTCGTGGAAGAACACGCGCTTCCAGTCGGCGAGCTGCACTTCGCCGAGACTCATGGCGCGGATGACCAGCGTCGAGGCCTGCGAGCCGGAGTTGCCGCCGCTCGAGATGATCAGCGGGATGAAGAGCGAGAGCAGCGAGACGGTCTCGATGCGCACTTGGAAGTGCTTCATCACCACCACGGTCAGCATCTGCGCGAAGAACAGGATCGTCAGCCAGCCGAGGCGCTTCTTCACCATCCCGAGCAGGCCGACCTCGAGGTAGGGCGCATCGAGCGCGGCCGTGCCGCCGATCTTCTGGATGTCCTCCGTGGCTTCCTCCTGCACGACATCGACGATGTCGTCGACGGTGACGATGCCCTTCATGCGCCCGGCGGCATCGAGCACGGGGAGCGCGACGAGATCGTGCTCGGCGAACACGCGACCGACGGTTTCCTGATCCATTTCCTCAGGCACCGTGATGACATCCGTCTTCATCACATCGCGCACCGAGGCGCTGCCGCGCGCGCGGAACAGGTCGCGGAAGCTCACCACGCCGAGCAGCCGCTGTTCGCGGTCGAGCACATAGCCGTAGTAGATGAGCTCGAGCCGGTCGAACGCTTGGCGGCGCAGGTACAAGATCGCCTCGTCGACGGTCTGGTCGGGCCGCACGCGCGCGAAACGCGGACTCATCAGGCCGCCGGCGTCGTCCTCCGCGTAGGCGAGGAGCGCCGCGACCTCGCGGCGCACGGGCTCGTCGAACAGCGCGAGATACTCGGAGCGCCGCAGCTCGTCGAGCTCCTGCAGCAAGTCGGCCGCGTCGTCGGGCGCGAGCATACGCACCCAGTGGCGGCGCTCGGTCGGCGAGAAGCTGTCGAGCAGCGCGCGCTGGTCCGTGGTCGCGAGCTGCGTGAAGAACTCCTCGGCGTCGAGCACGCCGAGCATTCGGAAGCCCTCGAGGCGCTCCTCGCCGTCGAGGATGCGCCACGCGTCGCGCAGGTCGTCGAGCGCGAGCCGCCCGAGCTCCATCGCGCTGCCCTGCGGATCGCTCATGCCGCGACTCCGATGCGCGCGTCGGTGCGCGGTACGAGCAGCCTGTGCGGGAGCGAGCGACACATGGAAGGCGCAGCGTAGTTCGAAAGCGCGCGGGCGGCAACGAGCGCGCGCGGCGCGTGAGCAATCCGTCAGGCGCGCGGCGGCAGGTCGGAAAGCCCGTGCTTGCGCAGGTAGTAGCCCATGTTGCGCGCGTCGATCCCGAGCAGCGCCGCCGCGTCCTTCTTGCGCCCTTCACACTTCTCGAGCGCGCGCTGCAGCAGTTGCTTCTCGAGCGCGTCGAGGTTGTGGCGCAGGTGGAAGTCGTCGCCGCCGCTCGCTCCCGGCGCCAGAGCCGTGCCTGCGAACGCCGGCTCGATCAGGGCGCGCAGCAGCCGCGCGTCGAGCGGCCCGCTGCCGCCGACGATCGCCGCCCGCTCGAGCACATTGCGCAGCTCGCGCACATTGCCCGGCCAGTCGTGGGAGGCGAGTACCTCGGCCGCTCCGGGCCCGAGCCCGCCCGCCCGCGCGAGGGTGGACCCCAGCAGCGCCAGCGCGATTTCCGGGATGTCCTCGCGGTGGGCCCGCAGCGGCGGCAGCGCGATCGGGAACACATTGAGCCGGTAGTACAGGTCGGCCCGGAACTCGCCCTTCTGCACGCGCTCGGGGAGCGCCTCGTTGGTGAGCGCGATCACGCGCGCGTCCGACACGCGCGTGCGCGACTCCCCCACCACCTGGTACTCGCCGTTCTCGAGCACGCGCAGCAGCTTGGCCTGCATCTCGCCCGGCAGCGTCCCGATCTCGTCGAGCACGATCGTGCCGCCTTCGGCCTCCGCGAAGCGCCCGGTGCGGTCCGTGACGGCGCCGCTGAAAGCCCCGCGGCGATGGCCGAAGAACTCGCTCTCGAACAGCGTCGCGGGAATCGCCGCGCAGTTGACGCGCACGAGCGGCTTGCGCGCGCGCGCGCTGCGCAGGTGCAGCTGCTCGGCGACGAGTTCCTTGCCCGTGCCGCTCTCGCCGGTGACGAGCACCGTCGCGTCCGTCGCTGCCACCTGCTCCATCAGTTGCCGCACCGCCGCCATCGCGCCCGAGCTGCCGACGAGCTGGCGCCCGCCGCCAGACTGCGCGACCTCCCGCAGCGTGCGCACCTCGCGCACGAGTTCCTGATGCTCGACCGCGCGCCGCAGCACCAGCCGCAGCTGGCCCGCGTCGACCGGCTTCTGCAGGAAGTCGTAGGCGCCGCTCTGGATCGCCGCCACGGCGTCGCGCACCGTGCCGACGCCCGTCATCAGCACCACGGGGAGGTGCGAGCCCGCGCGCCGGATTGCCCCGAGCAGTTCGATGCCCGAGCCCGAGGGCATGCTGAGGTCGGAGAGCACCACGGCGGGCGAGAAGGACATGACCTGCTCGAGCGCCTCGGGGAGCGAACCCGCCGCCATGCAAGCGTATCCCTCGAGCCCGAGCAGCTCGACGAGGGACTCGCGCACATAGCGCTCGTCGTCGACGATCAGAATGCGGGTGCGCGCGGCCATGGGGTGGCCACTCTACTTCTTCGCCACCCGCGTCGCAGGCAGCTCGATCATGAAGCGCGCGCCGCCCTCGGGCCGGTTCGACGCCGCGAGTGTCCCGCCGTGCGCGCGCACGATCCCGTAGGAAATCGAGAGCCCAAGTCCGTTGCCCTGCGTCGTGGTGAAGAACGGGTCGAAGATCGAGCTCAGCTGCCCCAGCGGGATGCCCGGCCCCTCGTCATCGACCGTGATGCGCACGCAGGGCTCGCCATCGGCGCCGCGCACATCGCGCTCGGCACGCACGAGGATCCGCCCGCGCCCGCCCATCGCCGTCGCGGCGTTGAGGAGCAGGTTCAGGAGCACCTGCTCGAGCCGACCGCGATCTCCGGGCACGAGCAGCGGCTGCGCGAGCCCGTCGACCTGCACCTCGACCTCGCCGAAGCTCTTCGCATAGCTGCACAGCGTGCGCACGCGCTCCACGACCTCGCCGAGTTCCGCCTCGCCGTGCTCGACCCCGGGCCGCGCGAACGACAGCAGGTCGCGCACGATTGTGCGAATGCGGTCGAACCCCTCGCGTACCTGCTCGACATAGCGGCCGCGCTTCTCCGCCGGCACATCCTCGCGCGCGAGCAGCGTCAGGTAGTTGCCGATACCCTCGAGCGGGTTGTTGATCTCATGCGCGACGCCCGCGGTGAGCAAGCCGAGCGAGGAAAGGCGCTCGGAAATCGCGAGCTGGCGCTCCATGCCGCGCTCGCGTGTCACATCGCGCAGCGAGAGCTCGATCACGCGCTCGTGCCCCAGATCGATGCCTGAGAGGCGCACGTCGACGCGCAGCTCGCGTCCGTCCTGTGCGCGCACCTTCAGCTCGCGCAGCGCGATCGGCTCGCCCGGCCGCTGGCGCGCCACCTCGAGCCCGCGTGCGAGCTCGTCGTAGTCCGCTGCGTCGAGACACTCGCGCAGCACCGCCTGTCCGAGCGTCGCGGCCGCGACCCTGTTGCGCTCCTGCACGGCGCCGTCGCGCGCGTCGACGATCAGGATCATGTCGGCCGCGCTCTCGGTGAGCGCGCGCCACTTCGCGCCTTCGCGACGGATGGCCACGACATACTGCGCCGTCTCGCGGGCGCGAAAATCCCACAACCTCCGTCTCACGAACCACGCCATGGCGAACGATGTGACGAGCAGCGCCCCGCCGGCGGTCCACAGGAGCACGCTGAGCTCGCGCCGCTCGCCCGCGAGGCGTTCCATGAGCGCCGCTTCGGGGACGATCGCGACGAGAAAGTCCTCGCCTCGCCGCGCCGCGACCCACCACTCCTCCGCGACCGCGACGCTGCGCTCGCCGCGCGCGAGCGCCGCCCAGCCGTCGACGCTGCGCAGCGCGAAGTCGCCGCCATCGCACCGAACCGCCACGATGCGACCGATGTCGCGCAGCGGCTGCACGCTCTTGGGATCCCCACCTGAGCTCGCGAGGGCCTTGAGCAGGCGCTCGACGCCTTCGAGCAGGTCCGCGCGCCGGCGATCGAGCAGCGCATCGCGCCGCGCTAGGCCATAGAGCAGCACCGCTCCGACGAGCGCCGCGAGGGCCATCCCCGCGCCGATGCTGCGCCACGGCAGCTGCCGCGGGTGCTTGACCGAGGTTGGCAATGCAGACGCCATCGGGCGAGAAGGTAGCGCACGGCCTGCCGCTCGTTCCGCACCTGCGCGGAATTGCGCGCGCGTGCGGCGCAGCCTCGCGGTGCGTCCTCTGCGCCGCGCCGCCGCCGCCCCGCCGCCGCGCTCCCAAGCTCCCGGCCCCTTTTGTCTGCACACCATGGAGCTCGACTCCCTGCTCTCCACCGCCGTCCTCACCTGCCGCACCACCGACCCGCTCTCCACCGTCGCCCAGTCGATGTGGGAAGGCGACCTCGGCTGCCTGCCCGTGCTCGATCACGAGGAGCGCGTCGTCGGCCTGCTGACCGACCGCGACATGCTGATGGCCACGCACCTGCGCGGCTCACCGCTGTGGTCGCTGAACGCTGGCGTCGTGGTGTCGAGCGTCGTGCACGCGCTCCCGGCGAGCGCCGGCCCCGCCACGACCGTCACCCTCGAGCCCGCCCCGCGCCAGAAGTCGCCCACCATGGCCGACAGCGCCAAGGCCAGCACCGCCAAGCCCAAGTCCGCCGCCCAAGGGGCTCTCACTGGCAAGACCGAGTCGCGCCCGACCGCCAAGCCGGAGGACCGCTCCGGCAAGTAGCGCCGCCTCGAGGCCGAGAGAGCGCGGCGGCTAGAGCGCCTTGAGCTCGGTGATGGTGTCCTCGAGGGCCTTCTTGGCGTCGGCGAGGAACATCAGCGAGTTGTCCATTTGGAAGAGCTCGTTGCGGATGCCGGCGTAGCCCGACGCGAGCGAGCGCTTGACGACGACCACCGTGCGCGCGTCCCACACCGTGAGGACCGGCATGCCGGCGATCGGCGACTTGGGGTCGTTGGTCGCGGCGGGGTTGCACACATCGTTGGCGCCGAGCACGACGACGACATCGGTGTTCTTGAAGTCGTCGTTGATGCGGTCGAGCTCGTAGAGCTGCTCGTAGGGCACATCGGCTTCCGCGAGCAGGATGTTCATGTGGCCGGGCATGCGACCGGCGACCGGATGGATCGCGTAGCGCACTTGGCAGCCCTTCTTCTCGAGCAGGCCCGCGAGCTCGCGCACCTTGTGCTGGGCCTGCGCGACCGCGAGTCCGTAGCCCGGCACGAAGATGACGCTCGTCGCGGCGTCGAGCACGGCCGCGAGCTCCTCCGCCGAGGTCGACTTGACCTTGGTGTAGCCCTCGTCCTTCGAGCCACCGCCGCCGCCCGCGCTCTCGCCCATGCCGCCGACGAGCACATTCGTGAGCGAACGGTTCATCGCCTTGCACATGATCTGCGTCAGGATGATGCCCGACGCGCCGACCAGCGAACCGGCGACGATCAGCAGGTTGTTGCGCAGGATGAAGCCGGTCGTCATGCCGGCGATGCCCGAGTAGCTGTTCAGCAACGCGATCGCGACCGGCATGTCCGCGCCGCCGATCGGCAGCGTGAGACCGAAGCCGAGCAGCAGCGCACCGAGCGTCAAGAGGCCGTTGGAGACCCACAGGCCCATCGGATCCGCCGCGAAAAAGCCGCCCCACGCGCCGGCGCCGATGCACACGGCCCCGAGCACGATGTTGAAGCCCTGCGAGCCGAGCGGCCCGATGCGGCTCTTGTTGAGCTTGCCCGCGAGCTTGGCGTAGGCGACGAGCGAGCCCGTCAGCGTGACCGCGCCGATGATGACCGCGAGCATCACCGCGATGGCGAAGTCCGCGCCCGATCCTGACATCGTCCAGCCGCCGACCTCGCCCTTCTTGGCGGCCTCCTCCGCCGCCTTCTCTGCCAGCTCCACCGCGCGCGGAACTTCCGCGAGACCGACGAACATCGAGGCCGCGCCGCCGAGCCCGTTGAAGAACGCGACGAACTCGGGCATCGAGGTCATCGGGACCTTGACGGCCAGCCACCAGCCGATCGCGGAGCCGAGCACCATCGCCCCGATCGCCAGCGCGTGGGACTGGTAGGCCCACTCGCCCGGCCGCGGATCCCAGTCGCCGCGCGTGATGAGCAGCAGCATGGTCGCGCCGATCGCGAGCGCCATGCCGTAGGCCGCCCACAGGTTGCCCTGCTTGGAGGTCTTGACCTTGCCGAGCTTGAGAATGCCGAGGATGAAGAGCAGCGACGACGCCATGTAGGCGAGCTCGACCACGCTCGTCATCGAGATCATGGCGAGCATCACTTCTTCCCGCCCTTCGCGCTGAACATGCCGAGCATGCGGTCGGTGACGACGAAGCCCCCGACGACATTGATCATCGCGCACAGGATCGCGATCAGTCCGAGGATGCCCGCCGAGAGCGGATAGTCATTCCCGACGCAGTACAGCGAGCCCACGATCGTGATGCCGCTGATCGCGTTCGAGCCGCTCATCAGCGGCGTGTGCAGGGTCGGCGGCACCTTCTGGATGACCTCGAAGCCCACGAAGATCGAGAGCAGGAGCACCCACAGGCCGACGATCAGGAACGGCAGGTTGCCGCTCTCCTGCGCGGCCGGCGCGCTGGCGGCTTCGGCCGCTTGGGCGGCCACGGCGAGGAACAGGTTCATGGTCACTTCGCTCCCGCGACGAGCGCATCCGCCGTCGGCTTGTGGGCCACTTCACCGGCGTGCGTGAGCAGGCAGCCCGCGAGCACCTCGTCCTTGAAGTCCTTGTTCAAGCTGCCGTCCTTGTGCACGAACAGCTTGACTAGGTTGAGGATGTTCTTGGCGTACAGCTCGGAGGCGTGGAACGGCACGCTCGCGGGCAAGTTGGGCACGCCGACGATCTTCACGCCGTTGTGGAGCACGACCTCGCCGAGCTTCGACAGCTCGCAGTTGCCGCCGCTCTCCACCGCGAGGTCGACGACCACCGCGCCGGGCTTCATCGACTCGACCATCGCGCGGCTCACGAGCTTGGGCGCCGGACGGCCGGGAATCAGCGCCGTCGTGATCACGAGGTCCGCCTCGGCCACGCGCTTGGCCACTTCCTCGCGCTGCTTCTCGAGGAACTCCGGCGTCTGCTCCTTGGCGTAGCCGCCCGAGCCTTCCATGTCGCCCATGCCGGGGACATCGATGAACTTCGCGCCGAGCGACAGCACTTGCTCGCGCGCCGCCATGCGCACATCGGTCGCCTCGACCGTGCAGCCGAGGCGCTTGGCCGTCGCGATCGCCTGCAGGCCCGCGACGCCGGCGCCGAACACGACCGCCTTGGCCGGCGGGACCGTGCCGGCCGCGGTCATCAGCAGCGGGCACATCTTCGCGAGGTGGGAGGCGCCGAGCAGCACGGCCTTGTAGCCGGCGACGGTCGCCTGCGACGAGAGCGCGTCCATGGCCTGCGCGCGCGTGATGCGCGGCACGAGCTCCATGGCGAGCGTCGAGACGCCGCGCTCGCGCAGCATGCCCACCAGCGGCAGGTTCGCCGACGGCGTCATGAACGAGATCAGGATCGCGCCCTTTTGCAGGGTGCCGATCTCGTTCGCGTTGGGGTTGGCGACCTTGGCGACGATGTCCGCGCTGCCCCACGCCTCGGGGCCGCAGAGCTTCGCGCCCACGGCCTCGTACATGGCGTCGGTGAAGCTCGCGCTCACGCCGGCGCCGCGCTCGACCATCACCGTCAGGCCCGCCTTGGCGAGCCCCTTGACGGTCTCCGGCGTCGCGGCCACGCGTGTCTCGCCGCTCTTGGATTCTCTGGGAACGAACAACGTGGGCATGTTGGGGGACCCCTCCGGCCGGTTTGAGAGGCGAAAGACTCTAGCAACGCCCCTCCCCCGCCGTCGCGCCCCCCTTCGAACGAACCTCGCGCAGCGCCCTAGAACGCCCCACCCAGCGCGCTCAGGGCAGGACCAGAAACTCGAGCGCGTCGGTGAGTCCGACCGTGAAGCTCGCCTGCGGATCGCGGTACCACCACTGGCCTTGCACTCCAGCGCCAGTGGCGAGCCCAGGCCCGAGCGCACCGTCCAGGAAGGGAGCGAGATCGATGGCGAGCACGCCGCTGCAGTCCGGCGCGCCGGTCGAGCCGCCGCTCGAGCGCATTGGCGTGCGCACAACCGGCGCGCGGACGCACAGCGTGCCGCCGAGGAACGACTGCGCGATACGCCCGCTAGTTCCGAAGAAGAAAACCCCGGACTTCTGGTTGAGCACATTCGCGGCAGTGATGACGAACGGACCGCTCGCGGTCACGCTCGGCGTGCCCGCCCAGCCGATCTGCGGCGTGCATCCGAGGCTGCTGACCTTGGCCGTGCAGTACGACCGTACGACATCGCACGGGTTGTAGTAGCGGGCGAGGCCCACGGCCGGCACGCTGCCTTGGCTCTCGAAGTAGCCGCTGAAAAATAGGCCGTGGGAAATTCCGTGCTCATCGCTCCATTCCCGCGCGACGAATGGGTACGAGCCGCCGATCGGCACGCTCGAAAATGTCTCGACGACGCCCTGCCGCAGTCGGGAGCGATCGGAGAAGTACAGCGCGGAACCGCTGCCGTCGTCGTAGGGCTCGAGCAATGCCCCGAGCACCGGCGCGACCGCCGTCCAATTGCTGCCATCAAACCGAAACACGCCCGCATCGGTATGTGCGTACAACTGCTCGCCCGTACCGTCATCCCAGACGCGCAACTCGTACACGATGAAGAACTGGGCCTGATTTCCGAGCGGCCTCCAGTTCACGCCATCCCAAAGCGCGATACCTGGAGCCAAAACGGCGCCAGCCTGCGTGAAACGCCCCCCCACGAAGAGGCCTTCGGGGAGCCCGCCGGGCGCATCCCACACGACGCCGGCATAGGCCGTGTCGCTCAACCCCGAGCCGAGGGGTGTCCAAGCTGTGCCGTCGAAAGCCGCGGCGAATTGCCCGCCGGGGACCGCGGGCAAGATGCCCGAACCGAGCGCCACGAGCTGCGGCGCGCTCGCGCCCGGGGGTCGAAACTCGACGAAAGCCTCCGTTTGCAGGGGCGACGGACTGCCGAGCAGTGTCCACATGTTGCCGTCGAAGGCAAATGCGCCCGACAGGGTGCCCGCGACGAGCTCTTTCGCTCCGCCACTGGGCGCTGTGCGCTCGCACAGCGCCGTGATCTGCTGCGAAAAGGGGGTTGGCACGCTGTGGAGCAACTGCCCGTCCCAACGCGCCAGATTGCGCACCTGCGGATCGTCCGATGCGCCGCTGAACGAGCCACCCACATACAGATCGCGCTTCAGGGTGGTTGGGTCCGTCCATGCTTGGAGCGCACGGCCGCTCAGATTCGGCGCGACGGACGAACCGTACAAGGCGTGCCGTGCGGGCTCCACCGGACTCCACGCGCCGTTCACCAGACGCGCGACGCGCTGAAGCCCCGCAGTCGGCGCGGTGGGGACGAGCGTGAACTGGCCGCCGACGAAGAGCTGCGCGCCCGCGCCGAGCCCCGCGTCGAAAAACTCGAGCGCGCGCGCGCGATCGGTCAGGTCCGGCAGCGCAGTGGCGCCCGCCGGAGTCCAGCGCGCGACGGTCCGCGCGCTCGAGCTCGCGCCGGCCTGCGGCGCGAAGGAACCGGCGAGATAGGCGGCCACGCCGGTGGGCTCGCTGCGCACGAGAATGCGGTCGACGCCACCACCGTAGCTCGCGAGCCCCTGCTCCAGCCACGCCGTGCCATCAAACCCGCGCAGCACGCTCTGCACGCTCGTGCCGAAGTTGCCGCCGGCGAGCAGGAGGCGTGTGCCCGCCCCATCATCGTAGGAAGCGAGCGACAACAGGGTGCCGGCGACTCCGCCGCCGACCGTGGTCCACGTCGAGCCGTCGAAGCGCGCGACGCCTCCGGCGAAGGGCCCCGCCGCGTAGAGCGCCGGGCCCGCGCCGTCGTCGTGCACCGCGATCGCCGTCACGCGTTCCGTCGCGAACGGGCTGCCGATGCCCGCGCCCAGCGGTGCCCAGTTGGTGCCATTCCACTGCGCGACGCGCAGCAGCGACTGGCCACCCGACATCGTGAACTCGCCAGCTGCGACCAGCCGCGCACCGCTCGGACTTGGCCAAGCGCACAGCGCTGCGCACGGTCCGTTGAGCCCCGCGCCGAGCTGCACCCAGCTCGTGCCCGTCCAACGCGCGATGCGCAGACACGGGACTCCGTCGCTCTGCTGGAAACGCCCCGCGGCGAAGAGCGTCGCTCCGCTGCCGAGGTCCGCCACCTCGAGATCGCTCACATCGCCGCTGAAGCCAGCGCCGAGCGCGGACCACGACACTCCGTCCCACTGCGCCACGCGCCGCGCCGCCACCGAGCCGGCGACCGTGAATTCGCCTCCGGCGACGAGCCGTGGTCCCGCTCCGGCGTCAAAAACCTCGAAGTCGAGCGGCGGACGATCGAAGCCACCGCCCGAAAACTCCGCGCTCCACTGAGCGCAGGTCTGCTGCGGCGCCGTCGGCGCGAGTGTGAAGCTCGGCAGGGACGCGAGGGTGAAGGCGAGCGCGAGATGCATACGACAGGCTCCCGTTCCGAGGGTGCAGGGACCCGTCCAGCGGGCCCTCTTGGGGGCGCAGGCGTCCGCGGATGCGAGGTAGCACCCCGCTGAGCAGGGGTTACTCGAGCGTAGCCAAGGTCGCGACTTCGTGGGCGCAGCCCCAGGAGAGGGTCACGCCGGCGCCGCCGTGGCCGTAGTTGTGGATCAGGGTCGAGCCGGGGCGCGGGGTCTCGCGCTCGAGGCGCACGGCGCTGCGGGCGGGGCGCAGGCCGACGGAGACGGAGAGCACGCGGGCCGCGGCGAGGCGCGGCTCGAGGGCGGCGCAGCGCTCGAGGATCGCGCGCGTGGTCGCCTCGCTCGGGATGAGGTCCTCGCGGCCGTCGTCGGCGCTGCCGCCGAGGATGCAGTCCTTCGAGCGCGGGATCACATAGGTCACGCCGCGCGGGTCGTAGTCGTCGAGCGTGAAGCGCTCGACCGCGCCGCGCTCGACGCGCACGAGCTGGCCGCGAATCGCGCGCAGCTCGCGGTCGCCGACGAGTTCGCGGGCGCCGAGGCCCGAGCAGTGCACCACGAGCGGCGCGGCGTCGAGCGCGGGAGCGAGCGAGTCGAGCGCGCGCACGACGAGCTCGCCGCCGAGGCTGCGCAGGCGCGCGAGCAGCCACTCGAGGTAGATCGGCATCTCGACCACGGGCACGCTGAGCTCGAAGCCGTGGTCGAAGCCATCGGGCAGGAGCTCGGGGTGCAGCGCGCGCACATCGCTCGCCGCCGCGCGAAAGTCGGCGGCCTCGTCGGGCAAGCCGCGCGGCAAGAGCTCGACCCCGCGGCACAGCGACACGCCGCTCGCGGGATCGCGCGCCAGTGGCAAGAGCGCCGCGTAGGTCGCGCGCGCCCAGCCCGCCACGCGCTCGCGCGGCGCCACCTTGTACGGGTACCAGATCGCGCCCGCGACGCTCGAGGTCGTGCGCGCGGGAAGCTCGCGCGTCCACACTTCGACGGCGATCCCGCGCTCGAGCAGCCGGATCGCGCTCGAGAGTCCCGAGACTCCGCCTCCGACGACGATCGCCCGCGCACTCCCCATGCGACCGCGCAGCATATCCGCCGCGCGTGGGGCGCTCGCTACGGCGCAGGTCTTGGGCGAGCCGTGCCTTGGCCCGCGCGACGGCAGTTCAGCGCGCCTTGAACAGGTGATCGGACTCCTGCGACCACGCCACGAGCCGGTACAGCGGCGCGAGGCGGCGCAGCTCGAGCACGAGCATCTCCGGCACATCCTCAAGGATGGCGTTGCCGCGCGCGCCGCTCGGCGCGGGCAACCGCTGCTCGAGCGCGAGTCCGTGCTCGCCCGGCTTGTAGTAGCGGAAGAACTCCGCGAGCTTGTCGCTCGTCAGCTTTCCGCAGATCCACTCGCCCTTCCAGTTGTCGAGCTTCAGGCGGAAGCCGTCGAGGTCGTTCAGGAACGGCAAGAGGAGCGCGTAGCCCTCCTTCTGCGTGCGGTGCACGAGGTTCTGGCCGTCGAACCACGCATCGGGGTGGATGCGCAGGCTGACCTCGAGCGCCGCTTCCTCGATCGCGACGCACAGGAACGCGTTGCGGTAGGACGAGTCGAGGTCCTTGGCGAGCTCCGCACCGAGCACCTGCTTCAGCCGCGCCTTCTCCTTCTTGCCGCGCGTGATGTAGGCCCACATGCGGCGCACGCGCATGTGGTTGAACATGTGCGGCTGGTGCAGGCTCGTGCGGCTCTGCAGCTCGATCGCACCGCCCTTCTCCGCCACTTCCGCCGCGATCTCGTCGACCGCCAGCTTCGCGATCGAAGCCAGCTTGCGCCGCGTCACCAGCCGCCGGTCGTTGTACTGCGGATCGCGCCCGAGCGACTCCGTCAGCGCATGGAAGTCGCCCTCTTCAAACGCCGCCAGCTCCGCCAGCGGCTTGGGTTCCGGATCCTGCGCAGCAGCCATGGGCCGCAGATTTTAGCGCGAGAGTCGTACTCGAACGCGCGTCACTCGAGCAGCGCGATGCGCGGGTCGAGGTCTTCGGGAGCGATGTCTTGGCCCTGCGCGAGTGCGTCGCAGGCCGGCAGAGCGACCTGCGTGACCCACTCGCGGCCGACGCGCGGCTGCGGGCCGATGGCGACGGTCTTGGCGAACCACTCGCGCGCGCGCGCGGGATTGCGGCGGTGCACAAGCTCGAGCACGCCGAGGTTTTGGTGAGCGTCGCCCCAAGCCTCGATCAGCAGGTCGAGCGCCTGGGCCGGCAGCTCGCCGGAGTCCTTCTGCCGGGCGCCGGCTTCGACGGCGGCGAGGAGCAGGCGCTCGGCTTCCGCGACGCGCGAGGGAAAGTGGTAGACGAGGATCAGCGCGGCGTCGTTCGTGACGCGCACATCCTGCGGCGCGAGCGAAGCGGCGGCGAGGTAAGCGTCGCGACAGGTGGCGAGCACGCCGCGGGCTTGCGCGAAGGTGCGCTCGGCGAGGGCGAGCTCGAAGTCGCGCACGGCGGGATCGTTCGCGGCCGCGGCGAGCGCGCGGTGCTCGCGCGAGGAGGTCACGAGGCCGACGCCCCACTCGCGATGGAAGAAGCCGGCGTTGTTGGCGAAGTCGGCGTCGGCGGGGCGGTAGGCGTGCAGATATGCGTAGATGCGCGCGGCCTTCGAGGCGGCGCCGACCTCGAAGCCGCCGAGCGAGTCCGCCGCGCCGCGCAGCCAGCGGTCGGCGACGAACTGCAGGCCTTCGACGCCGGAGCGCACGCGGCCTTCGAGTCGCCACTCGAGTCCGCCGGGGAAGAGCTCCTCCATCGAGCGGAACAGGCGCTCGGCGGCGTCGAGCTCGCCCGCGTGGAAGCGCGTCCAGCCCGCTCCGGCGCGGCACATGACCTCGAAGCCCGTGCAGGCGCTCGCGTAGCTCGGCTCGAGCTCGCGGCAGCGACGGTAGAACGCCTCCGCGCGCTCGAAGCGCGCACCGGCGCCGGCATCGGTGGCGAGCGTCGGCACGGCGAGCTCGAACAGCTCCTGCGCGGCGAACCAGTGCGGCAGGGCCGCGTCGGGCAGGCGCGCGCACAGGCTCTCATAGAACGACGCGACGCTCTCCGGCCCCTCGAGCGAGCGCATCAGCGCGGCGAGGCGCGCGTGCAGCGGCTCGTTCGCCGGATCGAGCTCGACCGCACGCGCGAGCAGCTCGAGCGCGCCGTCGTTGCGGCCTTCCCACTGGTAGAGGTTCGCGAGCTGCACCGGCGGCCACGGATCCCCCGGCGCGGCCTCGAGCGCGCGCAGGAGCAGCGCCTCGGACTCCGCGAAGAGCTCCGGGGCGGCCTCGCCAGCCTGTCGGCGCGCGATGAACGCGTCGAAGCACGCTTCGCTCGCGATGCGCAGCTCCGTGGCGCTCGGCTGCGGCTGCGCGGCGAGAGCGCGGCGCGCGAAGTCGAGCGCGAGGTCGCCCTTCAGCACGCCCCGCGCAGCCCGGCTCGCGCCGAACAGCGCCT
>VGYZ01000052.1 GCA_016872795.1 Planctomycetota bacterium
GGCGCACGACGAGCTGGCCGCGACCGCGGGCCGCGAAGCGCGCGACGAGCGGCGCGAGCTCGAACTCGATCAGGTTGTCGCAGGCGAGCACGAGCCACGCATCGACATCCGGCGGAGCTGATTCCAGCGCGAGGGCGAGATCCCCGACGGCGCCGCGGCGTGTCTCGTTCGTAACAGCGCCATCGTCGAGCACCTCGACAGCGAGACGGCTCGACGTCTTGTCCCGCCACGCAAGGAAGTCGGCGTGAAAGCGTGCGTTGGAGAGCACGACGCCATCCCGCACTTCCGCGACGCGCTCGACCTGCCGCAGCACGCGAGTGAGCATCGGTACGCCGCCGACCTCGAGCAGGGGTTTGGCGCGATCGCGCGTGAGTGGGTAGAGGCGCGTGGCAAACCCCGCAGCGAGAAAGATGGCGCGCACTCGTGGCTGCGGGCTCGCGACTGTCGGCCGCAGCGTCGCGTGACCGCGAGCGACACACGCACGCTCGATGCGCTCGCGCTGCGCCTCATCGGTGCAGGCAAACAGCACGGCACCGCCTGAGCCAGGCAGCTTCGCGGCGGCACCGAGCTCGCGGCCGAGTTCAACCAGCGCGAGATCCTCCTCGGAGAGCGTGAACAGGCGTCGGCGCAGCTCGAGATTGCGATCGATGCAGGCGAGAAACGCCTCTCGCTCGCCCTGCTCCAGCGCAGCCCGGCCGCGATCGGCATTCGCGGCGAGTGCGGCGGTCACCTCGGTCACGAGCGGGTCGCCTGCTCGCCAGCGCGCGAAGACGCCCGCATGCACGTCGCCCGAGCTCTGCGTGGGCGCGCCGTGCCAAGCGATCAGGAGCGGAGGCAGGAGCGCCGGATCGAGTCGCTCGACGGATTCTGCGCGCCACGGATCGGCGAAGTCCATCGCCAGCAGTCCCTCGTGCGACTGCACGAGACGGTCGAGCGGTCCCGCGCGAATGCCGAGCTCGTCGTTCTCGGTGCGCCACGCGAGCTCGGCGATGGCGCTGCGGGAGAGCGGCAGCTCGAACCACGCGCTCCACGCGCGCAGCGCGGCCACGAGCAGGGCGCTCGAGCCCGCGAGCCCTGACTGGAACGGCACGTTGGTCGTCGTCGTGAGGCGGAACGGCCGCAGGCTGGCTTCGATTCGCTGCTCGCGGGAGATGACGCGCCAGCAAGTTCGCAGGAGTTCCCCATCGATGTGCGCGGCGGGCGCGTCCTCAAGCGTGGCCGTCGCGGCGAGCTCGCGAATGGCGAAGCCAAGACCTCGGCCGCCGTAGAGATCGGAAGGGTTGCCGAGCAAACCGACACGGGCGTGGGCGCGAGCCTGGAGGGAGGCCATCAGTAGCCCAGACTAGCGCGAACGCGAGCGCTAGACTTCCGTCGTGACGACCCGCGACGAGGAGCTTGCGTGGCTGGCCGATGTCGCTCGGCGTCCTTGGCTCGCGCGCCAGCTCGCCTACCTGCGCCGCGGGGGACCCGGCTACCTGCAGAGCGCGCTCACTCTCGGCGGCGGGACGGCCTCAGCCTGCCTGCTCGCAGGCGCAGCGTTCCGTTTCGAGCTGCTATGGGTCGCGCCGCTCGGAATGCTGCTCGGAGGCGTCGTGTTTGCAGCCATCGCGCACCAGACGCTCTCGACGCGGCAACGGCCGTTCGACGCGATGCGCGAGCATGCCGGACCCGTGTTCGCGTGGGGCTGGGCCATCGGCACGGTGCTCTCGTCGCTCGTGTGGCACTTCGCGCAGTACTCGCTGGCCTCCGCCGTGCTCGTCGACCTGTTCGATCTCGCCGGCATGAGCGTGCCGCGCTGGTCGATGGGCGCGCTGGTGCTGGCCTGGTCGGTTGTCACCGCACTCTCCTTCGAGCGCACGGGGAGCGTGCGCCGTGGCGTCGAGCGGCTGATGCGCTGGATGGTGTGGACCGTGGTCGCGCTCTTCGGCCTCGTCGCCGTGCGCATCGGCAGCGCCGATCCGCTCCCGATCGCGCGCGGCTTCGTGCCTTCGATTCCCGCCGCATCTCACGGCGTCGATGCGCTGCCCGTGATTCTCTCCGGGCTCGCGACGGCGGTCGGAGTGAACATGACCTTCCTCTACCCCCACTCGCTGCGCGAGCGCGACTGGGGGCGCGAGCACCGCGAGTACGCGATCGCGGACATCTTCTTCGGCATGGTGCTCCCGTTCATCGTGGTGACAAGCCTGCTCGTGATCGTCTCCGGGGCGACGCTGGCCGACGGCTTCAGCGGAGCGACCATCTCGCCCGTCGAGGCGGCGAGCACGCTGGGCGGGCTGCTCGGGCCCGTGTGGGGACGCGTGGCGTTCGACCTCGGCCTGATGGGCATGCTGCTCACGACGGTCACCATGCACATGGTGTGCTCGGGACTTGCGTGCGCACAGATGTTCGCTCTCGAGCGCGGGTCGCGCGGACATCGGCTCGCGACCCTGCTGCCAACGCCGGGCGTGCTCGGGAGCGTGTTCTGGAGCTCGCTCTCGGTGTGGCTGGTGGTACCGACGAGCCTCATCGCCGGCGCACTGCTGCCGCTGGCATATCTCGGCTTCCTCAAGCTGCAGCTGAGCGATGCCTACCTCGGTGCGGATCGACCGCGAGGCACACGCGGTGCGCTGTGGGTCGCCGGCATGGCGCTCGCGACGCTCGTAGTGACGGTGTTTGCCGGCTTGTACGCCTTCGAGCGTGTGCCAGACTTTCTGCGCCAGCTCGGCCTGCTACAAGGAGCGCCATGAGTCGTCCGCTGAAGGTCGTGATCGTCGGCACCGGATTTCTCGCGCACGCACGGGCGCGCTGCTGGCGGCGTGTGTACGGACGCCCGATCGAGCTCGCCGTCGCATCGCGCGACCGCCAGCGAGCCGAGGCCTTCGCGCGCGCGCACGACATCGCGCGAGCTTGCACGATCGAGGAGGCACTCGCCGATCCGGCGATCACGCTCGTCGACCTGTGCGTCTCCAACCGCGCGCACCGCGAGCTCACCGAGCGCGCTGCGTCGGCACGCAAGCATGTGCTGTGCACGAAGCCGCTGGCCGCCTTCTGGGGTCAGGGCCTCGGCGAAGGCTCGAGCGCGGAGACCGTGGCATGCGCCTCTCGCGCCACGATGCTCGAACGAGCGGTGGAAGATGCACAGGCCATGGTCGACGCATGCGCGCGCGCCGGCGTACGGCTCTTCTATGGCGAGAACTGGATCTTCGCGCCTGCGATCCGGCGCGCCGTGGAACTGGGCGCGGCCTCGGGCGGGACGATCCGCGAGCTGCGCGGCTGGGAGAGTCACTCCGGGTCGCACTCGCCCTACTCGCGCGACTGGCGACATGTCGGCGGCGGCGCGCTGCTGCGGCTCGGCGCCCATCCCGTCGGCGCGATGCTGTGGCTCAAGCGACACGAAGGACTGCGCCAGCGCGGCGAGCCGGTGAGGCCCATCTCCGTGATGGCCGAGGTCGCCGGTTCACCCGGCCAGCCGGAGAGCGCCGGGACCTGCGCGATTCGCTTCGACGATGGCACGCTTGGGCTGGCCCACGGCTCCGACCACATGCTCGGCGGGATGCAGAGCCACCTCACGATCCTCGCGAGTGACCACCGCTTCGAATGCGCGCTCTCGCCCATCGACACACTGCGTGCCTACGCACCGCGCGACGGCACCTTCGGCACCGAGCCGATCATGGAGAAGATCAGCGGTCAGGCCGGCTGGACCACGCCGATCCCCGACGAGGACTGGAGCTCGGGTCAGCAGGCGATGCTGCAGTCCGTCGCCGATGCGCAGAGCAGCGGCGCGGCCCCGGAAGCGGACGGCGTACTCGGCCTCGAGACCGTGCGCGTGCTCTACGCCGCGTACCAGAGTGCCGCCGAGGGTCGCCGCATCGAGCTTCGCTGAGCCGCAACGCCCCGGCACGATCGACCGAGGATCGAGTCAGCGCAGCTCGCGGATCTCGAGCGACTTGGCGCGGATCACGGAGCCTTCGTGGTGTTGTTGGAGGGCGATGTGGCCGGCGGGGTGGCGGCGGTCGCGGTCGAGGTAGTCGGTGACGAGGATGTGGTTGACGCGGATTTGGATGCGCGTGCCTTCGGGCTCGTCCTTGCAGAGGATGTAGTAGTCGAACCAGGTGTCGTGGCCGACGAGCTGCGCCTTGAAGGGCGCGAGGTGATAGAGCGAGCCGGTCTTGACCGGGTCGGTGTGCGTGCTGTTGATCTGCGCTTCGTAGCCCGCGGGCCAGCCGAGGCCGTAGGCGACGCGGAAGTAGAGCCCTGAGTTGCCGCCGGTGTTGATGCGCAGCTTGGCGCGCAGTTCGAAGTCCTTGTAGTCGCCGCGCGGGCTGAACAGGTGGCTGGCGGCGCCGCGGCCGACGATCTCGCCGTTCTCGACGCTCCAGTTGCCCTTGTCGGAGATCTTCCAACCCTCCAGCGAGCTGCCGTCGAAGATCGGCGTCCAGTCGCTGCGCTCGTCGAGGCCGTCGCGCGCCTTGACACGCACCGCGCGCACGGCGACGGGGCCGTGGTCGCCCTGGATGCGCAGCGGGCCGCGCGCGACCTCGCCATCCCAGCCGCCCTGCGTCGGCGTCGGCACCTCGATCTCCTCGTGCAGCAGCGTGTCATCGATCATCACGCGCTTGAACTTCGCGTTGGCGACCTTCTTGCCCTGTGCGTCGAAGCGCGGCGCCTCGAATGTGCCGCTCATCCAGTGCCAGCGACCCGCGCCGCGGAACGTGTTGAATGTCGGCGCGCGACCGGGCCACGCGGCCCGATCCGCGGCCGCGTAGATGCCGCCGCAGTCGCCGAACTTGAGCTCGGTCTTGCCGGACGAGTCGAGCAGCTGCACCTCGTAGCGCCCCATCAGGTACACGCCGGAGTTGCCGCCCTCGGGAAGCTGGAATTGCAGCGAGAAGTCGATGTCGCCGAACTCGAACTTCGACACGAGCTGGGAGGGACCGGCGCCGCCGATGTTCGAGACTGTCGGGCCGTTTGAGTCATCGTGCTTCGCCTCGGCGTTGGCGACGAGTGCGCGGCGGTCGTCGGAGAGCTTGACCTCCCCCACCTGCCAGCCCGTCGCATTCCAACTCGCCAGCGCGTCGCCTTCGGTGAGGTAGAGCACGCCTTCGTTGCCGCTCTCGCGCGCCTCGGGTTGCTCGACGAGCTTGGCGACGTGCGCGCCGGTCGCAGCGCGGCCGGGAAGCTCGTTCACCGTGTAGGCGAACTCGTCGTGCAAGAGCGCGGCGCCCGACATCGACTGCAGCCCCGACAACTTCACGCGCGCGACCATGCCGGTCTCGAGCGGCACGCGCAGGGTTGCCTTCGTGCGCGTCGCGTCGAGGCTCGTCGCGACGATGGCGCGCGGACTGAGGTGCTGCACGGGCGAGCCGTACTCCCACCAGTAGTTGTAGTCGTACTGGCGCACCTCGGCGCGCGCGAGCGCGGCCACGGCGATTTCCGACAACGGCGCGGTGAATGTGATCTCGAAGCCGTCTCCGAGCAGGTGCACATCGCGGATCTCGAACGGCTGCTTGCCGCTCCAGCGCACGCGCGCGATGCCGTCGCCGGGCGGCTGGCCACCCCAGCCGCGATCGGTGAAGCCGCAGAAGAGCGAGCCGTCCGGCGCGAAGCGCAGGCGCACATTCGAGCCGACCTTGTGGCGGAACGGCACGACCCAGCCCTGCTGCTGGCCCGCGACTTCCTCGAAGCCCGCGCGCAGCACATAGCCGTTGGTCATCTCGGCGACGAACATCTGCCCGCCGAAGGGACCGAACTTGCCGCCGGTCGTGTCCTCGACGAGGTTGCCGGTCGAGCGCGACCAGTCGTAGGGCAGCCAGATCGCGGCGCGCGCGCGCTCGACCTTCGGCGGCACCGTGTCGCTCGCAGTGCGGCCGCTGTCGCGGTACTCGCTCGTCCAGTTGAGCGACGCGGGGTGGCCGTAGAACGCGCCGTCCTTCACATGGAAGATCGGGCACGCGGGCATCCAATCGCCTTGGTTGTCCGTGTAGAAAATGTCGCCCTTGGAAGTCGCGCCGATCCCGGCCGGGCTGCGCGCACCGCTCGCGACGGGCTCCCACGAGCCGTCGGGCTTGATGCGCAGGATCCAACCGCGATAGGGAGCGACCGAGCGGCCGTGCCACCACTGCTGGTCGGAGAACGAGACATTGAGCGATGCGTAGAAGTTGCCCTGCGCGTCGCGCGGCAGGCCGAAGGCGAACTCGTGGTAGTGACCCGAGTAACCCCAGCCTTGGCTGAACGCCTCGACGCGATCGCAGGTGCCGTCCTTGTCTTCGTCGATGAGCTTCGACAACTCGCCGCGCTGCAGGACGAAGATCTCGCCGTTCACGACCTCGAGGCCGAGGCCTTCGTGCAGGCCTTCGGCGAAGAGCGAGAACTTCGCGTCCGCGGCGTTTTCCGCGAGCGGGTTCTCGACGATCCAGACTTGCCCACGGCGCGTCGAGCACACGAGGCGGCCGTCGGGAAGGAAATCGAGTCCGCCGACCTCGATGCGCTCGCCTTGCGGAGCGACGAGGTAGTCGACCTTGTAGAAGTCAGATTCGCTGGCAGCGATCGCGGCGGCCTGGAAGAAGAGCGAGAGCATCACTGGGCGAGCTCCTTCTCGAGGAACGCGGCGAGCTTCGGGGCCCACGCCGGAAGTCGAATCGAAGTCGAGGTCCACTGCTCGACACCCTCGGCCGTGGAGACGAGTCGCACGGCTGTCACATCGACGCCGTCCGCGCCACGGCGATTCGCGAGCCAGCTCACGGCCTCGCCCTTGCTCTGCTCGGCATCCGCGGGCGAGAACACGAGCGTCGCCTGCATGAGGCTCGTCGGCTGCACGCGCCACGAGCGTTCGATCGCGGGACCGAACGAGGTGGTGCGCGTGCGCACGCTCTCGCGCAGCGTCGCGAGCACGCGACCCTTGCCGTCGTGGTCGCGCACCTCGTACTCGAGGCCCTGTCCGTTCGCGGACGCGAAGCTGCTCTTCAGCACGCGGCGCTGGGCGCCCACGGGCACATAGCTGGATTCCAGCGTGGGCGTGATCGCGACCTCGAGCCCGTCCGCGCGATCCCAGATCAGGCGTCCGAGCGGCTTCAGGTACGCGCCGCCGCGGTCGCCCCAGTCCTCGCGGTCCGCGAAGCGGCCCATGCGCACGCCGAGCAGGCGCACATGGTCGACATCGTACTCGAAGGTCATGCCCTCGGTCGTGCCGAGCAGCAGCCCGCGCGGCGTCTCCTTGGCGCCGTCCGTGATCGGCGGCAGCTTCCCGCGCGCGACCACCGGCCGATCCACGACGAGCATCTCGGTGTTCTTCGTCGCACTGTCGTCACGCTTCGGCATCAGCGTGCGCATGTGTCCGATCACGAGGTCCAGTTCCTCGTCGGCGAGCACGCCCTTGAAGCTCGGCATCGGCGAGCGGCCGGGAATCCCGCTCGTGATCGTGCGCTTGAGCTGCTCGGAACTGTCGCCGAACGCGAAGCCGCCCTGCGCGAAGTCGCGCGCGACGAGGCCCATCTGCGTGATCGTCGGTCCCTTGCCGTCGCCGTTGTCGTTGTGGCAGCCCGCGCAATGACGCGTGTAGAGCCACTTGCCGTCCTTCACCGGTTCGTCGTCTTGACCTCGGGTCCCGGAGAGCGCGACGACCGGCACGATCCCGAGCCACGCCAACGAGAGGAGCTTCGTTCTCAACATGCGGACAGGTTAGCGAGCCCCACCGCCGCGTGGCTCACCGCCGTGAATTCCGCGGGCGCCTGACACAAGCTCAACCGAACATCTGCGTCCAGAAAGCTTCACTGCGACCGAGACCGACACGCGCGTGGCCGCCGAGCATGTTCTTGTGGTGCCCGGGGCTGTACCACCAGCCGAGGTTCGCGCTCGCGCCTGACTCGTGGCCGGCGGCGATGTTCTCGGCACCGCCAGTCGTCCCGAAGCGCGCTGCGCGGTCCCACGGTGTCTTCTTGCCTTCGACCGGCGATTCGTGCGCGAAGAACCCGAGCGTGCGCATGTCGTTCGAGTGGTCGCGCGACGCAGCGCACAGCTTGACATCGAGCGCGAGCGCGTTGAGGCCGAGCAGGATGCGCAGGCGATTCAAGTCGAGTACGCCGGCAGCCTCTTCCGGCTCGGGCAGCTCCGCGGCGAGTCCACGATTTCTCGTCAGCACCTCGCGATCCGCCGGTGTCATCGGCGTCGCGAGCAGGCAGGTCCACAACTCAGCGCTCTCGAACGAGGGCCAGCGTCCCAACGGATCGTCGACGGCCTTGGAGCGCTTCTTCTCGGGAATGGCGAAGTTGCAGCGTAGCCACAGCCCGAAGTCCTGCTCGAGCTCGTACAGGTCCGCGCTGATCGACTCGCGCAACTTCGAGAGCTCTGGTGCGCTCTCGAGCACCTGATCCGCGTTCACCTCGAGCAGCGCGCGCAGCTTCTCGCGCGCGGGATCGCCCTCGGCATGGATGCGTTCCTTCGAGAGCTTCTCGTCGCGGCGCAAGTCGTTCACTTGCTTGCGCAGCGTCTCCACTTCCGCGAGCGCAGCCTTGTCGAGGCGCGCGTTCACGAGCTTCTTCGCCGCCTTGTCGAGCTCCGCGAGGTACGCCTTCTCGCTCTTCCTCGCGCGCTCGTCGCACTTCTTGACGCGCTCCTCGACGATGCGCTGCAGCACGCGCGCTCCGCTCTCGCCGAAGAGCAGCATGCGCTCCTCGATCGCCACGCGCTCGTCGAGCGTGAGCTTCGGATTGCGCAGCTTCCCCGCGAGCTCCGCGACTTCCTCCTGCTGCAGCGCGAACGGCGCTGGCAGCGAGGCCGCAGGTGCCACGGACGCGGGCAACGCAACTAGGATCGTCCACCACATGGGGCGAAGAGGATACCGCCGCGCGCCGTGCCGGCTACTTGGGGATCCGGCCGAGCGTGTAGTAGGCGCGATCGTGCAGGATCGGCTCGCCGTCCGCGGAGGACAGCCGCAGCGTGAGCTCGTGGACATAGCCGCGCCGCAGCGGCGTCACGACGAGCGCGACGCGCCGACCGTCGGGCGACACGAGGGCCGACTCGACCTCGCACGGCGCCGTGTCCGTTTCCGGACTGCCGTAGGGCTCGTGCAGCAGATAGGTGTAGCTCGACAGCGTGTAGCTCTTCACATCCGCCGCCAGTCGCGCGTCGACGGGTTGCGTGAACACGAGCTCGAAGCCGCGCGGCGTCGCGCGCATCTCGCGCACTTCGAACGGCACTTCGCCGGTCCATGCCAGCCGCTGCAGCCCCATCGACTTGCCGCCGAGGCTGCCCCAGCCCCGATCGGTCTCGCCACACAGCAGCCGCCCTTCGCGATCCCACGCGATACGGATGATGCCGCACTGGAATCCGAGTCGGAACGGGAAGCACGCGCCCTGCCAGTGGCCGTCGACCTGCTCGAGAGCCACGCGCATCACCGACGACTGGTACTGGTCACTGACGAACAACTGGCCCGCGAACGGACCGAACTTTCCGTTCGTCTCGTCCCACACGAAGCCCGCCGGCGAGCGCCCCATCTTGTCGTACGGGAACCACACCGTCGGGAGCTTGAAGCTCGGCATCGCGCTCTCGACCTCGGGCATCTTCGTGCCGTCGGGCGGATCGCCGGGCTTCGCGAACTGCCACAGCGGATCCTCGCACGCGAATGTGCCCCACGGATGGCCATGGAAGTCGCCGGGCTCGATGTGCGCGAGCTTGCTCGCGCCGCACCACTCGCCCTGGTTGTCGGTGTAGAAGAGCTCGCCCCACGGACTGAACCCGACGCCCGCCGGAGAGCGCAGTCCGCACGCCATCGGCGTCATCGTCCCCTGCGGCGTGATCTTGAGCGCGAAACCGCGCCACTTCGCGCGACCGAACGGCTCGTCGCCGAACGGCTTGTTCGTGGTGATCCAGAAATTCCCCTCGCGATCGAGCGCGGGGCCGAAGTTGTACTCGTGGTAGTTGCCTGAGATCGGCCACGCATCGCAGATGGTCTCGAAGGTATCGGCGCGGCCATCTCCGTCGGCGTCCTTCATGCGCGAAAGCTCGCCGCGCTGCGTGAACCAGATCCAGCCGGCGTGCTCGACGAGGCCGAGCGGCTCGTGCAGACCTTGAGCGAAGCGCACGGCGACGGGCGCATCCGAGAACGGCTCGGCGATCGTCCACACTTCGCCGCGGCGCGTGCACGCCATCACGCGACCGTCGGCGAGCTGCACGAGACCGCCGACCTCGAGCTCGACGCCCTCCGGCAGCTTGCAGGTCTCGATCTTGTAGTAGCGATCTTCGCGCGATGCGTCTTGAGCAAGCGCGAGCAGGGTCATCAGGGTGAGCATCACGGCAGAACCTCCCACTCGGCACGCGCGACGTATTCGTCGTTGTCCTTCACGAATTCGAGCAGCGCGCCATTGTGGCGCAGCTTCAGAGCGGGCCGCGGACTCGCCACCGCGCGTCGACGCGCGGTCAACTTGCGCACGAGGATGGCTCCGCCTTTGCGAAGGCGCGGCTCGAATGTCTCTTCGACTTCGACATCCTCGAGCGAATAGCGGAACACGGGCCGCTGTGCAGGATCGAGGCTCCAGCCGCGCGCACGAGGCGCGATCTCCGGCTCGCTCACCAGCGCGCCGCCGGCGGGGAACTCGTATGCGTCGTCCGCGGGTGGCCGCTCCAGCGCTCCCGCGCGTCCGTTCCACGTTCCGCCCGCGTTGAAGAACCTGCCGCGCCACGCCCACACCGCGCGTGCATGCTCGAAGTCCCACGCGTAGTGCACCTGCTCGGGCAGGCCAACCATCAGTCCACGCGGTGTGTGACCGCGCAGGAACACCGCGCAGATCGCGGGCCCATCCGCAGGGATCAACTCGAACTCGCGCTCTGGAATGAGCAGTCCGTCGGGCAGCGGCATCGACGTGCCCAGCGAGAGATACTGCCAGAGCGCCTCGACCTGCTGCGCGGGATCGCCTTCAAGAATGTCGCGTACTGGGCTGCGCAGCGTGCGCCCGGCGGGCGTATCGATCACTTGCCACATCTCGGGCATGCGCGTGTTCATGCCGAGCGACTTCGGATCCGAGAGCAACTGCCGGAACCACGGACCGCGGATGCGCTCGCTCACCGTCGCGAGATCGACCGCCGGAATGCCGAGCGACTCGGCGCCGTTGAAGCGGTGACACTGAATGCAGCCGAGGCCCGACTTTCCTGCGAGCTTGCGGCCGGCCTCGACGAGCACCGGGTCGAACTCGGTCGGCGAGTCTTCGACGTCGCGTGCGTCGACACGTTCGAAGAGCTGCGGGAGCGTGCTCGTGTTCGCGCTTCCGTACACGGGCATGCGGGTCGCGACATACGGACGCACGCGCGCGCCCTCGTCGAGCACGCGCGCGAGCCAAGCGGAGTGCAGCTTCGCTCCCGCGTTGTCGAGCAGAGGCGGCAGGCGCCCTTCGTTGCCGAGATCGGCCTCGATGGCCTCGCGGAAGTATTTCGCACGCTCGAGGTCGGGCCCGCCCGAGCCGCCGCGCCGATGGCACGCGCGGCAATCGAGTCGCGCAAGCGAGTGTTCGAGCCGCTCCGCGTCGGTGCGCGGAAGAGCGAGCGCGTCGGGCGCCGCGACCAACGAACGCAACGCGATGCGCTGCTGTTCATCGAGCCCGTAGTGCGCTCCACGCGACGGAACCGCCGTACCAACACAGCCATCCCCGCTCCGTGCTCCGAGCTCCGCGAGCGGCGTTGCGCGAGGGGCGCCGATGCCGTGCACATCGAGCGCGTGGCAAGCGTTGCAGCCGAGCGCCGCGAAGCGCGCACGCCCGCGCTTGACCTTCGCTGCATCGGGCGCGAATGGCGCCGCCACACCCAACATTCGTCCGCTGCCGTGCGAGAAGAACTTCGCGGGCAGCGGCTCTTTCTCGCCGCCGGGCGCTTGCCACTCGACGCCCAACTCTTCTCCGCCGCCGTGCTCGTACATCGCCGCGACCATCTCGTGCGCACCGGCCGCAAGGTAGATCTCCCCCGAGCGCTCCGTCGGCGCGTGATCGCCGTCGTTCTCGACGACTTTGCGACCGTCGATCCACAGGTTCGATCCGTCGTCGGACCGCGTCCAGAACTTGTAGGTGCCTGCGACATCGAGCTCGAACAGGCCCGTGAAGTCGAAACCGAAGCCGTCGGCGCGATGCTCCGGCAGTCCGTCGAGCGACTCGAGGGTTCCTTCGCGCACGGGCGTCGCGCCGCCGAATCCGGGCTGGGCGGACATGAACGCGCCTTCGTAGTAGCGATAGCGCCAGCCGGGTTTCGTCACGAGCCCATCGGGCCCGATGCGGCGTCGCAGCAAGTAGGTTGCGATCGCATGCGACTCCACTTCGTCGAGCAGCAGCGAAGGCATGCGTCCCGACGGACGACTGGCCAGCGGATCGCGCAAGAAAGCCGCGAGCGCATCGATGCCGGTGTCGAAGGCCGTCGAGCCGAAGCTCGCCGCGACCAGCGGAGCGATGCGCTCCTCCGCCGGGAAAGACCACAGCGAGCGCTCGAGGTCGTCGGCATCTTCCTGCGGCTCGTGGCACGCGACGCAGCCAACCTCGTGATACAGACGGCGACCGAGCTCGAGTTCGGCAACCTCGACTTCGCGCTCATCGGGCGCGAGCGGGCCGCCCTGCGCCACGAGGTAGTGAACGAGCTCGTCGAGCGCGACTTCGCGCTCGCGCGCAGGCAGCTTCGCGAGCATGTCGGGCATGGCCGTGCCCGGCTTCGCCGCTTGCGGATCCGCGAGCCAGCGACGCAGCCCCTCGGGAGTCTTGCGCGCACCGATGCCTGCGAGGTCAGGCGCGGGCTCCGGCGTGACGCGCTCGGAAGCGCTCGCGTGGCAGGCCACACAGCGCATGCGAGCGGCGAGCTGCTCGACCTGCGGTCGCTCGGCATCAGAGAGCGCGCGCAGAACCAGCGTGGAGGCCGCGGCCTCGCTGGCGACGGGCTGCGGGCGCGCGCAGGCGCCGAACGACATCAGGAGCACTACGAACAACGCATTCGGTCGGTTCCATGTCAGCATCACGCGCCGGATCATCGGACTTGCGATCGCAACCGGCAACTTCTGGCCGATTCCACTTCAGTCGCGGAGGCTGGAAACCGATCCCGGAAGATCTAACATCGCATGCATGAAAGTGCTCTACGCCCTGCTCGCCGGTGGCATTGCGCCGCTCGGGTTCTGGCTCGCCAAAGGCTCCTGCTGAGGCAACTGGAAGCGAACGCTCGGTCTGAGCGTCGGAATGTTGGCAACGCTGCTCGCGCTGCATCTGTCGCAGGGCGCGCGCGCGACCTCCCCGAGTGTGCTCGCGTGGGTCGCTTCGGGACTTGCGGCGCTCGATGTGATCGCTGGGATTGCGCTGCTCGTGTGGCCGATCGTCGGCGCGAGCAAGTGATGGGCTAGCGAGCGCCGAGGGCGCGCAGCGCGCTCGCGAGCGACTCGGGCGTGCAGCGCACCTCGAACGCCTGCTCGCCGCGCTCGCGCACATCGATGACGAGCGGCTGCTCGAGCGGAAGCTCGACTTCGTTCCAGCTGTCTTCGGTGCGGCGCACGAGGTGCACCGTGACCTGCAGCTTGCCCGCGAGCGTCGCGTCGCACCGCGCGATGCGATCACCTGCGAACTCGGGCTGCGGAAAGTTGCGCGTGAGGTCGCGCGCGCTGACGGACACGGGACGGAACTGCAGCGCCAGACGGAACGGCAGCGGCGGAAGCTCGACCCCCGCGGCGAGCGTGAAGCGCAGCTGCGGTGCACGCCCTAGCCTGACGCTGCGATCGCTGTCGACGGCTTCGAGGATCTGTGCGAGGTGCCCCGGCGCGAAGACCGTGACGAGCGGGGGCTTCTCCCCGACGAGCACGCTGGCGACGCCCTGCGCGATCGGAGCGAAGCTTGCGCGCTCGCCCGTGGCGTGCGCGGTGCGCACGATGACCGAGACTTCGCCGGCGAACAGTGCGCCGGACTCGTCGCGGAGCGCGATCGACACGGAGCGATGACCCGCGCGCAAGTCGAGCGGATCGAGTCGCGCGTCGAGCGTGCGCTCGCCGGCAATCGCAAAAACGCCATCGACGCGGCCGAGCTCGGCGTAGCCCTCGACAGCGTGAACGCTGACGGAATGCTCGCCGGCGGAAACACCGCGCACCACGAAGCGCCCGTCGGGCTCGGGCCTCACGCGCACCACGCGCTCGCCGTCGATGGACGCGTTCGTGCGCGTCGCGATGACCAGCACGCGCGTCACGGCAAGCGTGGCGTCGAGCATGAGCCTTCCCGCAATTTCGGCGCGCGGCTGGAGCACGATCTGCAAGTCCTGCGCACCCGACGAGGTGCGGATCGCCATGCTGCGCAGCTCGCCCTTGCCGGCCAGCAAGTGAGAGGCACTGCCTCCTTGCCCGAGCCGCAACTCGAAGCGTCCGAGCGCGTCGGTGAGCACGCGCGAGTTGGGCAGCGCATCGAGAGCGCTTTCATCCGCGGCTCCCAGATCGTCGTGCACCATCGCCGCCATCACCCACGCGCCACACACAGGCACGAACTCGTTCGTCACCACGCGGCCGCTCGCGTACGGCGCGCGCTCTGCGAGCTCGAGCTCGCCCAGATCGACGCGACGCTCCCCCGCCGTGGCCACCACGCGCTGGCTAGCCTCCGCGACTTCCCCGCGCTCCGCATCGAGCTCCACCAGCCGCAGCGCGATTTCGCCCAGTTGAGCCCACTGCGCGCTCTCCACCTCGAACTCGAAGCGTCCGTCGGAGTCCGAGCGCGCCGGCGAGGCCAGCGTCACACCTCCGAGGAAGCTCTCGGATTCCACGCGCAGATCGAGCAGGACCTGCTGCCGCGGGGAACCGGAGTCCGCCACGACGCGACCGGACACCAGCGTGCACGCGTTGCCGAGTCGCACCTCGATCACCGAACGGCTCTTCGCATCCACAGGACCCGCGCCGATCGCGCGATGCACGGGAGGGCGACCCCTGCGCAGCACGCTGGCGAGCACATCGCGCCCCGACTGCACTCGCCGGAACAGCACGGACGGACCCTCGACGGCACTGCGCCGCGCCCCTTGCAGCCAGTTCGGATCGAGCTCCTCGAGCTCCATGTCATCGCCTGGCAAGTAGCCGAGAATCACATCGAAGATGCCGCTCGCCGGTCGGCCCTGCTCATCGACGATGCGTACTTCGCACTCGCCCCCCGCCTGCACGACCAGCTCGACGGGCGTCTGCGGCGGATCCGCCAGCGCAAACTCGAACTCCGCCGCAGGCTCGACCGGCTCCGCCACGGCGATGGTCCCGACCTCCGCACCCTCGCTCCAGCTCGCGCACGCGAAACCAGCGTGCTCGAAGCGCACGAGGCCATCGGCGCCACTGCGCTCGCGCAGGGACATGTGAGTGCGCTCGTCGTCACCAGGCCGTAGCTCGACATCGATGCCAGCGACGGCGAGTCCAGACTCGTCGAGCACGCGCGCCTCGATCACGAAGTCCGATTGCAAGATCACCTCGCGCGGCGGCGACTCGCCGCGCACGAACCGCGCGATTCCAAGGCGTCCATCCGCCCGCGCGAGCACGAGCACGCCATGCTCCGCATCGCCCACCACAGCGACGCCCCGCGCGTCGCTCGTGGTGCGACGCGCGCTCGCGAGCAGCGTGCGCGACTCCGCGGAGCGCAGCAGCCGCCGCACGAGCTCGTCTGAATCTCCCTGTCGCGGATCGGGCGAGGGCCACCACAGGACCTCCGCCTCCGCGACGGGGTCCAAGGTCCCGCTCGCCAGCACGCGCAGCGCGAGCACCACTCCCTCCAGCGTTCCGCCGCCCGCTGTCACGAGGTCGCGCTGCGGCGCCGACAGTTCCCCCACCGACAGCTCCTGCACCAGCCGCGCCTCCGCCGGCTCCCGCGGCAACGCCGACTGCGCTTGCTCGCCTCCCGGGCGCGCATCCGCGGCATCGCGCTCGAGCCTCCACGCGACCCACAGGAACGCCATCAGCACCAACGCGAGGCTCGCGATCAGATATGTCCGGCGCTGCATGCTCACTTGTCTACCAGTTGCGACACCACCCGCGCCAACTCCGTCGGGTCGCAGAGCACGTCGAATTCTTGCAGCGTCGGTCCCTTCACGACCTCGATGCGCCGAGGTTCGAGCAGCGGCAGCTCCGCGTAGGACCAGCTGCCATCGCGCTCGCACCAGAGATACATCCTCATCCGGTACTCACCCGCCATGGTTGCAGGCATGTCGACATGGCGAGCGCCCTTGAAGGCCTGCGTCTGGCCGTCACCGAGCTCCTCTGCGCGCTGCAGCTCGAGCGCGAGCGTGGGCCAGACCCCGCGCAGCGCGGCATGGTCGGGCTCCGACAGACGAAAGCGCAGCGTGGGCGCCTCGTGGAGCACGATCGTCGCACTCGCTCGCACATCGGGAAGAAACTCGCGCAGGTACGACTTGCATGTGATGAGCACGTCCACTGGCTCGAGGCCGCGCAGGAAGCGAACGCGTGAATCGCCGCACTCGAACTCCGCCTTGGGTCCGCCGTGAAAGAGCTCCACGCGGGGCAGGTGCGCGATGGGGACGCCTCGCGAGTCGACCAGTGAGAGCGTGATCTCGCGCAGTTCCCCGGACAGGTCGAGTGGCTCGAGCCGCGGATCGCGCGTCGCGCCCCCGCTCTCGACGCGAATTCCCTCAACGCGCGCGAACACGCGGGTCGTTTGCTGCTCGTGGACCTCGAGCAGAAATGTCCCTGGGCGCAGGCCGCGGCACTCGAAGCTGCCGTCGAAGAGCGGCGTGGCGAGGGCGAGCGCGGGTGACTCGATCGACTCGCGCACACGAACGCACAAACGCTCGGGAGCGACCGACTCATGCAACAGTAGGCGGCCCGCGAGCGTCGCCGCCGGGGCTAGCACGAGCTCGACATCGCGGCTTCCGGTCGTCACGGTCACCGGCTCGCTCGTGTAGCCGTCCTTCGCGGCGGTGAGCACCAATTGCGGGTCTTTCAGCAGTGTTCGCAGCTCGAAGTTCCCGTGCGCGTCGCAGCGCACGCGCCAACTCGATGCCGCGCGCTTGAAGTTGAACCAGCTGGACTGTTGCTCCAGTTCGTCCGGCACGACCAGCGCGCCGCCAGCCGGTTCGCCCGTCTCAAGCCGCACCCGGCCGCTCGCGAAGACGGGCAACGGCTCCATGTGCAACTCGCCGAGATCGATGCGCTGCGTCATCGCCTCGCGCGGGAGACGCAGCCGTACCCGGCCCAGCGCGCGACCTTGCGAGTCGCACTCAAAGGCATCGAGCCCGGCTTCCCCGGAAAGCTCCGAGGACTGCTGAAAGGCGATCTCGAAGCGGCCCTCCGCATCCGTGCGCAGACGCGACGGAAGCGTGTGCCCCAAGTCATCTTCGAAGGCGTGGACGCCGTCAAGTGGCAGGCTTGCATTCGAGAAGGTCGAGCCGTCGAGACGCAGCAGCCGTCCCGAAATTCCAGCTGCGCTCGTTGCACGGACTTCGATGATGACACGCTCGCCCGGACTGCGCGGTCCGCTGCCGCGTGCTTGAAAGTCGAGGTCGAAGTCCTCGTCCCGCACGAATGCCGCCAGTTCGCGCCCGAGCTCGACATGCTCGAAGAGCGCCGGCTTGCCCGGCTCGTACTGCCGCGTGACCGACCTGAGTTTCTGCGCTTGTGGAAGCTCGCCGCCGTTCGCGAGATCGGGAGTCAAGAGCGCGAGCTGCACCGCATACGCCGCCCGCGCGCTTGCGCCTTCGCTGTCGAGTACCCGCACCTCGCATGTCCCCGAGCGCGCGAGCGTGAACTGCACGATCTCGTCCGGAGGTTCACGGACAGAGAACGCGCGCACCGGCGCGGCCTCGAGCAACTCGTCGACGGCGAGCCACAGCACCTCGGACGCGCTGTGCCGGCTCGCGCGGGATCCCCTCCAGCGCACGAGGGTCGCGATGCCATCCGCCTGCGTGTGCGCGGCCACGATCGTCTCGCTCGCGCGCTGTGCTCGCAGCTCGATGCGGACGCGCTCCAGAGGCAAGCCTTCGGTGTCGACGACGCGCACGCGCAGCTCCCTCTCGGACTGGAGCTCGACGCGCAAGGGCGAGTACTCGCCGGACGCGAAACTCGCACTCCCGAAGAGCCCCGGCGCGCGCGCGATCACATGGACGGCACGAGCCTCTGCGTCGAGCACAAAGCGGCCCTGCCCATCCGCGACGACTCGGCGTGCTTCGCTCGGCAGGCTCGCGTCGGGCAGCGACTCGCCCAGCCAGCGGTCGAACTCCTCGCGAGTGTCGGTCGCTTCCCACCACAGGATCTCGGCGCCAGCGACCGCGCGCGAGCTGCCCGCGAGCACGGCTCGCACTTCGCGCACCGAGCCCGCGCGCGAGCCAACCTCGGACCCGGGCGATCCGCTCGCGCTCTCGAACTCCGCGGACGACTCGCCGTCGACGCGTCTGGACTCACCTCGCTCCCTCCAGTCGTCTTGCGACGCATCCGCCGGAACATCCGGCTGCGCGCTCTCGAGACCAGCGTCGCGCTCGCGCACGCTCCAGACGAACGCGCCCGCCGCAACGAGCAGCAACGCGAGCACGAGAGCGCGCGGCATGCGGCTCATGGGCGGCGCAGGGCTTCGAGCACGACCTTCAGAGGCTCTTCGGGGCAGCGCACTTCGAAGGTCTGCTCGGCGGGCAGCTCGCGGATGTGGAGCTCGACCGGCGGCATGTCGAGCGGCATCGTCTTCCAGTTCTGTCCGCGCAGGGTGGCGCGCAGCGTGAGCTTGTAGTTGCCGACCAGGCGCGCGCGCAGGGCGGCGCGACCGTGCTCGTCGAACTCGGGCTGCTCGGAATGCCACGAGAATCCAGCCTTGTCGCCGCGCTCGTGCTCGAGGTTGATGCCGAGCGTGATGTCCGGCGGCAGCACGACGCGCTCGGCGAGCTGGAAGCGCACCGTCGGCGCCGGTCGCATCACGACGGTGCGATCGTCGTTGAGCACCTCGATGTACTGCGTGAGGTAGTCCTCGCCCATCACCGACACGGCGGGCGGAGGTTCGCGCACGAGGACGGCCGCGCGGCCTGCGACGACCGGTACCCACTGGTAGTCATCGCCATTCCCGTCGGCGTAGCGCGCGATGATGCTGAGTCCGTCGCTGAGCGGCTTGCCGGATCCATCGAGGATCGTGAGCGTCGCCACGCGCAGCCTGCCGCCGAGCGAAAGCGGATCGAGGCGCGGGTCGCGCGTCGTTTCGCCGCTGCGAACCTCGACGCGCTCGACGCTCGCGAGCGGCTCGTCGCCCTCCATCGTGCGCACGTCGATCGTGTAGCGGCCCGGCCGCAGCCCGCGCACGAAGAACTGCCCATCGGCGAGCACGGGCACCCAAGGCCCCGCCAGCTCGCCCGAAGACGAGCTGTCCGTCCTCGCCGTGATGAACAAGCGCACGCCGCTCGCGAGTCCGTCCCACTCGACGCGCCCCGCGACCTGTCCGCCGGGCGCGAGCACGAGCTCGACGCCGCTCGCGCCGCGCTCGACCGCGATGCGCTCGCTGCGCAGGTCATCTTTGCCCGCTTCCAGCCGCACGCTGCGAAAGCGCTCCGGCATTCGCAGGCTGAAGCGCCCTGCGGCGTCGCTCAGCGCGAACGCCGTCTGATCCTTGCGTTCCGCATTTCCGTCGTGGTCGTTTCCGTCGTGGCCAGCCGGCACCATGACATGCACGCTCACGCGCACTCCACCGAGCGGCTTGCGCTCGGCATCGAGCGTGGTTCCGCTCGCAAACACCGGAATGGCGAGAAAGCGCATGTCGCCGAGGTCGAGATCTCCCGGCGAGAGGCGCGCAGGAAGCGTCGCGCCGACGCGCGCCACGGCATCGCCGCGCGCGTCGACCTGCACGAGCTCGAACAGAGTCTCGCTCTCGCCATCGCCCCATTCGCTTCGGTCGAACTCGATCTCAAACCGCCCCTGCCCGTCGGTGCGCAGCTTCAAGTCGAGGTCGTAGGCCTGCGTGGAGCCGTCGTCGTCCACCCACAGGTAGCGCACGCCGAGCGACGAACTTGCGAGCGGCGTGCCGTCTTCCCGCAGCGCTCTTCCGACGATACTCGGGCGTCCGTCGAGCTTGATCTCGACCGTCACGCGCTCGAGCGCGCGCCGGATGCGCGGCACGCGCGCGGAGAAGTTGGCGAGGCCGCTGGGTCGAGACGCCGTGGCGATGAGCGCGGTACCGGGCGCAATACCGCGAAACACCGCGACGCCTTCGGTGACCGCATCGCGCCGCACGACCTCGTTGCCCCACCAAGGCTGGAATTCCTCGATGTCGATCTCATCCTCGCCGACGGTGCTGAGCTGCACGGCGATCTGCTCGCGCACGAGCTCGCCGTCGCGGTCGACGACGCGCACCTCGCACTCGCCGCCAGCGGGCAGCACGAGCTCGATCGGCTCCTTGGGCGGGTTGCGCGCGTCGAACTCGAATCCAACCGGCTCGAGCGTGAGTTCTTCGAGCACGACCGCGAGTCGCACGCTCGCCTCGATGCCTTCGCCGAGGCCGTGAAAAGCGTGCGGAAAGCGCGCGAGGCCCTGCTCGTCCGTCTCGGCGCGCACTGGCGCGTAGCCGCGCATCGAGAGATCGCCCACCACGCCGACGGTCACTCCCGGCGCAGGCTGCCCCGCACGATCGACGACGCGCACGGCGAGCGCCGCGTCGCGGCTCAGGACAACGCGCATCGGCGGTGTTTCCCCGGGGGCAAACTCCGCGCGACCGCTCCAGCCCTCGCAGCGCGCGAACACGCGAATGCCGAACTCCGCATCCGGGAGGAGCGCTACGCCCTTCGCGCTCGACAGCACTCGCTGGTGACCAGCCGGAAAGCTGCCTTCATCGCCTGCGCGCTGCAGCCACAGCCCGAGCGCATCGGGCGCGCCACTGTCGCGCGGCGGCAACGGCCACCACAGCACCTCGACTCCCGCCAGCGGCGCAAAGTCCGTTCCGCGCACGATGCTGACGGGTCGCAGCGCGGAGCTCGCGCCTGCAGTCACACTCGCCGCTTCCGGCGCAGCCGCGGCGGCCTCAGCCGCGTCCGTGTCGCGCCGCTGCGGCGCGGCGCGCTCCTCGAGCGAACCGAGCTCCGCCGCCAGCTCCGGCGTCGCCACGCCGGCCGACTCCGACTCCGCGGCACCGACTTCCTCCACGCCTGCGGGGAGGAACAGCCACAGGACGACCGCGAGGGCGAGAGCGATCGCGGCCGCGGTCAGCGCGGCCGACGGGCGCATGGCTAGTGGTGCGCGCCGTGGCCGTGGTCGTCGTGCCCGTGCGCGTGCTCGTCGACCTTGTGCTCGCCGATCAGCTCGGAATACACGAACACCCCGAAGGCGAGGAAGCACATCGAGACGGCGCCGACGCCGACGGCGATGACCGCCCAAGGACCGTAGGTGGCGAGGAACTGGTGGATGCTGTGCATGTCCATGGGAAGAGATTGTCCGGTGAGGGTGCGGCTTCGTCCAGCAGGGGGCGCGGGGATGTCGGGCCTTCTAGAGCTTGCGGAGCCAGATGTTGCGGTAGCGGACGGGGTTGCCGTGGTCTTGGAGCGAGATCGGGCCGGTCTCGGGGTGGGGCGCGTAGGTGGCGACCTCGCGATGGCGCGAGGGACCCATGAACTCGCGGGCGTCCTGCACGAGCACGCCGTTGTGGAACACGGTCACGCGCGCGGGCGCGAGCAGCTTGTCGCCGTCGAAGCGCGGGGCGCGGAAGACGATGTCGTAGCTCTGCCACTCACCCGGGCCGCGGCTGGCGTTCACCAGTGGCGGGAACTGGCCGTACATCGAGGCGGCCTGACCGTCGGCGTAGGTGCGGTTGTGGAACGAGTCGAGCACCTGGATCTCGTAGCGGCCGAGGAAGAACACGCCCGAGTTGCCGCGGCCTTGGGAGCTCGACTCGACCTTGGCGGGCGTGGCCCACTCGATGTGCAGCTGGCAGTCGCCGAAGTGCTCGCGCGTCTCGATGCCGCCCGTGCCGTTGACCTCGGCGTAGCCGTCCTTCACGAGCCACTTGGCCTCGCCGCCACCGCCGGTCCACGCGGCGAGGCTCGATCCGTCGAACAGGACCAGCGCGTCGCTCGGCGCGCGGACCGCGCTGCCCGGCGTCACCACCGGCGGCACCGGGCGCTCGATGTCGTGCACGCGCCACTTCTGGCCGGGAAGCAACGGCGTGTCGGAGTAGCCGACGGGCGGCTGGCCGTCCTGACCGAGGGAGGAGTTCGAGGCGTGCATCAGGGTGGTCCCGAGCGAGAAGGCCGCGACGACGAGCGCGAGGCCGAGGGTGGCTTGCTGGAGCTTCATGGCGGGGCGGATCTTAGCGGGGGCGTGCCGGAGCGCGCGTCGCCCCCCCCCCTTGCCACCCACGCGACTCTGGGGGACGATTGCACGGTTCTGACTGCGGCCGCGCGGCCGCGGCCCCGCCCCTCTCTTCCCTCCGGACATTCGCATGAGCCTCCGCACCATCGCCGCCGCCTTGGCCCTCGCCCCCGCCGCCTTGGCCCAGAGCTACGACTTCACGCTCGACTCGCAGGCTTCCAACACGCTGATCAACATCGACATGTCGCTCCCGCTGCCGGGGACCGCGATCGGCAGCTACGACGCCACGACCAACCCGACCGGCACGATCACCTGCACGAACATCTTTGGCATGTGCAACAACACGAGCTTCCCGATCAACTCGACACTGGTGGCGGAACCGAGCATCGCCGGCCAGCCGGGCGGCACCTTCGCCGCGACGGTCAGCACCTCGGCAGGGACGATCGCCATCGCAGGTCTGTCGGTCTCGGCCATCGGCCGCCAGTCGTCGACTTCGAACCTCACGCTGCAGCTCAACTACCCGACCTTCCGCACCCGCCAGCCCACCTCGGTGTTCCCCGGCGGCTTCACGCTGCCGCTGCCGCTCGGCCAGAGCACGATCGACAACATCCTGATCGTGCAGAGCGCCGCTGCGGCCGGCACCCTCGTGGCCTCGGCCACGCCGGGCGTCTGGAACGTCAACATCGTCGTCCCCACGAGCCTGTCCTTCGACCTCGACCTGCTCGGCAACGCGCAGTCGGTCGGCCCGGTGCCCTTTGCCCTGCCGCTCATCGGCACGCTCGATCTCTCCGGCTCGCAGCCGCGCCTCGTGGTGACCGTCGACCAGGGCGGCAACCAGACTCTCCCGAACCCGGCGCCGGGCACCGTGATCGAAGACATCGCCCTCCCGATCCCGACCGTGCTCCCCGCCGGCAACACCGCCAATCTGGTGCTCGACCTGATTCCGGGCGACCTGGCGCTCGGCTTCCTGACCGACCTCGACTGGTTCGCGAACGGCACCCCGGCCTGCACGATCGCGAGCTACTGCTCGTCGAGCCCCAACACCTTCTCGAGCGGCGGCCAGTGCTCGGCGGTGGGCTCGAGCTCGCTCGCGCTCGGCGGCTTCGCCCTCTCCGCCGCGGGCGTGCCGCCCGCCCACGCCGGCCGCTTCTACATGAGCCGCACGCAGTCCTTCCTGCCCTTCGGCGACGGCAACCTGTGCCTCGGCGCCCCGGTGCGCCGCCTGCCCGTGACCTACGCCGGTCCGCTCGGCAACGCGCTCTACAATGTCGACTTCGGCGACGCCGGCCAGCCGACCGCGCTGATCCGCGCGGGCGAGACCTGGAACTTCCAGTTCATCTTCCGCGACCCGATCGGTGGCCCGCTGACCTTCAACACCACCAACGCCGTCAGCGTGCAGTTCTGTCCCTGACCGCAGCTCGCGTCTCCGCACGCCCCCGCCCACGACGCAGCGCGCGCGCCCCGCGAGTCCACAGGGACTCGCGGGGCGCGCGCGTTCGTGTCGCTCGTCCGCCGCGACTAGAAGCGGTTCCAGAGGTACTGGTTGGTGACCTCGTGGTGGAA
>VGYZ01000053.1 GCA_016872795.1 Planctomycetota bacterium
AAGCGCACCGTCGGTGCGAGCGCCATCGTGCACTTCGCGACGGCTTCGCAGCTCGGTCTCGATCGCTTCGGCGTCGGCACCGACGACCTCGATGCGCTCGTGCTCGCGGAGAACGGCGACGGCGTCTACCAGCGCTCGCTCGCGCCCTACGACTGGAGCAACGGCTCGACCGACATGCTGGTCTTCTCGGTGCGCCGCGGCTCGGCGGTCATCAACCAGCCCGACAGCCTGTTCGGCGTCCCGATCCAGCCGGGCGATCTGCTGCTGCCGCCGGTCGCCGGCGGCCTCAACCAGAACCCCGCGATCTTCATCTCCGCCGAAGCGCTCGGCCTGCGCACGGAGCGCGGCGACGCGAGCAAGGACGGCGACGACCTCGACGCCGTTGACTTCGAAGAGAAGCCCTCGAAGGACTGCAACGAGAACGGCATCGACGACTCGCTCGACATCGCCACCGGCGCCTCGCAGGACACGAACTTCAACGGCATTCCCGACGAGTGCGAGGACAAGGTCGTCGAGTACTGCCCGTGCCCGCTCGGCTCGAAGGCGACCTGCACCAACGCCGACGCGAACGCGGGCTGCGCCAACTCGACCGGTGTCGGCGGTCAGTTGCTCTCCAACATCCAGAGCGGCGGCTCGGTGAGCCTCGCGCTCGACAATCTCGTGCTGACGTCGTCGCAGCTGCCGCTCAATGTGCAGGGTCTGGTCTACATGGGCCGCACATCACGTCCGCCGACGACCTTCTACGACGGACTGCGCTGCATCAACCTGCCCGTGCTGCGCCATGCGACGAGGAACTCCGGCGCCACCGGCAGCTTCGCGCTCGGACCGGGCATCGCGGCGCTCTCGCTGGCGCGCTTCGGCATCGCCGGCACGATTGCCCCCGGCGACACGCTGTACTTCCAGACTTGGTACCGCGACCCGACCGGCCCCTGCAGCACGAGCGCCAATGTCACCAGCGCCATCAAGGTCACTTTCCTCCCCTGAACCGAGGCGCTCGATGGTACCCTCGAGGTCGGGGAGCCCGGCCTCGACTGCGCGTGTCCAAGCGTGGCCGGGGTGCGGCATTCGTCCGCGCGCGGGCCCCGTTCGTTATCAGGAAACCTCTCGCCGATGGACCTCACCCACGCGCTGGCGCTGCTCGCGCTCGCTCCCTCGCTCGCCCCGGCCCAGCAGTTCCAGCATCTGGTCGGCCTGCTGCCGGGCACGCCGCGCTGGACCGAAGGTGTCGAGGCGGCCGATGTCGATCGCGACGGCGACCTCGACCTGTTCTTCGCGGATGGCGAGGGTTTCAACGCGGCTGGGGTGAAGCGCCAGAATGTGCTGCTCGTCAACCAGTTCGTGCCGAACGGCACGCTGTCCTTCACGGACGAGAGCGTGGCACGGCTCGGAACGCGCGTCTCCAACGCCAAGGCCGTGATCACCGGCGATGTCAACGGCGATGGCTGGGTCGATGCGCTCGTGTGCAACGCGTGGGACACCGATGTACCGTTCCTCTACATCAACCACGGAGCCTCCAATCCGGGCTTCTTCACGATGGAGAGCGCTACGCGCGGTTTCACGACGGCCGTGAGCTCCGGCGGCGGCCAGTTCGCCGACATCGACGACGACGGCGATCTCGATCTCGTGCTCAACGATGCCTATCTGGGCACGGCGGCACGCCGACCGCGCGTGTACTTCAACGACGGCGCGGGAGCGTTCACATACACCGCCGCGGCCATGGTGGCAGCGCCGACGAAGACGGCGCAAATGGAGACGCACTTGGCCGACATCGACAACGACTGGGACATCGACTTCATCGGCTTCACGCGCGCGGCGAACGGCGGCACGAACCACTATGTGCTGCTCAACAACGGTTCGGGCACCTTCGCGACGACGACCAACATGATCCCGTCGAACTCTGGGGCCACCTACGCGGGCGAGGTCGGCGATCTCGACGGCGACAGCGACATCGACCTATTCCTCGTGAGCTTGTCGTCGTTCGCCGAGGGTGCGATCCGCAACAACCTTGCTCCCTCGGGCACGCTCGGGTTCACCGCGCTCACGGCGCTCGCCGACAGCAACGACGACAACGAAATCTGCCTGTTCGACTGGGACATCGACGGCGACTACGATGTGATCGTCGGCTCGCTCTCGAATACGCGCGAGACACTTTGGACGAACGGCGGCAGCGGCAACTTCACCCACGCAGGCGCGACGATCATCAGCGCCGTGAGCGATCCAACGCTCGACGCGACGGTCGCGGATCTCGACAACGACGGGCGCTACGACATCGTCACGGCGCAGGGCGAAGGCAGCAGCGCGCAGTGGGCCAACAAGGTCTATCGCAACACGGGGCCGATCGACACGCGCAAGCCCGTGCTCGTGGGCACGAAGGAGCCCGCGACGATGCCGGCCGCGGGTCCGTGGAAGGTGCGCGCGAAGGTGCGCGACCAAGTCTTCGACAACGGCCTCAACTGGGTCGCGGCGAGCGCGCGCTATGTCGTGCGGACGCAGACGGCGGTCGAGAGCGTGCTCATAACGGCGAGCGGGCTCTCGAATGCGGCGGTGACGATCCCCGCGGGCGGAATCGTGCGCATGACGGCGGTGGCGGGCGCGCAGACCGTGCGCTTCACGAACGCGCCCTACGACCACACCGTCGCGGTGCCGGGCGCGGGCATGGCGGATGTCGCGCTCGTGGCGCCGGGCGTGTACGCGTACACGGTGCAGCCCTCGGGCTTCAACGGCACGATCACCGTGACCGGCAGCGCGACCACCGTCGCGGGCCAACACTCCGGCGGCCAGCTGTATCGCTTCCTGTTCGCGGACACCTCGGGCGGGACGGGCAAGGCGCTCGTGTACGAGCTCGCCTTCAAGGATGCGGCCGGCAACACGCTGGTCAGCGCGCCGCGCACGCTCTCGCTCACGGACTGCTCGCTCTCGACCTACTGCACGGCGAAGACCAACAGCCTCGGCTGCGTGCCTTCGATCCTCATGACCGGCACGCCGAGCACCGTCTCGGGCACGGGCTTCCAAGTCGGCGCGACGAGTGTCCTCAACCAGAAGTCGGGCCTGTTCTTCTACAGCCTCTCGGGCGCGGTCGCGCAGCCCTTCCAGGGCGGGACGATGTGCATCGCGGCGCCGCGCCAGCGCAGCGCGATCCTGAGCTCCGGCGGCGCGGCGAGCGGCAACGATTGCAGCGGCTCGTTCGGGCTCGACTTCAACGCGGAGATGCGCGCGCACCCCACGCGCTTCGCCGTCGGCGACACGGTCACGGGCCAGTTCTGGAGCCGCGATCCCGCGGATCCGTTCCAGACGAGCCTGTCCGACGCCGTGCGCGCGTGCCTGTGCCAGTAGCCGCGCCGCTCGACTCGGGCCTCTGGATAGACTGCCCCGGCATGAACATCCAAGACGCCCCGCACGGGATCAACATCGTGGTCGAGACCGCGAAGGGTCGCCTCTACATCGGCCGCTTCGACAGCGCCAATGGCTTCAGCGCGTTGCTGCACGACTGCGATGTGCGCGACATCGCCGATCCGGCCGCCCGCGAGCAGCACATCCGCGAGACGGCGACCTACGGCATCGATGTGCAAGAGCGCGATGTGCAGGTCGACATGCTGCAAGTGAGTCGCGTGCGGCTGCTGCGAGACATCGCGAAGCTCTAGGGCGCGATGAAGTCCACGCGCGTGATGTGGGCGCTCGTCGCCCTGACGCTGTGGACGCTCGCCGTGCGCCTCTACGGCGTCGGCTTCGGCGTGCCGTGCCTCAAGGAGGCCGACACATTCATCGCGGACCACGCGCGCATGTTGCGCGAGGGCGAGGTCAAGCTCGACCGCGCGCTCAGCGCCTGCCAGTATCCGTCGCTGCTCGCGCACGCCGCTGCGCCACTCTCCGATGCGACGCTCGAGCCGCCTGAGGGACCGCGCACGCTCGACGAGCACCTCGAGGCCGCGGCGCGCGTGTGGCTCGACCTGCGCACGCTCGTCGCCGTACTCTCCGTGCTGATCGTGCCCGCGACATTCTTCATCGCGCGGCGCTTCGTCGAGCCGCCATGGGCGCTGTTCGCGGCCGCACTGGTCTCGACGAGCCTGCTGCATGTCTTCTTCTCGCAGGAAGCGCGCGCACACGGCGCGGTGATTGCGTTCTCGACCTGCGCGGTCGCGAGCGCGCTGTGGTTGCGGTCCTCGCCGGGCTGGGCGCCGTACCTCGCCACGGCGCTGTGGACCGCGCTCGCCGTCGGGACGCTGCACAACGGCCTCGCGGTGCTCGCGCCGATTCTCGTCGCCCAGCTCGCGCGCGGCGACCGCCGCTGGATGGACTGGCGCATCCTGCTCGTCGGCGTGGCGGCGCTCGCGTCGTTTCGCGTCTTCTACTGGTACTACTTCGACGCAGCCGCGCAGCAGGCGATGGCCGGAGACGACGCGACGCAGAGCGTGCTGCGCGACCTGCCGTTCGATGGCAGCGGCTTCCTGCGGCTCGGACGGACGCTGTGGTACTACGAGCCGGTGCTGACGCTGCTCGTCGCGGTGGCGCTCGGCGCGTGGGCGCTGCGCCGCGGCACGCGCGCGACCGAGCGCGGCGACTTGCTCGTCGTGCTCTCCTATGTCGCGCCGTATCTTCTGCTCGCGGGGCTCTTCAATCAGACCTACGAGCGCTTCCTGCTGCCCTTGCTCCCCTACCTCGCGACATTCGCGGCGTGGGGCGTGGCGAGCCTCGTGGACCGCGCGCGCGCCGCGGCCGCCGTCGCACTCGCACTGCTCGCCGTGCCGCTCGCGGCCTCGACGAAGATGGCATGGATGCGCGGGCAGGGCTCGACGCTCGACGACGCGGCGAGCTGGATCCGCACGCATGTCACCGATGCGGCGACGCAGCCCGTGTTCGTGCTGCCGCCGCTCGATGTGCCGCTGATGCGCACGCTCGAGAGCCTGCGTTACCCAGAGGGACGCGCGGCCTTTTTCAGCCCGTGGTCGCGCTACCAGAATCGACTCTCCGACGAGCGTCGCGTCGGCCCGCTCTACCGGCTGTACTGGATCACGGGAAAGCCCGAGTTCGGCGCGCTGGAGACCGACGAGGAGCTCGATCGCTTCGTGCGCTCCCACGGACCGGGCTACTACATGGTCTACGCCGTGGACCCACACCAGAGCCCCGAGCGAGCGCGCATCGTCGAGTCGCTGCGCCGCATCGCGACCCCGCTCGCGCGCCTCTCGCCCGACGCCGATCCGAGCTTCAGCGAGCATCAGCTGTGGGATCAGGATGTCGAGGCGGAGAACTGGCCCCATGTCACGGCGCGCGTGCTGCGGGCTCGCACCGTCGGTCCCGTGATCGAGATCTTTGGGCTGCGCTGAGCGCGCCCTCTGCCGTCTGATCTACGACGTTTCAAGTGTTGAAGCCCTGCCGTGCTCGGGCGGTCGGAGCCTAGCTGGGTCAGCACACCCATTCCTGAGATTGGAAATGGCTCTCGGCGCGTCGGACGCCCCGAACAGCTTGCGGTTGACAGCTAGCAATGGCTCACGGAGTGCTTCGACGCTGCAGTCCTGAACTGCGCGCTGAGCCCGAAGGCCGCACCGATGCCAGGCTTCACTCCCCGCCTGCAAAGGCGCTGTCGAAACGCTCCAAGTCGTGGAGGAGACCCTCTCCGTCGCCAGCAGCAGGCTGCTCGACGCCCGGCACGAGTTGCACGGCAAATCCACCCCGCTGCACCGGATCCGGCGTGCATGAACGGCTCTTTCGCCACCACTCCCACGCCGGAGGGTCCGTGCGCCGAAACATCCGCCGCGGCGGCGCAAGCCGAGTTGCAGCGGACGGTCAGCTCGCTGCACTCGACGCAGCACGAGCCGAACATCCTTCGGGATCGCCACGAGCGCGAGCGCAGGGTGCTCGAGGCCATCGTGCGCTTCAGCGAGCGCATCGCGCTGTCAACGAACCAACCGGCCTTCTGGGAGCACGCCGTCACTGCGGCGTTCGAGGCGTTCGAGTGCGAGTCGTGCACGGCCGTGGGGCTCCACGGCAGGCACCTGAGCGTGCTCGCGGCGCGGCGGGCCGCGGCCCGTGGCCGAGAACGAGCAGCGCGCGCTGGCGAAGCTGCTCGCGGACCACGCGAGCTGGCGCATGTCGCTGATCGAAGGCGACGCACTGCGCGAGCTGCGCTTCGAGGGCGGCGGCGTTGCTGCGGTGATGCTCGCCGCGATCCGTCGGGACGAGACCGGCCCGCTGCGCGCACTCGTCACGGCCGTGACGACGCGCGAGCAGATGTGTGCATCGATGTTCGATGCACTCTGCGCGCCGGGGCTGCGCATGTTCGCTAGCCGCGTCGATGTGCAGCAGGAGATGTTGCGCCCGCTCCACCTGATCGCCGAGCAGGCTGCTTTGCGCGACTTCACGCCCGACGAACGGACGCCACCCCCGCATCCGCAGCAACGCGCGGCCGAAGGCGCGGAGCGCCACCGACCGGAGCTCGCGCAGTCGCCTCGCATGGAGTCGATCGGTCGCCTCGCCGGCGGCATCGCGCACGACTTCAACAAGATGCTGATGGTGATCTGAGGCAACGCGGAGCTGATACTGCTCGACAGCGCGCTCCCGCAGCGACACAAGCCGCTCGCGCAGGTACTCGCCGCGAGCCAGCGCGCACAGGCGCTGACGCAGCAACTCCTGATGTTCAGCCGCAGGCAGATGATTCGACCTGTGGCTGTCCAAGTGAACGCGCTGATCGAAGACTCGCTCTGCCACTACCGCCGGCTGATCGGCGAGGGAATTCGGCTGGAGTTCGCGGCCTGAGTGGAACCGACACCGGCGCTCGCCGATCGCCAGCAGTTCGACCAAGTGCTCGGCAACCTCTTCCTCAACGCGCGCGACGCGAGCCCGCTCGCACATGGTGCGCCCGCCATCCGCATCGATGTGCGCGACACGGGCATCGGCATGGACGACGCCACGCGCCAGCAGATCTTCGAGCCGTTCTTCACGACCAAGGGGGTCGGCAAGGGCACGGGCTTGGGACTCGCGGTGGTGCTCGGTGCCATCCAGCAGGATCACGGCATGATCGAGGCTCACAGCGCTCTGGGCCGGGGCACCACATTCTCTGTGTTCTGGCCGCTCGCCGAAGCCGTGCGCCAGCGTTGTCCGGGCCTGCCGGTGCTGTTCGTGTCGGGCTACACGGACGACATCATCGCGCTGCACGGCTTCGTGCGCGAAGGCGTCGCCTTGCTCGAGAAGCCGTTCAGCCCGAGTGTGCTCGCGCGCAAGGTGCGCGGGATCGTCGACGCGCGCTCCGCCCGCGGCGCGTGAAGGTGGCGCGCACGCCTCACGAGGCGGGCCGAGGGAGCGAACATGCTCCAGCTACTGGGCGTTCGCCCTCGTTCGCAAGACGCTTCGGCTTGCTCGCCGGAGCGCCGGTCGCCCTCACGCGAGCGGAGGTCCAGAGCTCCCGGCGCAAGTAGCCTGCGAACGCCTCAGCGAACGGTCCATGTCTCGCCGGCGTGGAGCAGCTTCTCGAGCGTTCCGGGCCCCTTGGTCGACTTGGCGCGCTGGATCTGCTCGTGCAGCGATGCGTCGAAGATGGGCGCCGCTACTGCGCGGAAAATGCCGAGCGGGCGCGGCATGGTGGAGTTGGAGTCCATCTGCGACATCACGAAGGCCGGACCGGGCGAGTGCGTGTCCGGGCGCCACACATCGGCTTCGGCGGCGGTCACGATGCGCGGCTCCCAGCCGTCGACCTTGAGGCCCTTGTCGAGGTTCTTGCCGAACACCATCGGCTGGTTGGGGCGCAGGTCGATGGTCTTGTCGTCGCGCACGGTCTTCTCCGCGAACGCGTCGAACGCGCCGTCGTTGAAGATCAAGCAGTTCTGGTAGATCTCGACGAACGCCGTGCCCTTGTGGTGCGCGGCGGCGAGCAGTACCTGCTCCATGTGCTTCAAGTGCGTGTCGATCGTGCGCGCGACGAATGTGGCGCCGCAGCCGAGCGCGAAGCTCACCGGATCCATCGGACGGTCGACCGAGCCCATCGGCGAGGTCTTGGTCTTGAGGCCCTGCGGCGAGGTCGGCGAGTACTGGCCCTTGGTCAGGCCGTAGATCTCGTTGTTGAAGAGCAGGATCTTCACATCGACATTGCGGCGCAGGATGTGCGCCATGTGGTTGCCGCCGATCGACAGGCCGTCGCCGTCGCCGGTCACCATCCATACCGACAAGTCCGGGTTCGCGGTCTTGATGCCGGTCGCAAACGCGGGCGCGCGGCCGTGGATCGAGTGGAACCCGAAGGTGTTCATGTAGTACGGGAAGCGGCTCGAGCAGCCGATGCCCGACACGAAGCAAATCTGGTGCTTGGGCACGCCGATCGAGGCCATGATCCCCTGCACGCAGTTGAGGATGGCGTAGTCCCCGCAGCCGGGGCACCAACGCACGTCCTGATCCGACTTGAAGTCCTTCTTCGTCAGCGCTTGTGCTTCGGCCATGGTCATTTCTCCAGCAGGGATTCGATCTTCTTGACGAGTTCGGTCGTGCGGAACGGCTGCCCCTGAACCTTGGGATAGCTGATGATGTTCTGCTCGGGATACTCCGAGCGCAGAACACGCGCCATCTGGCCCATGTTCATCTCCGGAACGAGCACGGAGCGGAAACACGCCATGAGCTTGTCGAGGTCCTTGGGCAGCGGCCAGACATGCCGCAGGTGCAAACTCCCGACCTTGCGGCCCTTCTTGCGCAGCTCTTCGATCGCGCTGGTAATGGCGCCGTGCGTCGAGCCCCAGCCCACCACGAGCACATCGCCCGTCGAGTCGCCGAACACATTGGGCGTCGGGATCGACTCGCGGATGCCCATCACTTTGTTCTGGCGCATGCGCACCATGAACTCGTGGTTGTCGGGGTCGTAGCTGATGTTGCCCGTCAGGTGCGCCTTCTCGAGACCACCGATGCGGTGCTCGAGCCCGGGAGTACCCGGCTTCGCCCACGGCCGCGCGAGCTTCGCGTCGCGTGCGTAGGGCTGGAAGCCACCCTCGGGGTTGGGCTCGACGAACTTCACGGGGAAGGGCTTCAAGTCCTCGATGCGCGGCAGCATCCAGGGCTCCGCGCCGTTGGCGATGTACCCGTCGCTGAGCAGGATCACCGGGGTCATGTACTGCACGGCGATGCGGCAGGCCTCGACCGCCGTTTCGAACGCATCGGCCGGCGTCGACGCGGCGATGACCGGAATCGGCGCCTCGCCGTTGCGGCCGAAGATCGCCTGCAGCAGATCGGCCTGCTCGGTCTTCGTCGGCAAGCCCGTCGATGGACCGCCACGCTGCACATTGACGATCACCAGCGGCAGTTCGACCGACACCGCCAAGCCCATGGCCTCGGTCTTGAGCGCGACGCCGGGGCCCGAGGTCGAAGTGAATCCCAAGCAGCCCGCGTACGCGGCGCCGAGTGCCGAGCAAATCGCAGCGATCTCGTCCTCGGCCTGGAATGTGATCACGCCGTAGTGCTTGTAGGCCGCGAGCGCCTCGAGGATGCCGGACGCCGGAGTGATCGGATAGGAGCCGAGGAACGGCTGCAGTCCAGCCAGCTGCGCGCCCGCGACCAGTCCCATGGCCAACGCGTCGTTGCCCATGATGTTGCGGTATGTGCCCGGCGGCATCGATGTACACGGCAACACCTCGTAGCGGCCTTGGAACAGCTCGTGGATGTCGCCGGCGTTGTAGCCCGCCTGCATCGCGAGCTTGTTCGCCTCTGCAAGCTCAGGCCGCTTGGCGAACTTCTCCTCGAGCCACTTGATCGTCGTCTCGAGTGGCCGGTGGTACAGCCAGTACATCAACCCGAGCGTGTAGAAGTTCTTGCAGCGCTGCACTTCCTTCGACGACAGCGTGGTGCCCTTGAGCGCCTCGGTCACGCGCTTGTTGATGTCGATCTCGATCACGCGGAAGCCCGACAGCGTCCCGTCCGTGAGCGGGCTCTTCGCGAGCGCGGCCTTCTTGAGGTCGGAGTCGGAAAACTGGCCGGTGTTGACCACCACGATGCCGCCCGGCTTGAGGTCGTGGATGTTCACGATCAGCGCGGCCGGGTTCATCGCGACGAGCACATCGGGTTGGTCGCCCGGCGTGTGGATGTCCGACGAACTGAAGCGCACCTGGAAGCCCGACACGCCCGGGCGCGTCCCGGCAGGCGCGCGGATCTCGGCTGGGTAGTCGGGAAACGTTGCAAGGTCGTTCCCGATCACGGCAGAGGTGTGCGTGAACTGGTTGCCAGTGATCTGCATGCCGTCGCCGGAGTCACCGGCGAAGCGGATCACCACGCTCTCAAAGGACTGGACGTCGCGCTCTCGGGTCGGGTTCATGGGCTTTTCTTTGGGGGCGTCGCCGCCGCACGGCCTGTGCGGGCGAGCTCGCGCCGGGCTCGATGCTGGGCGTGAAGTCTAGGAAGTTGGGTCCGCTCGCAGGCGCTCGGGAGCAAGGGCGTTGCTTGGGCAGCCCTTCCCAACAGACGCCGTGAGGGAAGCTGTATCGTAGCGAGTATTCGTGTCCGCACGACCTTCAATTGCGCGCGCAACGCACGCCGCAGGACGGCTGGAGCGTCGCCGGTTGGGGAACTTGGGGCCGAGGACCGGGCTCTCGCCCTGCGCCGCATGCGGCGCGGCAGCGGCACTTGGGTTCGCCCCATCGCGCTCGACGGCCCCACGCGCTCGAGGTATGTCAAGTTGCTTGTCGACAAGCCCACCGAGGCCGCGGTGGCTCTGGAGGCCGCGCACCGACGCCGCTGCGCGCATGGGCCTGTGCGAGCGACGGCGCGCGGTCCACGCGCCCGCATCACGCCTCCGAGCCCGAGAACGAAGTACCACGCCGCGACAGCTGGGTGTCGCGCTCGCGCGCAGTACGCGCCCTCACGCGTGGAGCGGGTCGCGCAGCAGCCACCTTCACGCTGTCCCCCAATGCGCGGTCGCTACCATGAATGCTCGCACCCGTCCTCATGAGCCCCCGCCCCCGCCCCCGCTTCGCCGCCGCCCTGTCCACGGAAGCGAACTCCCCACGCGCCGAGGAATTCGTCGTCGCGGAAGTCGCTGAGCAGCTCGGCGGCGCGCGTCCGGACCTGTGCGTCGCGTTCGTCACGCACCACCACGGAGGCGCGATCGAAGAGCTCGGCCCCCGCCTCGCGCGAGCAACGGGCGCGCGGGTGGTGCTCGGCTGCACCGGCGAAGGCTTGATCGGGGGCAGTCGCGAGGTGGAGCGCGAGGCGGCGCTAAGCGTGTGGTGCGCGAGCCTGCCCGGCACGGAGCTGAGGCCCTTCCGCTCGCTCGCGCGGCCGGATACGGACGGCAACCTCGCGTTCAGCGCGTTTCCGGAGGTGCGCGACTCGAAGCGCGCATCGCTGTTGCTGCTCGCCGATCCGTATTCGTTCCCGATGGACGAGTATCTCAAGCATCTCGACGCGCGGCTCGCGGGCGTGCCCGCCTTCGGCGGCATGGCGAGCGGCGGCATGGGGCCGGGCCAGAACCTGCTCTTCACGGGCGAAGGGCTCGTCTCGCAGGGCGCGCTCGGTCTCGCGCTCGAAGGCGAGATCGAGGTGCGACCCGTGGTGAGCCAAGGCTGCCGACCCGTGGGCAAGCCGTGGGTCGTCACGCAGTGCGACGAGCACCTCGTGCAGCGGCTCGGCGGCAGACCGGCGCTCGAGGTCCTGATGGAAACGGTCTCGACGCTCGCGGACAAGGAGGCCGCGCTCTTCCGGCGCGGCCCGTTCGTCGGCCTTGCTCTCGATGCAAAGAAGAGCGCCTTCGAGCGCGGCGACTTCCTCGTGCGCAGCCTGCTTGGAGTCGCGCGCGACCAGAATGCGATCGCGATCAGCGATGTACCGCGACGCGGACAGACGATCCAGTTCCTCGTGCGCGATGCGGCCAGCGCCGGCGAGGACCTCGAGCAGCTGATGCTCTCGCAGGGCGGCGGAGAGCTGCTCGAAGAGGACGATCACGGCGCGGCGGGCGCGCTGCTCTTCACTTGCAACGGCCGTGGCTCGCGCATGTTCGACGCGCCCGATCACGACATCAGTTGCGTGCGGCGCGCGCTCGTGCGCAACGCGCCGGTCGCGGGCTTCTTCGCCGCGGGCGAGATCGGGCCGGTCGGCGGCCGCAACTTCCTGCATGGCTACACGGCAAGCGTGGCCGTATTCCGCGCGCGCCGCTCGGAGAACTAGCACGATGGACATGCTCGCGGTTGGACTCGGCGGCGGCGCACTCGCAGTGGCGCTCTTCGCGTGGCTCAAGGCAGGCGCTTCCAAGGCGCGCGTCGACGAGCTCGAGCGCGAGCTGCGGCGCCGCACGGAAGGCGCCGCCGAGGAGCTGCGCAACGAGCTGCGCGTGCAGCGCGAGCTGCTCGCCACGGTCGCGGAGGGCGGGCGGCTCTCGCGCGACCAAGTGCTCGAAGGGCGCTTGTGGTCGGATGCGAGCGTCGCGCAAGCGCTCGCGCTCGTCCAAGGCGGCGCGCGCGTGCTCGATGTGCGCACGCCCGGCGAGACCGCGGGCGGGATCATCCCCGGCGCGCTCCTCATTCCCGTCGACCAGCTCGAAGCGCGCGTGCGCGAGCTACCCAAGGACGGCAAGCCGCTGCTCGTGTGCTGCGCGGGCGGCTCGCGCTCGGCGGCTGCGTGCGAGTTCCTCGCGCAGCAGGGCTACTCGGGCCTGCACAACCTCGAGGGCGGCATGAACTCGTGGTCCGGTCCGCGCGCGCGGCCGTAGTCGCGTCCATGCGCCTCCTCGCCCGCATCACGCGCTGGTCGCTCGGAGTCGTCGCGCTGCTCGCGCTCGCGGCGGTCGCGGCGTTCCTCTGGTGGCGCGGGCATGGCGAGCCGCAGCGCGCGGGACGCGCCTCGCTTCCGACGCTCGGCAACTCCGTGATCGTGCGCTTCGACGACGCAGCCGTGCCGCACATCGCCGCAACCAGCCTCGACGACGCAGCTCGCGCGCTCGGCTGGCTGCACGCGAATGAGCGCATGGGGCAGATGGAGCTGCAGCGCCGCTACGCGGCCGGGAGACTCGCGGAGGTCATCGGGAGCGACGCCCTCCCCACCGATCGACGCATGCGACAGCTCGGCATTGCGCGTGCGGCGAAGCGCAACCTCGACGCATGCTCGCAGCGCTCGCGCGCTTTGCTGCAGGCCTACGCGCAAGGCGTGAACGCGTGGCTCGACAGCCATCGCGACGACCTTCCGCCCGATCTCGTGCTGCTGCGCGCGGAGCCCGAGCCGTGGCGCGAGGAAGACAGCCTCGGCATCCAGCTCCTGATGGCGCAGATGCTCTCGTTCGGAGAGTGGCGCGAGCGTGCGCGCATGCGGTGGCTGGGCGCACTCGGCCTCGAGCGCACGCGCGAGCTGATGGGCATGAGGGAGCTCGAGGTCGACGCCGACATCCTCGCCCTGGCCGAGAGCGCGAAGCCGGAGCCCGCGCCGGCGGAAAAGGCCTCGAACGGCAGTAACAATTGGGCGGTCGCTGCGGGGCGCAGCGAGACCGGCAGCGCGCTCGTCGCCAACGATCCGCACCTCGCGCTCGACCTGCCGTCCTTGTGGTTCCAGGCGCAGGTGCGCTGCCCCCAGTACGAAGCTTCGGGCTTCACGATCCCCGGCTTACCGATGGTGGTGATCGGGCAAGGCGCGCGCGTCGCGTGGGGCTTCACGAACACCGAGCTCGATGTGTGCGACCTGTTCCTCGAGCGGGTCAGTGAGGACGATCGCTCCGTCGAGCGCGATGGCGAGTGGCTGCCGCTCTCGATCGAGACAGAGACGATCCGCGTGCGCGACGGCGACGACGAGTCCTACGATTGGCGCGCGAGCGACATCGGTCCGCTGTATTCGTCGTATGAGCGTGGACGCCGGACCACCTACAGCATCGCTTGGACGGCCTACGAGCCGTTCGACCCGCTCGAGCCGTTCCTCGCGCTCGCGACAGCACGCACGGTCGCCGAGACGCCCGCGATCGCGGCGCGTTTCGTCTGTCCGCCCCAAAATCTCGTCTGCGGCGACGCCGACGGCGCGATCGCGCACACGATCCTCGGCCGCTCCGTTGCGCGCGGTGCCGGCGTGGGGAAGTTCCCCTTGCCCGCCTGGAAGCGCTCGAACCACTGGCGCGGATGCGCGCCGCACGAGCGGATGCCGCTCTCGATCGATCCGGACGCGCGCGCGCTAGCCACGGCGAACGAGGACTCGCGCCCCGCGGGCTTCCCGTGGCCGTATCCGCAGGATCCGGCGGCGCCGCAGCGCGGTCAGCGCATTCGCGAGCGCTTGCTCGAGCGCACGAACTGGAATGTCGAGTCGCTCGCGACCATCCAAGTCGACACGACATCGCTCTACGCGCGCGAGCTCGTCGCGCAGCTGCCGGAGCCGACGGACGGCACCGACGCCCATCGCGCGTGGCGCGCGCTGCACAACTGGGACGGCAACATGAGGCTGCGCGGTCCGTCGGCGCTGTACGCGCTGCTCGAGCGCGAGCTCGGGACGCGCATCTTCGGCGACGAGCTCGCGTCCACGAGCGGGCTCCTGTACTCGGATCGCTACCGCGCGCTGCTCGAAGTGCTCGCGGGCACGCTCGACGAGCGCTGGTGCGACGATGTGCGCACCGAGGCGCGTGAGACACGCGGCGAGATCGTCGCCGCCGCGCTCGCGGCGAGCTGGGCGGAAGGCGCGGCGCGTTTCGGCGACGAGGTGTCCGACTGGGACTACGGCGCGCTGCACCGCTGGACTCCTGAGCACAAGCTCGGCGGCGTTCCGGTGCTCGGCTCGTTCTTCAATCGCCCGGCGGAGCCCGTGCCGGGCAACGACACTTGCCCGTGCGTCTTCACCGGCTCTTGGAACGACGGAGTCATCGATGTGAACCACGGCGCATCGCTGCGCTTCTCCGCCGACTGTGCGAATCCCGATCGCTCCCTCGCGATCCTGCCGGGCGGCCAGTCGGGGCATCCCTTCGACGCGCACTACGGCGGCCAGATCGAGAGCTACCTCGGCGGACGCCTGCGCGCGATGCACTGGAGCGAGTCGGCGATTCGTGCGGCGGCCGTGACGACCCTCGAGCTCTCCGCAACGCCGTGAAGCTGCCCGCGTGGATTGCTGCGCCGCTGGAGGCGCTCGCGCTGGTGCTCCTGCGCGAGCGCGGCGAGCGCGGCGATGGAGTGCGGCAGGGCGTGTGGACGCGGCGCTTTCCCAACGGCCGCCTGTTCACCGAGTGTCGTTTCGAGCGCGGCCTGCGCGACGGCCGTGACCGTCGTTGGTACCTCGATGGCACGCCGCGCTGGCACGGCGAATGGCGCGCGGGCCGCAAGTCCGGCGAGTGGATCTACATGACGCGCGAAGGGCGCGTGCACGACACGCTCACCGGCGTCTACGAGAACGGCGAGAAGATCGCGCCGGTGCGCGGCTTCAACGACTGGAAGTCCTGAGCGTCCGCACTTGACGCCGCGCGCGCAGGCGGGCATGAAGGACGCATGCAGCCGACCGATGCACAACTCCAGCGCGACCTCGACTTCGCGATCCAAGCCGCCCGCACCGCCGGCGAGCGCGTGCTCGCACTACGCAAGAGCGGGCGCTGGAAGGGCGACATGCTCGCCGACATCGGCGACCAGGCCGCCGACGGCCTGTTGCAGGGCCTGATCCGTGGGCGCTACCCCGACGACGGCATCCTGAGCGAGGAAACCGTCGACTCGCTCGAGCGCCTCGCCAAGCGCCGCTGCTGGATCGTCGATCCGCTCGACGGCACGCGCGAGTTCAGCGAGCTGCGCGAGGACTGGGCCGTGCATGTCGCGCTCACGCTCGACAACGCCTGCGCGCTCGCCGCCGTGGCGCTCCCGTCGCTCGACTCGGTGATCTGGGGCATCGCGCTTCCCGGCCGCGAACGCGCTGGCGTAGTGGGGCGCGTGCAGCTCGCGCCGGGCTCCGTCGCGGGTCCCGCCGCGCCGCGCATCGTCGTGTCGCGCAGCCACACGCCGCCGTGGGTCGAGACTCTTGGCCGCACGCTCGGCGCCGCCCCGCTCATCCCCTGCGGCAGCGCCGGCTTCAAGGTGGCGAAGCTCCTGATCGGCGACGCGGATGTGTATGTCCACAAGAAAGGCCTGAAGGAGTGGGACACCTGCGCGCCCGAGACCGTGGCGCGCGCGCTCGGCTGGTGGGTCGGCAAGCTGCGCGGCGAGGAACACCGCTACAACCAGCCCAGTCCCTTCAACCACGAGCTCGTGGTCTGCCGCCACGCCGATCGCGAGCGCGTGCTCGCCGCCGTGCGCAACTGTGGCGCACTCGATGGCTAGCTAGTTCGTCGAGCTGGCCGCGCTGCGGCGCAAAGCGTCCGCATCGGCCTCGCTCACGGACTTCAGCGCCGCGCGCAGCGAGCGCGCGACCTTCGCCTCGACGCGCAGCGCGAGCGCCTCGACGAGCTCGTGGCTCAGCGCGAGCGTGAGCTCCGGCCCGCGTCGGAACGCCTTCCAGACTTCGGCGCGCTCCGTGCAACCGCGCAGGCTCGCCGCGAGGCTTTGGAGGTTGTGCAGCTTGTCTGCGGACTTCACCGTCGCCGCCTGCGGCGACATGTGCGGCACCTTGGCGATGCCCGCACGCTTGCGCTCTTCCCAGCTCTTCGACTTGTCCTCGGTGAGCTCGCCGACGACATGCGCGATGTGTCGCCCGAACTCGCGCTCGACACGCGCGAGATCCCAGCCGTCACAGTCCTCGACCACATCGTGCAGCAGTCCGGACACGATCACATCGTCCTCTTGCCCCCAGCGCGCGAGAATCAGCGCGACATGCAGCGGATGGACGATGTACGGCTCGGTCGAGGCCTTGCGCCGCTGGCCGTCGTGGGCCGCGAGCGCGACGCCGAGCGCCTTTTCTACGAGGGGGGAATACATGCTCAGATCTGGACGCCCAGCGGCTTGAGGGCGAGCGCGCCGACTACCATGGAGGCGAGGGCCACGGTGATCAGGATCCCGCCTTCGCCGTCGGGCAACCAGCCCTGATCGCGGAAAGGATAGGCGATCGCGACCACGCGGAACGGCGATTCGGAGCCGAACGAGCGCTCAGCCGGCCAAAGCAGCGGCAGGCGGTCGGCGTGGGCGATGGCGAACATGTCGCGATCGCTGACGCGGCGTGGCTGCAGCGCCTCGGGCGCGACGAGGCCCGCATGCACGAGCTTCGTCTCGCGCGCGCCGCCGAGCTCGAGCAGGACCTCGTGGCCCCCGCTCTCGACCGCGACGAACTCTTGGAACGCGCGGCCTTCGGACGGCACGCGCACGAGCGGCGAGACGGCCTGCAGGCCCGCCGGCAATGTCACGCGCAGCTCGCGCGCGTCGACGCCCGGCGCGAGCTCGATCTCGAGCAGCGTGCCGCGTCCCGCCATCACCGCGGCGCCGCGCTCGTGCAGCGGCAGCGGATCGTAGGCGAAGCGCACGACGAGCTGCGCCGTGAGGATCATGAACGGCACGGCGAGCGGCACGATCGGCCCGAAGTTCAGGCCGAGATACACGACATTGCGCGCGAGCACCTTCGCGACCGCCGAGGCCACGACGACGAGATCGTCCTGATACAGGCGAATCTCGATCATGTGCGCCTTGATCTTGTCCTTGGCGCTCGCGATGCCCTTCTGCCACGAGATGCGCTTGAACACGAGCAGCGCGAGCACGCCGAAGACCCCGCTCCAGAAGATCAGGGTCACGGCGCTCCCGGCCCAGAGGGTGGCGGCGAGCAGGACATCGAAGAGCGATGTCGCGGCGCTGTTCAGGGCGTTCACGTGGGGCGTTCTCGCGCGCTCGTTCGCGGCCCTAGGAGATGTAGCCGAGGCCCTTGAGCTTCTCGGTGATCGCGGCGTCGGAGTCTGCGCCTTCGAACTGCGCGAGCTCCTTCTCGATGATGTGCACGATGAACTCCTCGTGCGACGCATAGCCGGCCTTCTCGGCGATCTGCTTGCAGCGCGCGATGAGAGCGGGATCGAGCTTGATCTTGTTGGCGTTTCCAAACATGGCGTGTCGTCCTTGGGGCCTTGCGGAGCGGGTCACTTGGCCAGCACGGGATGGCCCTTCATCCCCTTGCCGGGCTGGAGTCCATATTGACGCAGGACCTCGACCGTGAGGTCCTCGAGACGGTGGAAACCGGGCGCGACCGGCCGGTTCGACATCAGCGTGCCCTGCACGACATCCGGCGCCATCAGGTGGCTGCCGTTGAAGGTACCGCCGCGATCGTTGTTCGAGAGCTGGTAGCCGGTGATGCGGCCGACCGAGGCCTCGTCGGAGTTGTCGTAGTCGCTGTTGTAGCCGACGAGGATGTCGGGAGCCTCCGCGACGCGCTCGCCGCTGTAGATCTCGCTGGCGAGATCCGCGCGCAGGACGACGCGCTTGCCGCCGTTCTCCGCGTCGGTCCACGCCTCGAGCTTCGCCTTGAGCTCCGCGAGCAGCGCCGAAGCCTGCGCCGGATCGACGCTGCCGGACTCGTCGTCCGCCGTTGCCGGATCGTCGAGCTCGCGCCCCTTCAAGTTGAGGTACAGGCCGTTGAAGCCGACGCCGTAAGCGCGCGTGCGCGCCCAGTCGATGTTCGTGCGCAGCGGCCACGGCGCGTCTTCGGCCAGCTCTTTGGGCCGCGGCATGTAGCTCGAGAGCATCACCGGCACGTGCGCGGGATCGTCCTCGTCGCACTCAGGGCTCACCCCTTCGCGCAGCACCAAGTAGCCGTTGTCGTAGAGCCAGCGGTTGAGGCCGACGCGCCGGCGATAGGGCGCGAAGCCGTGGTCGCTCATCACGATCAGTGCGGCGTCGTCTCCGACCTGCTCGCGCAGGCGTCCGAGCACCGGATCCATCTCCATGTAGAGATCGTGGATCACGTCCTTCCAGGTCGAGCCGTCGCGGTGCGACCACCACGACGAATCCTCGGCAGCGACCGGCGGCTCGTGGTGCGGGTGCTCCTCGTCGGAGTGGCGCCACATCATGTGGCCGCACAGATCGACGCCGGAGAAGTAGAAGAACAAGAGCCCGCCGCCCTGCTTCTCCATGTAGCGCTCGAGCGCGAAGTCGAGCATGCGCTCGCCCTCGTCTTGCACGAGCTCGGCCTGCATCATGAACTCGCGCACGGTGATCACGCCGGACTTCAGCGCGTTCACGTCCTCGGGCATGCCCTGCGTGTAGTACGGACCGATGCCGCTGCGCGCGTCCGCGACCTCCGCGCTCGCCTCGACCGGCTCGGACACCGGCGACGCCGGGAGCGCGGGATCGATGTTGACGGGGCTCGCATAGAGCTCGAGCTCGCCTTCGCCCGCGGCGTCGGGCATCGAGCGCAGGTAGAAGCGCACGATTCCACCGATGTCCATCAGCGCCATCGGCAAGAGCTCGAACGTGACCGGCACGAACTCGCTCCACTCGCCGGGCTGCAGCACGAGCCGCCGTCCGTGGACATCGAGCGCGCAGGCCTGCGCCGCGCGATCGATCCAGATGCGCAGCGGCACGCTCGTCGCCGGATCGCCCCGCTTGAACGCATTCGGCGGCCCGGGGATGCGCGTGTCGACGACGTCGTCGTAGATCGTGATCGTCTCGATGCGCGCGTCGCTGCCGATCGCCTTGACCGTCGGGTTGGTCGTGTAGACGGTGCACTGGCCGTAAGCCGAGTCGATCGCAGGCGTCATCATTCCGCTGAAGGACCAGCCCTCGGCCGGATCGACCGGGAAGTTCGCGGGCATGCGCCAGATGTCGGCTGGCACGCCGTTGCGCGCGAGGATCGTCCAGAAAGCCTCGCCCGTGCGGTTCGAGCTCGTCTCGCCGCCGGTTGGCAGCTTCCACTCGCCGAACAGCTCGAACGCGCCCGCATGCCCCGACACCGTGGTCGACGGCAGCACGCCGCGCGTCACGCGATCGCGGTGCAGGAAGTCGAACACGCCGTGGCCGCCGGGGTCACGACCGGTGATGAAGTTGGACCACGCGACGGGCGACTGCGGCGGCGTCGAGGTGCCGAGCGAGTGAATGCCCTGCTCCTGCGCGAGCCGCGCGAAGTTGCGCATGCGCTCGGGATACTTCGCAATCGTCTCCGCGAGGATCTCGGGGTCGAGCCCGTCGATGCCGAGCACGACGACGCGCGGATGGCGCGTCGGACCGTCGGCCTTCGCTGTGCCGGCCGCGACTTCCGTGATGGACGCGTGCTCGCCCGCCGTCGCCTCGCGGTGCGTCGCGCCCGGAATGCCCGTGGCGATGCCGACGAACAGCGCCGCGAGCGCCACATACGGCACGAGCTTGCGCACGCGCTGCCAGCTCGCGCTCACGGCTTCGCCTCCGCGCTCTGGCTCGCGTGCGCGGGCTTCGCCGCCTGCTTGCGCTCGCCGAACAACGGCGCGCCCTGCATGTAGGGAGGAATCGGCACGCCGAAGACGTCGAGCACCGTCGGCGCCATGTCCATCAGGCGCGGCGCCGCCGTGTTGATCTGCTTGTCGCACCAGAATACGCCCGGCACGAGGCGCGGGTCGACGCAGTGATCGCCCGACCAGCTCTTCGTGTTGTCGCTGAAGACTTCCTTCGACACCGAGCCCGTCGCGCAGTCCCACGAGTGGCGGAAGCCGCGCTCGTAGCCGATCAGGAGCTCCGGCGCCATGTCCGCATACGGTCCCTTGTGGACCTCGTGCGTAATGAACGCTTCCTTGATGACGCGCTCGCCCGTAGCCGGATCGACGAGCGCCTCGAGCTTCGCTTTGAGCTCGCGGCACAGCGCGTCCATCTCCGGCCCCTTCGACACGATGCCGTGCGCCTCGCGTCCCTTGCGGTTGATGAACACGCCCGTGAGCCCGAGCGTGAACGCCTTGGTGCGCGACCAGTCGACCTTCGCGAACCAGTCCGGCGATGTCTCGCTGCCTTCCTTGAGCACGAGGTAGCCCTGCTCCTTCAGCCAGGTGTTGAGGTTCACGCCGCGGCGGAAGTTGCAGAAGCCGTGGTCGCTGATGACCATCAGGCATGTCTTCGGATCATCGCCGAGCTTCTCGAGCAGCTCGCCGACGAGCTTGTCCATCTCCGCGTAGGTCTGCGGGATCGTGTCCTTGTACTTCGCGAGCTCCTCGGCCGAGCGCCCGCGGTTCGCCGGATGCGTCGGATCGAGGTAGCGATAGAACATGTGGCTGATGCGGTCGGACGTGTCGAACACGACCGTGACGAAGCCCTTCTTCGTCTTGTCGAGCACATTCCACAGCTGCCGCTTGCGCTCGTCGCAGATCAGCCACGCCTGCTTGAGGAACGCTTCTTCGTCGATCACGCGCTCGTTGAGCGCCCAGGTGTCCTCCGCGAGCCCGAGCGTCGCGTAGGGCCCGAGCATCTTCGAGAGGTAGATCGAGTAGACGAACGGGTGGCTGATCGGCATCACCGGGTCGTCGGGATTGATGTTGATCGGCGTGACATACAGCTCGAAGTGCTCGTCCCACGTCTGGATGTACAGGCGCGCGATGCCCGTCATCCCGTCGAATGGCACGACCATCCACGGCGTGTACTCGCGCGGCCCGACCTCGACCGTCTCGCTGCCGATCGTGATGCGCGCGCGCTTCTTCGCGTCGTCGAGCTCGATCTTGAACGGGCACTTGAGCGGTCCGTCCTTGCCGGCCGGACCTGTGAGCTTCGACTCGATCGCGTTGCCCGCGCGGCGGATCTGGTACTGCTGCCCGCCGATGTGCGCGCCCGCGGGCCGCGGCTTCGTCGAGTAGAACGCGAACGAGCCCTGCGTGCCCTGCAGGTCCGGCACGCACATGCCAGAGAGCAGCGTGCCGTTCTTGAACGGCTGCGGCGGAAATGTGATCGGCACGCGGATGATCGACGACCACACGCGCGCGTCGCCGAGCAGCTTCCAGAACGGCTGGCTCTTCTGCAGCAGCCGCTGCACGCCCTTGGTGCCCATCGGCAGCTTCGCGAAGCCGAGGTTGAGCGTCTTGGGGAGCGTCATCGTCTCCGCGCTCGACAGCATCGGCATGTAGTTGCACGGATCGCGCGTGAGGAAGTCGTAGATGTTGTGGCGCGAGGCATCGACGCCCGTCGCGTAGGTCGACCACGCCACCGGCGAGATCGACGGGCAGGCGGTCTCGAGTGGTCGGAAGCAGCCGCGCTCGGCGAGCTTCTTCAGCACCGGCATGCGGCCCTCGGCCATGTACTGCTGCGCGAGGAGCGGATCCATGCCATCGAAGCCGATCACGACCACGCGCTGGAACTTCTGCGGGCCGTGCTTGCCCGGCGTCGCGAGCCGCACGAGCGCCTTGAGCGGCCACAAGAGCACGATGCCGATGGCGAGCAGGAATGTGCCCGCGAGCACCATCACCGAGCCCGCCGCCGCGATGCCCGCGCCCGGCCCGATGTACGCCAGAGCCGAGGCCTGCGCCGCGGGCGCGAGCACCAGCGCCACGGACAGCGACAGCGCGCCCTGCGGCACGCCTCGCCAGCTGCGGAAGTTCGTCATCGAGCTCACGGAACGGCCACGCGCCGACCTCCGAGGCCGGTCCGGGTCGGGTCTATCGTCCACCCCCCAGCGGTGCTGTAGCCCCGCCCCCGCTGCCGGCCCCAAGGGCCCCTCCGGCGACGCCGAAGGCCCGCCAGTCTAGCGCCCGTCGGGTCGAGCCCCGCAGCCGACCTCGTTCCAGCAGGCTGCGTCGACCGAGCATCCCGACCTCGCCGATTGCCCGGCGTCCGCGATCCGCCAGCGCGGCCTCCCGCGCGTCGAGCTCGGCATGCGGGTCAAGGCCCGTAGGTCAGCTCGACCGCATTCGTCAGCGTCGTCGTCTTGCACGCCGGCGGATCCCGCAGCCACCCCTGCACGAACGCCTTGGATCCCACCGACCACGGACTCCCGAGTTGCCCCGGGTTCGCCGCTTGGAAGGCCTGCCAGTCGAGGCTGAGCGCGCCGTTGCACGAGGTCAGCGTCCCGCCGCTTCCCTGTGCGACCGTGCGCGCCGTCGGCGCCTTCACGCACAGGAAGCTCGATCCGCCCGAGCACCACGGCTGCGGCAGCGGCGCCAGCGAATAGAACAGGATGCCCGAGCGCTGTCCCTCGACGGTCGCGACCGACACGATGCAGCCATTCGCCCCGCTCACGCTCGGATTCGCGCTCGCGCTGATCTGCGCGACGCACCCATATGTGCTCGTACCCGCCGTGCAGAACACGACCGGATTCGGCGTGCAGTTGCCGCCGATGCGGAACTTCCAATGCCGATCCGCGAACTGGAACACGCTGCCCCATGTCGAGCCGCCGTTCGTCGAGGCGCAGTAGGGCTGGCCGAGCCCCGCGTTGAGCGAGTCGACAGACGCCTGCCCGCCCGGCCCCGTCGACCACACGAACCAATAGGTCTGCCCACCGACGAGCGCCACGCTCGAGCCCAGCGGCGCCGGATACCACTGCTTCGCGCTCGTGATCGTCATGCTGCCCGTGCCGAGCAAGGCCGCCGGCCGGTTCGCCGCCGCGTCGTGCGACCACAGCGCCAGCCCCTGCACCCCGCTCGCCTCACCCGAATACACCTCGAGCCGCGTCGCCGTGAAGCTCGTCGGTGCCACGAAGCGAATCGCCACCTGCAGCGACCCTCCGATCGACACGCCGTCGTTGAAGTTCGCCCCATCGTTCTCCGCATGACACGGCGCCTGCGCCCGCACCATCCCCGCCAGCACCACCACCGCGATCGCCCAACCCATCTTCATGGCTCTGCCTTCTCCTTCCATACAAGCCTACGCCCTGCCCCGCTCCCGTGTTGCCCCACCTGCCCCTCCGCCTTTTTTCCGGCGG
>VGYZ01000054.1 GCA_016872795.1 Planctomycetota bacterium
CACGCTGGATTGGAACGCTTTCCAAGCCGCCAACCCGACGGCTCTCGGCAACCCGTGGGCCGCGGGTAGCCTTGCTCAGGCCCAAGCGTGGTTCCGCGACCCGCCGGCTGGCAAGTCGACGAACCTGTCGAACGGCATCGAGATGACCTACGTCCCGTGATCTGAACGATCGCGGAACCACCGGCGCGAGCCGGTGAGGTCCACATCACGGCGGGCGGTCCTCAAAGGGCCGCCCGCTGTGCTTTTGCGAATCAACTCACAGGGCCGAGCCTGAACTCGAAGGCATTGTTGCGGCGAGCTTCAGCCAGCGGACGCGCTGCGCTCGTCCTCGGGGGATCCTCTACCGGAGAGCCCACCGGGCTCTCCGGTTTCGTTGCGGCGTCGCCGCAACGAACCGAGGCTTACCTCTGAACGATCGCGGAACCACCGGCGCGAGCCGGTGAAGTCCCCACCACGGCGGGCGGTCCTCAGGGGCCGCCCGCTGTGCTTTTGCGAACCAATTCACAGGGCCGAGCCTGAACAAGAAGGCGCTGGGGGCAGCGAGACTCAGGCGAGGGTGGCGATGTCGGCGGGGGTTGCGAGCCAGTGGTCGGGGGTGGTGGCGCGCAGGGTGGCGTGCGGGAAGGGGCCCCAGGCGACGGCGGCGGTGCGGGTGCCGGCGGAGCGGCCGGAAGAGAGGTCGTGGGGCGAGTCGCCGACCATCACGGCACGCGACGCGTGGCTGCCGAGCAAGGCGAGCGCGCGTTCGACGGGCTCGGGGTGCGGCTTGTGCTCGGTGACATCGTCGGCGCCGACCACGGCGCTGAACCACTGCTCGCGGAAGCCGCACGAGCGCAGGCCGCGGTAAGCGCCTTCGCGCATCTTGCTGGTGACGATGCCAAGGCGCAGGCCGCGCGAGTGGAGCGCGGCCACGGCTTCGACGGAGCCGGGGAAGGCGGATACGAGCGCGTCGTGGTGCGCGCGGTTGTGAACGCGGTAGGTGGCGACCATGCGCTCGATCTCGTCGGAATCCGAGGTGAACTGCGCGAACTGCCAGCGCAGCGGGCGGCCGAGACCCGCGAGCCAAAAGGCGGGGTCGGACTGCGGCAGGCCGTGGGCCTCGAGCGTGTGCATGTAGCTGCGGCGGATGAGCTCGATCGAGTCGATCAGCGTGCCGTCAAGGTCGAACAGGACCGTGTCGAGCGGCGGGGGCATCGCGGCGAGAGCATCGGGGCGGGGCGGGACGGCGTCAATCTGGGCGAGCCGGCGCGAAGCGTTGCTAGTCTTGCGGCATGAAGCATCCGCGCCTCGCACTCGCCGTCGCCTGCTCCGCCCTGCTCGCCCTCGCCGCGTTTCGCGCTCCGCAGGACGAGCGCGTCGTGCTCTCGAGCGAGCATGTCAGCTACGAGTGGAAGAAGGGCTGGGGCAAGCTGCCCGACGGCATGAGCTTCGGCAACACGCACGGCTGCGTGGTCGTCGACTCGAAGGGACGCGTGTACATGAACACGGACACCGAGAACGCCGTGATCGTGTTCGAGGCGGACGGGACATTCGTGAAGAGCTGGGGCAAGCAGCTCGCGGGCGGGCTGCACGGCATGTGCCTCGTGAAGGAAGGTGACGCGGAGTTCCTGTACCTCGCGCACACCGGGCGACACGAGGTGCTCAAGAGCACGCTCGACGGCGAGATCCTGTTGGCGCTGCCGTGGCCCGAAGAGGCGAAGGTCTACGAGAATGCTGGGCAATACGCGCCGACGAGCGTCGCGGTCGCGGCCGACGGCACGCTCTATGTCGCCGACGGCTACGGTCGTTCGTACATCCACCAGTACGACCGGGAGCGCAAGTACGCGCGCACCTTCGGCGGGCCCGGCACGGAGCTCGGACAACTGCGCACGCCGCACGGCATCTGGATCGACGCGAGCGGCGAGGAGCCGGTGCTGCTCGTCGCCGACCGCGAGAACCAGCGCGTGCAGTCGTTCTCGCTCGACGGCAAGCCGCTCGGCATCGTCGTCAACGAAGTGCGCCGGCCGTGCAGCGTGCACCAAGCGGGCGACCGCACGGTGATCGCGGACTTGGCGGGCCGCATCACGGTGCTCGATCGCAAGCTCAAAATACTCGGTCAGCTCGGAGACAACCCGGACCCGAACAGACGCGCGCAAAACGGCGTCCCGCGCGATCAATGGAAGGACGGCGAGTTCCTCTCGCCTCACAACGCGCACCTCGCTCCGAACGGCGACCTGTATGTGCTCGACTGGAACTACCTCGGGCGCATCACGAAGCTCGTGCGCCTGAAGTAGAGCGCGCGCTCAGGCTTCGCGCTTGAGCACCGCGAGCAGGCCGCTCGTCTCGCCGTCGGAGTCGGACGCGGCGAGCAGGCTGACGAGTTCCCAGCCCTCGTGGCCGAGGGCATTGAGCTTCTGCTCGAGCGCGCGGCGATCGACCGACGCCTCGAAGGTGGGGTCGATCTCGAACGCCACGCTCTTGTACTCCCACGCGCAGTTCATCGGGCATGCCCCCACTGCAGCAGCTCGTCGAGCGTGCGCGTCGCCACCGCGTGATAGCGCGGCCGCGCGAGCGCGTAGATCTCCTTGGCCCGCCGCAGCCCCTCGGGCGTCTTCGCAAGCTCGGCGTAGATGGGCTTGAGGAACTTGCGTCGCCCGACGCGCAGCAAGAACTCCGCCGTGGCCTTGTCCGCCGCTCCATAGCGATTGTGGGCGCAGATCACGAGCCACGCACACAGGATCTCGCTGTTGCCGGACTGAGTGAAGCGGAATGTGCGATCGAGCTCGGCGAGCTGCGTCACGCGCAGCTCGTCGGGCAGCGTGTCGAGGAAGCGCAGCCACTGCTGCGTGACCCAGCCGCGCGTGTCGAGCTCGCTCGCCGGCGTCGAAAGGCTCCAGCGCCCGACCTCGCGATCGACGGCGGCGAGCAAGGTCGACTCCGTGCGAGGCGCATCGGCCGGCAGGCCCGGCGCGTACAGCCACGCCTGCAAGTCGAGCTGCCCGGCGGCATCGGGGTGGCGCGCGAGCAGATCGCGATCGAGCGACACGAGGAACTCCTCGGTCGTGACGCTCTCGAAGGCGTGGCCGTCGAACCACGCGCGCAGGAAGCGATCGAACTCGTCGCGCCCGACGAGCTGCTCGATGCGGCGCAGAAACAGCGCGCCCTTCTCGTAGGGCACCGCGCTGAAGCCGTCGTCGGGGTGATGGCCGGCGAGGTCGCAGTGCAGCACCTGCTGCCACGGCGCAAGCTCGGCCAGCTCGAGCTCGAGGTCGCGTCGCGCGAGCACCTTTTCCATCGCGCTGCGCTCCGCGCCGAACACGCGCTCCATGATGCGCTGCTCGAAGTAGACGGTGAAGCCTTCGTTGAGCCAGAAGTCGCGCCATGTGGCGTTCGTGACGAGGTTTCCAGACCACGAGTGCGCGAGTTCGTGCGCGACGAGCCCGACGAGCGAGCGATCGCCGGCGAGGATCGTCGGCGTCGCAAAGGTGAGCCGCGGATTCTCCATGCCGCCGAACGGGAACGACGGCGGCAGGATCACGAGGTCGTAGCGCCCCCAGCGGTACGCGCCGAAGAGTGCCTCGGCCTGCTGCACCATGTTCTCCGTGTCGACGAGCTCGTCGCGCGCGCCCTCGACGATGCCAGGCTCGGCCCACACGCCGGTGCGCGCCGACAGCTCACGGAACTCGAGGTCGCCGCAGGCGAGCGCGATCAGGTACGGCGGGATCGGCTCGCTCATGCGGAAGCGCCACGCGCCGCGCTCGTCGCGGCCAAGCTGCTCGGCGCTCATCACGGCGACGAGCCCCTGCGGCGCCCGAACGGTCGCTTCGTAGGTCACACGCACGCCGGGCGAGTCCTGCAACGGAATCCAACTGCGCGTCAGGATCGACTGGCCCTGCGTGAAGAGGAACGGCCGACGCCCGCCGCTCGTCTGCTCGGGCTCGAGCCACTGCATCGCCTGTGCGCCTGCGGTGGTGCGATAGCGAATCGTGACGGAGGTGTCGCCCGGCGCGAGCTCGATCTCGAGCCGCGAGCCCAAGGCCGGATCACGCCCGGCGAGCCGGTGAGCGCGCGTGCCACCCGCCGAGCCGACGACGCCGAGGATCTCGAGCGACTCGCTGTCGAGCACGAGCGGCGCGGAACGGTCCGTGCGTTCGAGATCGAGCCGCACGCTTCCCGCGGCGCAGCGGCGCGCGAAGTCGAGCTCGAGATCGAGCGACACATGCCGCACGCGCACGCGCGCGGGCTCGCCGAAGGAGTGCAGGTCGCGAGCCGGTTCGGCCGCTGCGTGGTGCGAGTTCATGGATGTGCAGGAGGCGAGGGGGAGCAGCGCGAGGAGCGCGGGGAGGAGACTTCGCATGGAACGGCCGAACATTGTGCCCGCCCGTGGGCGTCCGGTGCGACGGGCACTCTTGGACGCGCCGGGGCGGCTGCTACCCTGCGCACCATGCTCCGCACCGCACTGCTCTCCATGCTGCTCCTTCCGGCCTGCGTCATCGTCGCCTCGTCCCACAGCGTGCGCACGCGCCAGCAGCTCGGCGCGAGCGGGCAGGCGACCGTCACGCTCGAGTGGACTGCCCCGCCGGCCGTCTCGGTGCGCATCGACAACCAAGGCCCCGGGCGCGTGAGCTACACGGCGCTCGATGCCTCGGGAGCGACGCTCGATCAGGGCGAGCTCGGCGTCGCCAGCCGCAACCTGTCGTGGAAGCGTGCCGACGGCAAGGTGCTGCTCGTGCTGCGCGCCGGAGCCCAGCCCGCGACGCTCGAGCTCTCCTGCGCGTCGCTCGAGAGCATGAAGGTCGCGATCGACCGCACGCTCGCCGGCAACTGAGGTCGACTCAGCCGAGGTCGGACTCGCGCAGCGGTCCCGCGGCCGCGATGCAGCAGCGGTTCGGATGCAAGTGCTTGCGCGCTACGCGCAGCAGGTCATCCGAAGTCACGGCTGCGTAAAGCCGCGGCGCGCTTTCGAGGTTGTCGGCGGGTAGCGAGAAGCGCTCCGCTGCGATCATGTACTCCGCGCGGCGCGACGCGCGCTGGAACGAGAGCGCGAAGGAGCCGACGACATAGTCCTTCGCGACGCCGAGTTCCGCCTCGCCGACGCGCTCGTCCTGCAGCCGTCGCATTTCCGCGCGGAAGCCCTCGATCGCGGTCCGCACCTTGTCCGGGCTCGTCCCGATGTAGGCCTTGAATGTGCCCGGATAGCTGCCGGCGGAGCCGTGGATGTTGGCGCTGACCGTGTAGGCGAGCCCGAGCTCGTCGCGCAGTCTCATCGCGACGCGGTTCGTGAAGCCGGGCCCCGTGCCGAGCACATGGTCCATCACCACGAGCGCGTGGTAGTCGGGATCCGAGCGACGAATGCCGAGGTGCCCGAGAAACACATGCACCTGCTCGCGCTTGGCGTGGAACACGCCCTTGCGCGGCGCGAGCGGCGGCAGCTCGAGCTCGGGATAGGGCAGGTCCTCGCCCTCGTTCCACTTGGCGAGCGCGCGATCGAGCACCTTGCGCACGGCCTGCGGATCGATGTCGCCGCACACCGCGATCACGGCGCGGCGCGCGAGCCAGTGCTCGCGATGGAAGCGCAGCACGTGACCGCGCTCGATGCGCTTGACGCTCTCGATCGTGCCGCTGGCGGACTTGCCGAGCCAGTGATCGCCGAAGATGAGGCGCCGGAAGAGCTGGTCGCCCTGCGCGCGCGGATCGTCGCGCTCGATCAGCAGGCGATCGAGCAGGCGCGTCTTCTGGCGGCGAAACTCGGTGTTCGGATAGGACGGGCTGGTGACGAGCTCGCCGAAGAGCTCGAGCAGGAGCTTCCAGTGGGGAGCCGCGATCGTCCCGGAGACGCCGTTCGACTCGCCCGAGAGCGAGCCGCCGTGGGTCTCGAGCGCGTCGGCGATTTGCTCCTCGCTGTGCTTCGCGGTGCCCTGGTCGAGCAGGCCGCCGGCGAGCAGCGCGGTGCCTTCGCGGCCGGCCGGATCGAGCGAGTGGCCGCCGCGCAGGTGCATCTGGATCGCGGTGACGGGCGCGCCCGGACGCGACGACACGAGCAGTCGCGCGCCGCAGCGCAGCGTGAAGCGTTCGAGGCCGAGATGGACGGCGACCGCGGGGCTCAACGGCGCGCTCCCCCGCGGGCGGGCTTGTGCGCAGCAGGAGCCTTGGCGGGCAGGCACCAACCGACGACGCGCCGCTCGTGCCCGAGCAGGCGTCGCGCGCAGTCGCGCAGCCGCGCCGCGTCGACGGAGAGCGCGTTGCCGAGCGACTCGAACGCGAGCTTCCAGTGCGCGTCGACGGCGGCCTCGCCGATCTGCTCCGCGATGTCGCTCGTCGTCTCATGGTCGTAGGCCTCGGCGGCCTCGAGCAGCGAGCGCACGCGCGCGAGCTCGCGCGAGGGGATCTTGTTCTCGATGACGCGAGCGAGTTCGCGGTCGATTTCCTTCTCGAGGCGCTCCTGGCTCGCGCCCTGCGCGCACTCCGCGAAGATCCAGAACACACCGCCCTCGACGCGTGCGTCGTTGTGCGAGGAGACGCTCGAGGCGAGCTCTGTCTCGACCACCAGTCGCCGATGCAGGCGCGACAGGCGCCCGCCCGTGAGCAGGGTCGAGAGCACATCGAGCGCGGCGTCATCGTCGCTGCCGACCTTGGCGGTGGGCCACGCCATGCACAGCCGCTTGCCCTCGTCGTCCCACTTGACCTGCACGCGGCGCTCGCCGCTCCCAGGCTCCTCCGCCGGCCGGAACGGGTCGGCCTCGACATACGGGATTCCCGCTGGAATCGGCTCGAAATGCGCGCGCGCCTTGGCCAGCGCGTCCGCGGGATCGATGTCGCCGCAGATCACCAGCGTCGCATTGCCGGGGTGGTAGAAGCGGCGGTGGTAGTCGCGCATGTCGGCGACGCTCATGCGCTTGAGCGCATCGGCGTGCCCGATCACCGGGCGACGGTATGGGTGGCGCAGAAACAGCGTGCCTTGCACGAGGTCCGCGAGCCGCCGCCACGGCTCGTCGAGGCCCATGGCGAGCTCCTCGAGCACGACCGCGCGCTCGCGGTCGAACTCCTTGGCGTCGAGCAGCACCGCGCGCATGCGATCGGCTTCGATCTCGAGCGCCTTCTCCCAGCGATCGCTGGCGAGCTCGAACCAGTAGGCGGTGTGATCCGAGCTCGTGAACGCGTTGTTGCTGCCGCCGAGCGTGGTCGTCAGGCGATCGATCTCGCCCTTCGCGAAGCGCGGCGAGCCCTTGAACATCATGTGCTCGAGAAAGTGCGAGACGCCGGCCTCGTGCTCGCGTTCGTTGCGCGCACCGACCTTGTACCAGATCATCACAGCGACGACTGGATCGGCGTGGCGCTCGACGAGCAGCACGGTCATGCCGTTCGCGAGTCGATACTCGCCGACCTTCGTGCCGTTCTTCTGAAGCCGCGCGAGCGGTGCGGGCGTGGCGCTCACGAGCTCCCCCACTTCTTCCACTTGCCGCCAGTCTTCTTCGGCGGCCCCTTCGGCCCGCCCTGCGCCGGATCGCGGCCGATCTCGCGCAGCTTGCGGCGGCGATCGCCGCGACCGCGACGGCCCTGCTCCTCGCGCGACTGGATCCGCTCGAGACTGCGACGGCGATCGCGACGGTACTTGTCTCCAGAGCGGACCCCGCGGCGCTCGGGCCCCGGCCCCTGCGGTGCCTGAGTCGCGAAGAAGCGCGTGCGCGGGTCCTTGCGCTTGTCGTCCAGCGGAGCAGCGCGGCCGCTCGCCTTCGACTGGCCGAGCAACTCGGCGACCTCGGCGCGCAGCAGCAAACGCCACTGGCCTTCGTGCAGCGAGCGATCCGAGAGCGTGCCGATGTGCGTACGGCGCAGCGCGAGTACATTGTAGCCCACGGCGGCGAACATGCGGCGCACTTCGCGGTTCTTGCCTTCGTTGAGCGTGCAGGTGAGCAACGACCACTCGTTCGTGCGCTTGAGCACCTTCACGAACGCCGGCGCGGTCCAGCCCTCGGCGAGGCGCACGCCCTTCTGCACCTGCTCGATCGCCTCGCCTTCGATGCGGCCGCGCACCTTGACCGAGTATGTCTTGGTGACGCCGTAGCGCGGGTGCGCGATGCGGTTGGAGAAGTCGCCGTCGTTGGTGAGCAGGATCAGGCCGGTCGAGTCCTCGTCGAGACGGCCGACGGTGTAGATGCGGCCCTTGGCGGGATCGGTGACGAGGTCGATGGCGCGCATGCGCGCCTCGCGCCGCTCGTTGGTGCAGACCACGCCGCGCGGCTTGTGCAACAGGTAGTAGCGCGGCTCCGTGCGCTCGGGCTTGAGCACCACGCCGTCGACATCGACCTGCTGGACGCTCGGATCGACCTTCGTCCCGAGCTCGGTCACGATCTCGCCGTCGATCGTCACCTTGCCCTTGGCGATCAGCTCGTCGCACTTGCGGCGCGATGCGATGCCGTGGTCGGCGAGATACTTGTTGAGGCGGACGAGGCGGCCGGGATCCGGCGCGTCGTCCTCGGGATCGCGGAAATCGTCGTCGTCGGGGCTCATCGGGGGGCAAAGGGTAGCGTCCGCGAGCCTGCTTCCACTGTCGGAGCCCTTGGGAATGGCGGGAATGACGCTATGCTGTAGTGTCAACCCAAGCGCGCTGCTCTCGGCCGCCACCCGCAGCGCCACAAGAGGCAGCCATGCGACTCCAATGTGCGTTTCTCGCCGGCTTGCTCGCCCTGAGCATGGCCTCCACCTCCGCGCCCGCTCGGGCGCAGGCGCCTGGCACGCCGCTGCCGCCGGTGAAGCTCGAGGGCCTCGCCCAGACGGGCGCCAAGACCTTCGATGACTTCATGGGCCGCGCGGTGCTGCTCGAGTTCTTCGCCTACTGGTGAGGCCCCTGCGGAGGGCAGGTCTCGCACCTCAACGAGCTTCAGAAGAAGTGGGGTGAGCGCGGCCTGTCGATCGTCGGCGTGACCGACGAAGGCGAAGCGGAGACGGTCAAGTGGGTGGAGGAGAAGGGCGCGAAGTACGCCTATGGCTATGACCGTGGCGGCAAGCTCGCGAGCTATTTCAAGGTGTCGGGCATCCCCGCCGCGGTGCTCGTCGACGCCAAGGGCATCGTGGTGTGGCAGGGTCACCCCGCGGGGATCACCGATGCGCTGATCGAGAAGGCTGTCGCAGGTGCGCTGCCCAAGCCCCAGTGGGAGTGGCCGGCATCGACCAAGGCGGTCAAGGCCGCGCTGCTCAAGCGCCAGTACAAGACGGCGCTCGACGAGGCCGCCAAGCTGACCGAGGCCGATGGAGGTCCGGGCATCTCGGCGTCGATCCGCAGCATCGTCGAGAGCCGCGTGGCGGGCCTCAAGGCGACCTACGCGTCGGGCGACTTCCTTGGCACCGAGACCTCCGGCGCCGCGCTCGCCAAGGAACTCGCTGGGATGCCGGAAAAGGCTGCCGTGGAAGCGGTGCTCGCCGAGCTCGCGGCCAACAAGGACGCCGGCGCCGTGATCAAGGCCCAGAAGCAGATCGCGAAGCTGCGCGCCAGCGAGTTGTCCAAGCGCAAGGAGCTCGAGGCCGCCATGGCGGACCTCGCCAAGCTCTCGAAGGCGCAGGCCGGCAACTTCGCGGGCAAGCAGGCCGACGAGTTCCTCAACGAATTGAAGGAGCGCATGCGCGCCGGCCGCTGAGCGGCGCGCGCAAGCGGACCCCAACACGCGGGGCGGCGCGACCTTGTCCGGTCGCGCCGCCCCGCGGTGTTTGGAGGCGCTGTCGCCGGAGAGTCCCCGCGACTAGCCGCGCGTGAGCTTGGCCTTCACGCGCGCGATCGCCGCGGCGTAGTCCTGGTTCGGCTCCTCGGAGGAGAAGCGCACGGCGGTTTCGTAGCAGGCGAGCGCCATCGGCAGGTCGCCGGAGAGCTCGTAGGCGAGTCCCTTGCCGTAGTGCGAGGCGTGGTCATAGGAGTCATCGACGAGCGCCTGCGCAAAACCCGTCTTCGCGAGTTCCCAGTCGCTGGCGCGCAGCGCGCGCACGCCCGCTTCCGCGTGCGAGTTCGGCGAGGCCGAGACGATGCACTGCTCGAGCTGGCCGGGGGTTGCGGAGGGCAGCGTGACGACGGCTTCGACGGGACCGCGGATCTTCTGCTTGATGGTGCCACAGGACGGGGCGAGCAGGCTGGCGGCGGCGAGAGTGACGAGGAGCGCGGACTTCATGGTGGGTGCGGAGAGTTCGAGGACGGGAGTCGAAGAGCCTAGAGATAACGCCCCGGAGGATGCAGTTCCAGCGCCGGAACGGAGTGTGGACAGAGTGCCCCGCTCTCCTACAGGCGGCCGGAGCGCTTGATTTCGAGGTACTTCTCCGCGAGGGCGGCCCGCAGCTCGGACGGCGCAATGTCGAGGGTCAGGACGCCCCGACCCGCATGGCGCTCGAGGGCGCGGCGACGAGCCTGCGCGTACTCCTCGGCTGCGCAGGTGGCCAGCGCGTCGCCGAACCCCCCCACCGGAGCCCTCAACAGCGCGTCCACCGAGGTTTCCCGCAGGCTGGCGAGAACGACGAGGTGCCGGGTGCGCAGCAGATCGAGCGCCGGCCCGAGCTCGTCCTCGTCCTCGTCGCGCTGGTTGGTCACCACCACCACGAGCGCGCGGCGGCGCTGGAAGACCCGCAGGCGCGCGGCAGCCTCCAAATAGTCGGGTGGTTCCAGGGTCGGCTCGAGGTCGTAGACGGCGTTGAGCAAGGGGGTCATCCCCTCTCGGCCCTTGATCGGCGGAAGCCGGCGATCGACCCCTCCGAAGGTGAGCAAGGACACGGCGTCGCCCTGCCGCAGGGCGACATAGGCCACCAGCAGCAGCGCGTTCAGGCAGTGGTCGAAGTGCGACAACTCGCCGTCGATGGCGCGCATGCGGCGCCCACAGTCGAGCAGGAACACCACCTGCTGGTCGCGCTCCTCCTGATACTCCCGCGAGATGGTCTTCTGCCTGCGGGAGGTCGCTTTCCAGTCGATCTGCCGCAGCGAATCGCCGGCCTGATAGTCGCGCATCTGGCGGAACTCCATGCCGTCGCCGCGGCGCTGGCGACGCCGGATGCCCATCAGCTGGATGCGATTTTCGAGCGCGTGGAGCGCGAAGCCGGCCACAGCGGTGAAGTTCGGATAGACGCGCACGCGCGTGTCGAGCGCCGTGCGCTCGCGCAAGTCCCACAGCCCGAGCCGCGACTCGCGCACGACCTCGCACGGACCGAAGCGCCCTTCGCCGCGCTCGCGTCCGCGCAACCGATAGTCGAACTCGACGCCGCGCTCACCCGGAACCTCGACTTCGCGCGCCAAGGCCTCGACTTCGACCTTGAGCGGGTGGCCGTCGAACACCGTCACGCGCTCGGAGCGCGCGCCGGGGTTGCGCAGTCGCAGGCGCACCGTAGACCACATACCGAGAGCAAGCGAGTGGGGCGCGGAGCGCTCGACCACGAGCGGCGCTCGACGCAGCGCGAAGACGAGATCGAGCGCCAGCGCGAGTCCGAGCAACGCTCCGCACGCCTGCCAGCCGACGAGCCACGCGGGCACGAAGGAAGCCGCGAGCCCGAGCAAGGCCCACGCTCCCACCAGCCCCAGCGCTCGCCGACGCGGCCTCATTCGCGCGGCGCTTCCACCTTCTGGAGGATCGAACGAAGCACATCGTCCGTCGTCACGCCCTCGAGCTCGAGCTCCGGAGCGAGCGTCAGTCGATGGCGCAGGACGGGCAGCGCCACCGCCTTGATGTCATCCGGCGTCACGAAGCCTCGTCCCTCGAGCAACGCCTTCGCGCGCGCGACGCGCACGAGCGAGATCCCGCCGCGCGGGCCCGCGCCCATCGCAACCCCGCGCCACGCGCGCGTCTCGCGCACGATGCGCACCGCGTACTCGCGCACTCGCTCCAGCACAGTCAAGCGCGCGACCGTGCGCTGCAGCTCGAGCACCTCGTCCGCCGTGCACACGGGCTGCACGGCCGAGACCTCGAGCTGACCGCCGATGCGGCCAGCCGTGACGAGCTCGACGATGCGCGCCTCCTCGTCAAGGCTCGGATAGTCGACGACGATCTTGAGCAGGAAGCGGTCGAGCTGCGCCTCCGGCAGCGGATAAGTGCCCTCCTGCTCGATCGGGTTCTGCGTGGCGAGGGTCATGAACGGCGGCGCGAGCTTCGTCGCTTCGCCCTCGATCGTGATCTGCCCCTCCTGCATGACCTCGAGCAGTGCGGACTGCGTCTTCGCTGACGCGCGATTGATCTCGTCGGCGAGCAGCAGGTTCGTGAAGGCGGGGCCCTTGCGCAGCCGGAACGTGCCCGATGCGCCTTCGTACACCACGTGACCCGTCACGTCGCTCGGCATGAGATCGGGCGTGAACTGCACGCGCGCGAACTTGCCGCCGAATGTGCGCGCGAGCGCGAGCACGAGCAGCGTCTTGCCGAGTCCGGGAACGCCTTCGATGAGGACATGGCCCCCGGCGAGGAAGGCGAGCAGCACCTGCTCCACTTCCTCCGCCTGACCGATCACGACGCGGCCGACTTCCTCGCGCATGCGCGCCACGCGCGCGGAAGCCCGCGCGAGCTCCTCGTCCGTCACCACCACCACCTGCACTTCGCTCATAGGGATCTCCTGACTGTCTCGAGATCGCGCACGACCTCGGTGAATTGCGCCTTGTCGACGTCTCTCGCTGCAAGCGCCGTGCGCACGCGCGCGACGCCGAGCCCAGACTGCTCCGCGAGCACGCGCGCCAGCGCCGCTTCGTCGTGCGCCAGCCACTCGGCGCGCACCACTCCGATGCGGCATCGCAGCTCCGCGCGCGGCGCGGCGAGCAAGCGCTGCGCCTGTCGCGAGCGCCACAGGAACTCGCCGCTCGCACGCACATGCTCGGAAAAGTCGCGGCGCTCGCGCGGTAGCTCACCCAGCCTCGGCCCCGCGACGAACGCGCGACGCCCGAGCGCGAGCGCGAGGAGCACCGACGCGGCGCTGATCGCGGGCCAGCCGTGCTCCCACAAGAGGGCGAGCAGTCCCGGAGGCCGCTCTCCGAGCACGAAACGCACTTCGCGACGCTCGCCATCGAAGCTGGCGAGATCGTCGAGCACATAGGGATGGTCGAGCTCGCCAAAGTCGGCATTGAGCACCCAGTCGTCGTCCGCGAACAGCATGATGCGGCCATAGCCGTGCTCGAGCCCCAGCACGCGCGCGAGCATCGGATCGCCGGTGTCGATATCGGAGAGCGCGTTGGGGTCGGCGAACGTCAGCCGGCCGTCGAACTCGATGCGCCGCAAGCCGCGGCCAAGTTCCACCTGCACCTCGCGCTCCGCATCTGCATCGAGACGCACGTCGAGCTGCAGCGCATCGAGCAGCGGATGGGAGAAACGCTCCTCCTCGAGGTCGTTCTCGATCGCGCTCTCGAAGTCCTCCCCCGGCAGGAGCACCGCGAGATGGCCGCCAGCTTCCACCCACCCGAGCAGCCGCTCGACATCGACGGGCGAGAGAAAGCGCCCTGACTGCCGCAGGACGAGCAGCGCGTCCGTCGTCGGCAGCTCGCCGAGGTAGTTCGCGGTCTCGACCTCGCGTCCGAGTCGCTTCAGCGTGCGCTCCGCGGCCAGCATCGGATTTTCGCGCGCTGCTCCGCGGTAGCCGACATCGTCCTCGAATTCCTCGAAACCGATCACGCCGAAGATCACGTACGCCACCAACGCGAGCGCGAGCGCGACCCCGATCACGAAGATCCTGCGGACAGCGCGCGGACTCACGACGCCTCCCGTCGGAAGTGCTGCCCCCATGCATCGCACAAGGCGAGCGCCGTGGCATCGTCAGGACGCGTGCGCGAGTACGCGCACACGAGCCACGCGCTCGTCACCGCCGCAAAGAAACCCGCCAGATCCACTCGATCGAGACGCCGCACGCGCTCCACGCAGTCGCGCTCCGTGTCGCCCGGATCCGGCGCGAGCGCGCCCGTCGCGATCAGCCGCGAGAGCACGCCGCGGTAGAGCAAGCCCATCGCTCCGGTCGCATCGCCCGCAAGCCACAGTTCCCGAGCGCGAGCGCCAATGTCGTCCGGCAGCGACTCGGGCCGCACATCGAGTCCGAACACATGCGTCGGCGGCAGGGCTGACCTCGGCGCGGTCACGGCCTGCCACTCGATCAGCCCGGCCTTGCGCAGGATCAGCACGACGATCCCGACGAGCAGCGCCACCAGCAAGGCCCAGCCGAGAAACTGCAGCACATAGGCAACGACGCCGAGGTCGAGCGCTCCGTCCAGGTTGGGCCCGCTCTCCCACCGGAGCCGAAAGCGTGTGCGCGTCTCGCTCGTAGCAAAGTCTTCGTGCGCGAGAATGTCGCGAGCGACCTCGGCGGCGTCCTGCTGCTGCGGCGCGGCCGCAGCAGGCTGCGCCGCCTCCGTTGCCTCCTGAGCACGCGCGAGCGGCAACAGCAGCACGAACGCGAGCGCCGCGACGACACTCCCCCGGCGCAACACTTGCGCCGCACGCGCCCCGAGGCGGCGGAACGCCAGCTCGACATCCCAGCCCTCGAGGCGCGATCGCTGGTTCAGATACAGCGCAAAGCCCGCGAGTGCGTGCAGGATGCCGCAGGCCGAGTAACTCGCGAGCCACACGAGCTTCATCGCCACCGCGAACCAGCCGAGCTGCACGCCGCCGAAGTCGCCATCCTCGAGCGGAGAGAGATCCGGCGCGAGCTCGCTCGGGGTGAAGAACCAAAGCAGCAGCGATCCCTGCACGAAGAGGCTCACTTCAAGCGCAAGGAAGAAGCACGCGGCGAGCACCGCATCGCCCGAACCAGATGTTTGTAACTCACGCTCGCGTTCCTGTCGCTTGCGCCCCGTGCTGCCTTCGAGCAATGCGATCGGAGTCACGAGCGCACGCCACGGCATCCAGCGATACCGGACGACGCATGCGAGCGCGAGTCGCAGTAAGGTCCGCGGCAAGTCGCGCAAGGTGACCTGCAGGGTCGGTAGCGCCCCAAAGGTCGCTCGCGAGGCGACGAACACCGGCACGAGCTCGAGCAGCGGACGCAGCATCCACAGCAGAAACAGCGCAAGCCACGCGCTGTCGAGCGCGAGCAGGAACAGCAGGCACACGGGTAGCACCAGCACGGCCCACGCCGCGAAGATCGCTCCGCCCCAGCTGCGCAGCATCGCCGCCGCGAGATCGAGACACTCGTGGCCCGTGCGCGGTCGCAGCGCGAGCGAGATGCGCTCAAGCTGCACGCCGACGACCTCCGAGCCACAGGTAAAGGGTCATCAGCAGCCACATCAGCGCTCCCACCGCGTACTTGATGGACGCCGGCAACGGCTGAGCGGACCAGAAGCCCTCGATGAACGCAGCGAGCGCCGTCATCGCCGCGGCACCGATCAGGAGCTGCAGGCAACGCGGCGCATCCTCGACCAATGCGCGGGAGCGCGAGCGCCTGCCCGGCGCCACGAGCAGCGAGCCCAGCCGCATGCCGGCCACCGCTGCGATCACCATCGCGACGAGCTCCCACGAGCTGTGTCCCGCCACGAACGGAAACAGCTGGTCCTCGTAGCCGATGGCAAGGAAGTGCCCCGCGACCGCGCCGAAGTGCACGCCGTTGTAAATGAGCGAGAGGATCGAGCCGATGCCGAACACCAGCCCGCTGGCAAAGATCTGGAAGTCGATGCCGACGTTGTTGCGGATGTAGAACGCGAACATCTTCACGTTCGCAGCCGCGCCTCGTCCCTCGCCGAGCTTGCCCGCCGGGTCGTACATGGCCTCGAACTGCTCGATGCTCTCAGGCTCCATCACCGCGTAGAGCAGGTCCGGTCGCGTGTTGGCCATCACCGCCACTCCGACGAGCGGCAGCAGGAACAAGGCCGAGCAGATCCAAAACAGCCGCCACTCCTCGCGCACCAGCCGGGGGAAATCGACGCCGAGGAACTGCCCCACCTGCGCGAGATAGCTGGACTGCGGGCGATAGAGCTGCTCGCGCCCGCGCAACGCCATCAGGTTCAGCCGTTCGACGAGCTCGCGGCCGTACATGCGCCGCCGCGCGAGCGCGAGGTCTTGGCAGGCGTGGCGATAGAGCTGCGGCAGCTCGGGCAGCGCCTTCAGCGCCTGCGTGTCCTTGCGCCCCGAGCGCAGCGCCTCCAAGAGCGACTCGAGCCGCTGCCAGCGCTCCTTGCGCGCTGCGATGAACGGCTCACGCTTCACCGCGCGCCCTCGATCCAGCGCGCCATTCCAAGCACACGCGCACCGTGGTCGTTTCCGGTCGCACCCGTGAGCGGGGCGAGCTGCGCGGCGAGCTCCTCGCGGCGTGCCCGACTCCAGTCCCCCGAGCGGGCGGCAAACTCGATCAGGGCCGCCTGCTCTTCGGGAGTGAGCGGCATCGGCGGCGCGCACGGCTCCGCATTCGGCAGCGCTCGCAGCTTGCTGCGTCCGTCGACATGCACGACCACGGTGCCGGCGATGTGGTCGCCGATGCGCTTGCCGTCGCGCGAGAGGAGCGTCGAAACGACCGCTGCGCCGTACAACCCGGGAAGGAAGTCCACGACGCGCAGGAAGTTGCGCAGCACGGACGCAGACCACCCCACGGGCGTGCCATCGTCGCGCACCACCGAGAGCCCGAGCACGCGCTTGCCCGGAGTCTGCCCCTTCCAAAGCACCTCGAATCCCACGGGGTAGAACCACTCGACCGCGAAGATCGCAAGCAGCAGCAGCCCCTGTCCAATGTCGCCAAACAGCGCGAGCCAGCTGAGCGCGGAGTAGATCGCGAAGCGCACGAGCAGGTCCACGCCGAAGGCGAGCGAACGCGCCGTGAGACCTGCCACGCGCAGGGAGAGCTCGACACCTTCAGGCGCCTCGACGATCGCGAGCGTGTCGAGCCGCTCGCTCAAGCGTTCACCACGACCGTGCCGGCGAGGAGGTCATGCAAGCAGCGCCGTTCTTCGCCAAAGATGAACAGCGCGTCGATCAGACTGAAGAGACCGCAGCAGAAACCGAAGGCCGCCGGTAGCAGCGTGCGCAGAACCACAAGTTGCATGAAGCCCACCGATCCACCATGAACGCTTTCGATACGCAGCTTGAGCACGCGCTTGCCGAGCGTCCAGCCGCGAGTCGCCAGCAGGAACATCTGCACCGCGAATACGAACAGCGCGGAGAGCAGGAAGAGCGAGAGTCCAATCGCACCGCGATCGTCCGGTACCGCCGTCTCGTTGTCCGTCAGGAAGGCGGCGGCATTGCCGAGGCCAAGCCACAGGAAGGCTGGAATGTAGAGCAACGAGTCCAAGATCGATGCGAGCAGGCGCTCGACGCGGCCGGCGAGATGCCGTCGCGAGCGCGGCTCGCCCCGCACGGCACTGCTCGTCTCCGGCGCGCGATAGGGATTCGAGTCGTCGCCGTCGACGACACTCATGTCGCGAGCTCCATCAGGCGTCGAGCCTCGGCGCGCGCCGTCTCCTGATCCTTGCCGCCGGCGATCATGTCCGCGATCTCGCGCACGCGCCGCTCGCCATCGAGCGCTTCGACGCGCGTTCGCGTGCGCCCCGCCTCGACCTTCTTCTCGACGCGCTGGTGCACCGACGCCATCGCTGCGATCGCGGGCAGGTGCGTCACGCACAGCACCTGATGGTGCTCGCCGAGCTTGCGCAGGTGCGCTCCCACGGTGGGCCCGAGCCGCCCGCCGACGCCCGAGTCGATCTCGTCGAACAGGAGCGAACGCCGCTCGCCCGCTTCCGCGAGCACGCCGCGCAGCGCGAGCATGATGCGCGCCGTCTCGCCGCCCGAGGCGACCTCGCGCAGGCGATTCATCGACTCGCCAGGGTTCGCCGCGAGCAGGAACTCGATGCGATCCATGCCGCGCTCGCCGAAGCGCTGCTGGTCAGCTTCGATCTCATGGCGCGCCGCCGGGTCGCCACCACCGCCCTCGTCCTCGCTGCGCTGGCCGATGCGCACATCGAAGGTCGCGTTCGAGAGCCCGAGCTCCTTGAGCGCCTTGTGCACCGCCTTGACGAGCTTCTCGCGCAGCGCCTTGCGCGCGCGCCGCAGCTCACCCGCGCGCGAGAGCAAAGTCGCGCGCGCCTTCGCGATGCCCTCCGCCAGCCCTTCGGAGTGCTGCTCATCGCGCTCGAGCCGCGCAATCTCCGCCTCGAGCTCGCCGCGCCGCTCGACGAGGCCCGCGGCATCCGTGCGGTACTTGCGCTCGAGTCGCTCGAGCTCGGCGAGGCGCTCCTCGATCTCCTCGAGCCGCCGCGGATCGACTTCGAGCGCATCGCCGAGCGAGCGCAGCGCGCGCACGGCCTCGTCGAGGTGCGCGAACGCCGCCTCGAGGTCCGTCGCGGCGCCCTCGAGCGCGGCCACCTTCGAGCGCCAGCCATCGAGGAAGCGCTGCGCGTGCCGCACGCGGTCGAGCGCCGCATCGTCGCCGTCCGCGAGTCCGGCGAGCAGCTCGCCGAAGCCCTGCTTCATGCCCGCGGCGTGTCGCAGGAGCTCGCGCTCCGGCTCGAGCCGCGCACGCTCCCCCGCCTCGGGATTCGCTGTCACAAGCTCCTGCAGCTGGAAGCGCGCGAGGTCGAGGCGATCGCGCCGCTCGCTCGCCTCGCGCTCGAGCCGCAAGGCCTCGTCGACGAGCTTGCTCCACGCCTCGCGCGCCGCCTTGTACTGGGCCACCTGCGCGTCGAGCTTGCCGAAGCCGTCGAGCAGGCGCAGCTGCTCGGAAGCGTCGTGCAGCCGCTGGTGGTCGTTCTGCCCGTGGATCTCGAACAGCCGCGGCGCGAGCTCGAAAAGCGCCTCGCGCGTCACGGGCCGCGCGTTCACATACGCGCGCGTGCGCCCATCGGCCGACACCGTGCGCACCAGCGCCAGCTCGCGCTCCGCGGCCTTCGGGTCGGCGTCCCAGTCCTCGAGCAGCTCAGGCGCATGCTTGCGCGCCCAGCGCTGCACGCTCGTCGCCCCGGCCGGCACGCGAAAGCGCCCCTCGACCGTCGCGCGTGCGGCGCCGGAGCGCACGATCGCGGTCCTGGGCTTCTCGCCCAAGAGGAGCTCGAGCGCACCGACGAGCAGGCTCTTGCCCGCGCCGGTCTCGCCCGTGATGACATTGAGCCCCGGCCCGAACGAGAGCTCCGCCCGCTCGATCAGCGCCAGATCGGAGATCTCCAGTTCCACCAGCATGTCGCGGCATTATGGACTCCCGGCGAACCCGTTCGTCAGCGGGGAATCCGGCAGAAATGTGAGCCGACCGGTCGCCTAGGGACGCGAAACCCGCCGCGCGGCCCGTGCCGCGCGGGCACAGCGCTCGCTGCAGTGCACGACTCGCTCCCAGTCGCGCTCCCACTTCTTCCGCCACTCGAACTCGCGCCCGCATGTCGCGCAGGTCTTGCGAGCCTTGCGCTGCCGTCCGCCGCTCATCGCCCGCCCGCTGGAGCGACGCCCGGTCCGCCGAAGTCACCTGCGCGCTCGCGCCACAGAGTGTGCACATGGTTCACATCGTTCTGGCTGTTGTGGTACTCGAGCGTGAAGCGCGGCGAATGCAGCCGATAGTAGTGCGGCTTGCCCGCCTCGGTCGAACCCACCCACAGGAAGCGCAGCGCGCCCAGATCGGCGACGAGCTCCTGCGCCCGCGCCCGCGCCGGACCCTCGAAACGGTCCACATAGGTGCCGAGCAAGTCGGCCACGCGGCCCCGGAACGCTTCCGGCAGCTCCGCCAGCGCCACGCCCTCGGCCGCATCGAAGCGCTCGTCGCGCCCCGGCCCGTGGACGACATCCGCCGGCACCGGCCCGGCGACGCGCGCCCGCGGGGCGAGCGTTCCCTCGAGCGCCGCGGCCAGCTCGCGCCCGAGCGACTGCTCGCGGGCGAGCGGCTCGACGACGCGGCCCTCCTGCTCGTGCCGCGCGGGGTTGGTGCCAAGGAAGTGCGGAGTGAACGCGAGCTTCCCGTCCACCTCGGAGAACTGCAGCACGACATGGTGGCCTTCGAAGCGCCAGCCCCAAGGGTCGGGCGAGGCGACATCGCCGAAGATCGCGACGCTGTAGGCCTCGGCATCGCGCCAAGTCGCCGGACGCTCGGGCGTCGACTCTCGCTCCCTCAGCACTTGCTCGAGCGCGACGATCTCGTCGACGACGAGCTCTCCTTCGGCGCTCAGCACCGTGCGCAAGAGCGCGCGCAGCGCGCGTCGCTCGCGCTCGTCGAGCGAACGCAGCGGAACGCCTGCACGCTCGCGCGGCACATAGTGCCAGTCGAGCCGCTGCGCAGAGTGAAACGGAAACACGGCGCGCGCTCGGTCCTCTTGGTCGAGCGCCGCAACCAACGCCTGCGCGGCCGCGCGCATGGGCGTCGGATCTGGGTGCGCGAGCCATGCGGCCGCGCCAAGCATTGAACAAGCGCTGAGGAGGAGCGTGCGAATCACTTGTGCAATCTCTGACAGCGGCGCATGGACTTCCAGGGCGCCGCGTGGGACGCCATGCTAGCCCGCGCCGTGGAATCGCGCCCCGTACCGGTCTGCGCTCGCTGTCGCCACTACTGGATCACGCACCAGCCGTCGACCCCGCACGGCTGCCGCGCCTACGGCATCCTCTCCGCGCGCCTTCCGTCCGTGGAAATCCGCATGGCGAGCGGCCAAGACTGCAGCGCGTTCGAGGAGCGACCGACCCCGCCGCGCCCGCAGGACACCTGAAGCCATGGACGCGACGGCACTCCAGAACCTGCCGACACCGCTGCTGCTCGTGCGCCTCGATCGCGTGCGAGCGAACTTGGCGCGCATGGAGGAGCTGCTCGCGGTTCGCGGCGGCCTCGCGCGCTGGCGACCCCATGTGAAGACGGCCAAGGTGCCGGAAGTGCTCGAGCTGCTGCTCGCGCACGGCCTGCGGCGCTTCAAGTGCGCGACGACGCGCGAGGCGCGCGTGTTGCTCGAGCTCGCGGATCGCCGCGGCGATTCGATCGACCTGCTCGTCGCGTTTGCGCACCGCGGCGCGAACCTCGCGCGCATCGTCGAGCTCGCGCGCCAGCATCCGGGACAGAAACTGTCGATGCTGAGCGGGGACGCGGCGCACGCGCGCGACCTTCGTGAGTACGGACTCGGTGTGTTCATCGACCTCGACCCGGGCATGGGGCGGAGCGGGATTGCGCTCGACGATCGCGCCCGCATTCGGGAGGTCGCGCTGGCTGCCGGTTCCGCGCTGCGCGGCTGGCACGCCTACGAAGGACACATGCGCGCAACGACGGTCGCCGAACGCCGCACGGCCTGCGCGCCGCTCTTCGACGCGCTCACCGATCTCGCGCTGTATCTCGGATCGCGCGAGCACGAGACGATCACGAGCGGAACGCCGACCTTCGTCGAAGCGCTCGAGCACCGCGGACTCGCCGCGCTCCAGCACTCCATTTCCCCGGGAATCGTCGTGTACTGGGACCACAACAGCGCTGCGTTGGGGCTACAGGGCTTCCGCTGCGCCGCAAGCGTGCTCGCCCGCGTGATCTCGCGCCCACGAACGGATCGTGTGACCGTCGACGCTGGCTCGAAGTCCGTCGACGCCTCCGTGGCCGACCCGTGTGTACTCGTCGCCGGACACCCGGGCCTCGTGGCGACTCGACCGAGCGAAGAGCACCTGCCGCTCGAGGTGCGTTCCGGTCCGCTCCCGGAGCTCGGAGCGCTGCTCGAGCTCGAGCCGCGCCATGTCTGCCCGATGGTCAACCTCGCCGAGCGCTGCGCGCTGCTCGAGGGCGACGAGCTCCTGCGCATCGCGAGCGTCTCCGCGCGCGCGCACGGCGATTAGCTAGCGCCTTTCGTGCCGCGCGGGATCGCGCGGCGGATGCGCGGCGAGCTCACGCAGGCGCCGCAGCTCGCTGCGCAGCGCCGGAGGCATCGCGCCGAGCAGTGCCTGATCGAGCGCCTCGCGTGCGATGGCCCAGCGCGCTTCGTGCGCGGCCTCGCAAGCGCGCGTCGCATGCAGGAGCGTACCCTCGCTCAGCTCGTCCCCCACCCGTCGCGCGGACTCGACCTCGAGCCACGGACGCCCGAGAAAGACCTGTCGCGCCTCGACGACAGCTTCGAAGCGCGCGAGTCGACGCCCGCCCGAAAGGGACTGCTCCGCCGGACTTCCGCGGCGCACGAACAGGCGCGCGATCGGAGCGTCCCACTCCTCCTTCTCCCACAGGAACTGGCGATCCGACCACACGTCGAAGGCGCGGTAGTCGCCCTCGCCGAAGCGCGTCACGAACGGATTCCAGTGCGCGCACTCCTCGCGTAGCTGGAAGCGCAGTCGCACGCGCTTGCCGAGCGCCGCCTGCGGGTCCGCATGCAGCTCCTCGAGCGAGGACGCGCTCGCCTCGAGCGCTCCCTCGTCCCCCAATGAGCTCACCGCGACGCGGGGCAGCGCGACGAGCACGAAGAGCAAGAGCAGCGCAGCGAGAGCCTTCACCGCATCCGGATTCGGCGCGCCGCCCCTCACACTGGAGCCCGGCCGCGTGCGCCTGTCCGCTTTCGGGACGGCGTCAGCGCGCGCACCCGCCCGCAGCGGCGCCGGAGCCAAACCAGCGCTTCTGCAGCCAGCGCGCCGCGCCGACGAGCGCGATCAGCGCCGGGACCTCCACGAGCGGTCCGATCACGGCGACGAGCGCGGCTCCGCTCTCGATGCCGAAGGTCGCCACCGCAACGGCGATCGCGAGCTCGAAGTTGTTCGAAGCGGCCGTGAACGAGAGCGTGGCCGAACGCTCGTAGCCCGCGCCGAGCTTCCAACTCATGAAGAACGAGAGGAAGAACATCAGCACGAAGTACGCGAGCAACGGCAGCGCGATGCGCAGCATGTCGAGGGGCAACTGCACGATGGTGTCACCCTTGAGCGCGAACATCACGACGATCGTGAACAGCAGCGAGACGAGCGTGATCGGTCCGATGCGCGGCGCGAAGCTCGACTCGTACCACTCGCGTCCGCGCGCGCGCACGAGCGTGAGCCGCGTGAGAATGCCGGCCGCGAAGGGAATGCCGAGGTAGACGGCGACGCTAGTCGCGATCTCCCCCATCGAGACGGGCACGACCGTGCCCGCGAGGCCGAGCTGCTCGGGCAGCCACGTCGCGAACAGCCACGCGTACACGGGAAAGAGCAGGATCTGGAAGACCGAGTTGAGGGCGACGAGCCCCGCGCAGTACTCGCGGTCGCCGCCGACGAGGTC